>DAOWJB010000149.1 GCA_030640625.1 Bacteroides sp.
CCAGCTGAACGAAGAGGATGAGAAATACCCATTAAGCCAGTCTTCTTAGCAATTCAGATTGCCAGGTTTGATATGCCTCCAAGTATTGTTCCTGTCCCAGGGGATCGGGTTCAATCACCTTGATCTTTTTCAGGTTGCTGAATGCACTTTTAAATCCACTATAATATCCACAACCAACACCTGCACCGATGGCTGCCCCCTGGGCTCCATCTGTATCAAAAAGTTCTATTACAGCACCTGTCAAACCAGCCAGAGTTTCCCTGAATACCGGACTCAGGAACATATTGGTATGACCGGCCCGGATAACGGAGGGTTGGATGCCTGTGTTCTTCATGATCTCCATTCCATAGTGGAAGGCAAAGACAACCCCTTCCTGGGCAGCCCTGATTAGATGGGCATTCGAATGGATGTTAAAATTCATGTTGGCAAATGTGCAGCCAAGGTCTTTGTTGTTCAGCATGCGTTCAGCACCATTGCCAAAGGGTAAAATGCACAGTCCATTTGCTCCGATTGGTACAACTCCGGCCAGCTGGTTCATTTCCTCGTAATCAATATCGGCAAATCCAAGATTTCGTTTCAGCCAGCTGTACAAAATTCCTGTACCATTAATACAGAGGAGTACTCCCAGTCTGGGCCGGGTTTTCTCATGGTTAACGTGCGCAAAGGTATTGACCCTTGATTCAGGATCGTAGGTGATCTCATCACTTACACCATATACCACACCGGATGTTCCGGCAGTCGCAGCAATTTCCCCGGGATGCAGCACATTCAGAGAGAAGGCATTGTTTGGCTGGTCCCCGGCCCGGTAGGTCACCGGGATGCCGGATTTCAAACCCAATTCCACTGCTGCGGTCAGACTCAGCCTTCCCTGTTCTGAAAAAGTGGGTACGATATCAGGAATAAGGTCCTTGCCGATACCATAATGATCGAGTAAAAAGTCTCCAAGATTATTTTCTTCGAAATTCCAGAAGATGCCTTCTGATAAACCTGAAATAGTGGTAAGGGCCATATCTGTCATCCGTAAGGCAATGTAATCTCCCGGGAGCATGATCTTATGGATCTTTTTATACACTTCAGGCTCATTCTCCTGTACCCATTTCAGCTTGGACGCAGTAAAATTACCTGGAGAATTCAACAGGCTGCTGAGGCAGCGTTCGCTGCCAAGCTCTTCGAAAGCCTTTTCGCCAATTTCAACTGCCCTGCTGTCGCACCAGATAATAGAAGGTCTCAGTACCTTGTAATCCTTATCAACGATCACCAATCCATGCATCTGGTATGATATACCAATGGCAGCGATCTGGTCCGTATCAACTGTGGCCTGCTTTAGGACATCGCCGGTCGCAAGTTTCAGATTTTCCCACCAGGTTTCAGGATCCTGTTCTGCCCATCCCGTTTTGGGAGCATTAATAAGCATTTCCTGTTTGGGATGGAAGGCTGAAGCGATCACTGATCCTGAATCCGCATTGATGATGCTTGCCTTTACAGAAGAGCTGCCGATATCATATCCAAGTAATAACATAGTATCTGTTTTGAACGAGATAAGTAATTGATCTAACTTCCTGTTTGGGGGCTAATAAAAATAAGAAATAAAAGAATTTTTACAAAAAACGGCTTCAGGCATTTGCCATTGCTTCCTGAGTGGGCAGATTAAATGTAAAGCAAGTGCCTTTCCCTGATTCAGAGGTAAAATTGAGCTCTCCTCCATGTTTCTTCATGAATTCGTGGCAGATTATTAGTCCCAGGCCTGTACCGGGCTCTCCGGCAGTTCCTGAGGTGGAATGAAACTCTCCGAAACTGAAAAATTTGCCCTGCTTGTCAATCGGGATACCTACACCGTTATCCTTTACACTGATAAGCAGCGAAGTGTCTTCAGGTGTTGCTTCGACAGAGATCATCCCCTCCTCGGGTGTGAATTTAATGGAATTGCTGAGCAGGTTACGTAAAACTGTGTGGATCATATTCTTGTCAGCAAACACGTTGGATGCTTCCGGAACAAGATTTAACAGGGCTAGTCGTTTCTTTTCTACATTTGCATGCAACATATGCTGGATTTCGTTGACCAGTGAATGCAGGTCAAACTTAATGGGACTGTATTTAATCCTGTCCATCTGGGTACTGGACCAGTGCAGCAGATTATCCAGCAAATTGTTAGCATATTGGGAGGATTCATTGATCAGACCCAGGAATTCCTGTTTTTTTGTATCTTCAAAATCTGAGTAATTCTTGATCAGCAGGTCTGTAAATCCCATAATGGAGTGGAAGGGATTCTTCAGATCATGGGCAATGATAGAAAAGAATTTATCCTTGGTGATATTTGCTTTTTCAAGCTGGTCACGCTGCACCTCCATCTCAAGTTTCTGGACATTGATCATCTCCTGCGCTTTCTTCAGCGCCGTTATATCTGTGTCGATGGCAACAAAGCGGATTATTTCCTTCTCCGAATTCAATACCGGGGTGAGGGTGGATTGTGTCCAGATGGTATTGCCATCTTTGTCCTGTGTCTCCGTTTGATACCTGGAGGTTTTACGCGTTTCGCGGCATTTAACAAGTATCTCCTGTATATTTGGATGATGGCTTCCCTCCAAAATATTTTTGCCTCTCTCTGTAACAAACTGATCCAGTGTATATCCATACACCCTGGTAAAACTGTTATTAACCCATTCAAAGTTCCCATCTGCATCCATGATAATGACCACATTATCAGTCTCACTTACCGCTACTGACATCTTTTCCAGTTCCTGGTTTGCCATGCGGAGGTGATCAGCCTGGGCGGATAATTCCTCGGCCTGCTGCTGGATCTCCTCCTGTTTTTCTTCAAGGAGGGCATTTACCTGCTGCAATTGATCTGCGTGGTCAATGAGTTTTCCTTCAGCCTTTTTCTTTTCAGTAATATCTCTGCCAATGCCTACGATTCCGATGATCGTACCATTTTCATCATGTAAGGGTATTTTGGTGGTTGACAGATAAATCTCCTCACCCTTCTCGTCAATACTCTTCTCCTCATGATTGATCAAAGGTTTACCGGTACTGATGATGTCCTGTTCATTCCAGTAATACTTATCGGCAAGTTCTTTAGGGTAGAAATCATGATCAGATTTTCCAATGAGCTTATCTCTGTATTTCAGGTCATGGACATCGAGAAGCTTTTGATTGGCGACGATAAATTTACTCTCCGTGTCCTTTATATAGATAAAGTCCGGCATATTATCGATCAGGGTATAGAGCAACTGTTTCTCATCAAACAGTCGTTTTTTGTCTTGTTTTGGTTGCTCTGCCAATATGTGTTGGGTAATGGTAGTCCTTATTTAACGGATTTTTTTGAATTAGGTTTGTAATTATGCTTTTTTACAGATCTATACCAGCAAAAAAATGGCCCGGAAATCAATTAATGAAATCCAGGCCTGAAAAAGTTTTACCAGTGTATAATATGTTTAAAAATCCACCTGTTTCATTTTCGGTGCGATTAGATTGAAGAGGATCCAGGCTACAATATAGGCGGAACCTGCAATAATAAATAACATGGAATATCCTGCCTCTATATTCCCTTTGCCTTCCCAGAATTCCAGTAAATTTCCCGTAAATATAGCGATAAGCATACCGCCAATGGAACCGGCGAATCCCCCGATACCTGTCACTGAAGCCACCGCTCTTTTCGGGAACATATCTGATACCGTTGTGAAAATATTTGCTGACCATGCCTGGTGTGAGGAAGCCGCAAGGCTGATCAGGGCAATGGCTCCCCAGAAACCGATGCCCTCAGCCTGGGCAAAGACAATAGGTACAACAAGCAAGGCAAAGATGAGCATGGTTATGGCCCTGGCGCGATGAACGGGCCATCCTCGTTTGATAAGCGTTGATGAGAGCCATCCACCGAAAATACTCCCAACAGTTGTGGCCGAATAAATAACCACCAGCGGGAGTCCGAATTCTGAGATATTCAGTCCCCTGACATCAGCCAGCCAGGCCGGGATCCAAAAAAGGTAAAACCACCAGATGGGATCGGTGAGGAATTTTCCAACAAAGAAAGCCCAGGTTTGGCGGTATTTTAGAAGCTTTAGCCAGGGAATCTGTTCTTTTACTTCCTCCTCCTGGTCGCTATGTATATATTTCAGTTCAGCTTCTCCGACACGTTTTTGTTTATTGGGTACTTCATAGAATATAAACCAAAAAATCAGCCATATAAGTCCCACAGCCCCTGTCGCAATAAAAGCCATCTCCCAGCTCCAATTAATGGCTATCCATGGGACTACAATAGGGGCAATGATGGCACCTACATTGGTGCCTGAATTAAAAATACCGGTTGCCAGTGCACGTTCTTTCTTGGGGAACCATTCCGCAACTGTCTTAATGGCTGCAGGAAAGTTACCAGCCTCGGTGAAACCCAATGCCGCTCTGGCGACTCCGAAACCTAAAGGTCCTCTGGCAAATGCATGGGCAATGGCCGCCAGGCTCCAACCGATAAAAGCAAGGGCATATCCCAATTTTGTGCCAAGCCGATCGATAAACCTTCCCACAGCCAGCATACCGATGGCATAGGCAAACTGGAAGGCAGAAACAATATATCCATATTCTGCCTCTCCTATTCCAATGTCTGATTCCAGAACAGGTTTAAGAATACCGATAACCTGCCGGTCCAGATAGTTTACGGTTGTTGCAAAGAAAACAAGGGTACAGATGGTCCACCTGTACTTTCCTATTTTCTCTTGCGATTCATTAAATGTTTTAGCTGTCATGTGTAATTATTTTTCCTGTATTTGTAAATGATTTTTATAGTTTCGGTACAAAGACTGGTTAAAATACTAAAATTACCATATCGAATGATCTCGCGTGTGACAAGTCCGGATCCCAATCCCACGCAATACGCACCTGCTTCCATCCATGGTTTCAGGCTGGCTTCAGTGGGTTTGAGCTGACCGGTGGGCATGAATCGTGTATCGGGACTTGGCCCATGCATGGCCCTTATATAGTCGGGTCCTCCTGTAGCCACAATGGGAAATATTTTAATGATAGCTGCCCCCAGCTGTTCAGCGCGGTAAATCTCAGTCGGGGACAGGCAGCCCGGGATCCACAATATTTTTTTTCGGTTGCAAACTTCGGCCACCTGTTCATCCACCGCCGGCGATACGATAAAATCTGCACCCATGTTGATATAGAGATTGGCAGCTTCAGCATCATAAATAGTTCCTGTACCAAAAATCAAATCCGGGAATTCATTGCGTACCCATGGATTCAAATTAGCAAATACCTTGTCTGCATCTTTTCCCCGGTTAGTGAATTCAAATATTCGATTCCCACCAGCATAACATGCCGTAATGACCTTTTTGCAAACATCCGGTTCCGCATGGTAAAAGAACACAAAAAAAGGTGTTTGATTGATCTGGCTTAGAACCTGGGATTTGGAATAATCCGACATACGGAAAATGATCATTAATGAAAAGCTAATATAACAATAATATACTCCAACTATGCTGCAGTAATGTTCATTCTAACATTTTCAGTATCTCGCAGCCTGAAAGCAGGAATGCCCCGCTTGCATAAACATGTGACTGGTAATCATAGAAGGGGTATGGGGAGCCGGCCACCTGCTGGACGTAACCCAGCCTTCCCTGCTCATTTACATTGCCCACCAGTTTTTGCCAGGCCTTGATGACTGCCGGTGTGTAAATCTCAGGATCCAGCAATCCATTGTTTATTCCCCAGGCCAGTGCAAAAGTAAAAAAGGAGCTCCCGCTTGACTCTCCCATGTCAAGGTATTCAGTATCATCCAGACTGACCCGCCACAAACCATCTTCATCCTGTATCCGTAACAGCTTGGCTGCCATTTCTTCGAATTGCTGGATAAACCGGTCCCTGCCAGGATAATCTTCCGGTATATATGGCAGTGTTCTTGCCAGTCCGGCTATTACCCAGCCATTCCCCCGTGCCCAGAACAATTTTTTACCGTTTTCAGTCCGTTCATCGAAGAATCTGTCATCTCGATAATAAAGTGAATCTTCCGGTGAATACAGATAATCTGATGTTATCCACCAATGCTCATCCAGGTATTTCAGATATTTTTCATCACCCGTCGCCTTAAATACCCTGGCAAAAGCAGGTGGGGCCATGTAGAGGGCATCACACCAGGTCCACCATTCACCCCGGTATGGATTGATTTCATGAGTCACATCAGCTGGTGCAGTACGATCCACATGCATGTCCAGGACCCATTGGATTTTCTCCAGCATGTCTGGGTCCTTTTCTTCCATATATAGATCCGCAAAAGACTGTGCAATGGTGAGCCTGTCTGCATGGTAGATATCATTTTGAAGTTTCCAGTTATATTTTTGTCCCAGGTTTTTGATCTCATTCTTATACCTTTCCTCACCAGTGGTTTTATAGAGAGCCCAAACACCGGTATAAAAAGCACCATAATGCCAGTTCAGGGGATGTGGGTTCCTCGGGTTCATGATCTGCCAGTCCGCCACCCGGTGCATGACATCCAGGATGCTTTTCCTGTCCAGTCCATTGGAAACCGGTTGTGGAGCCAAATCCATCTGTATGGATACCTGGTAATCCGTATAGTGAACATATCGTGTATTACACATCCAAAGTACCTGCAGGGGATTATCCCCGGTAGCACCACGGACTGCGAATGGCCTTACATTGTCTTTGGAGGATCCATGTGTGAGACGTGAGGCTTTCCATGATCTGCCATTATTACCTGTCACCCATTTCTCAATTTCAAAGACAGTATCCCGTTTGACTGAAAGATACAGCGTATTTGCATTTTCATGATCAATGATCATCCCGCCTGAATAATTGGGTTCCCTTTCTATCTCGCCTGCTGCTGTTTCTGGAAACCATCCACCGGCATTTACCAGGTCTGTATTGTTCCATTGTTTGCCATCCCAGGAGGCATAACAATAGACATGATTGGAATCATCAGGGAATTTGGCATAAGCCAGTACAGGGTTACCATTTTCATCTTCAGCTACATCCCAGATCCATGCCTTTTCTTCAGTAGGGATCGCATCATACACACAATCTGCCATGCGGGGAGAGATCTCATCTCCAAGGTCACCTATTTTTTCACCATTCGCCCGGTACAGTCCCCCATCCCTGTAATACATATAATAGATGCTGTTCTCAGGTTCCTTATGCGGATGTCCGTCGGTGAAGGCAAAATGAATAATATCTTTTCCGTTGGATGATACTTTAAGGTAGGGGCGCCGCATAGGGTAGGTCCTGTCCGGAAGGATGAATATTTTACCGTTTGACCAGTTCTCACCATGATCATCAGAGTAGGAATAATTAGGCTTGTTATCCATCCCTCTCCAGAAAATATATATCCTTCCATGCTCGGCAGAAAGCCTTACCGGGTTGGTATAGGTGTAAGTATCCCCCATTCCCGTGTAGCGATCAGTATCGTTCAGCGCAAGACGCTGGATCTCACCCCAGTTCCGGATATCTTCCGGATTCTCTGATCTGCAGAGAAACAGAGGATTAGGTCCGCCATGCTTGTTAAAAAACACAAGCAGCCTGCCCTTGTCATCAAAAAGAATGCTGGGATTGTCATGGTCATCCCGCTGGAGCCCGTCATAGATCACCCTGGATTCAATACGGCCGGACCCGTGATCATAGAATCCAACACAGACATCACCATGCCTGTCGATCCACCCCGCATAGGTCCGTTTTTGTTTTCCTTCATAATATACAGCCCGTGGATCAGAGAACCAGCACCAGGCACCGTCAAAGGTGAAAGAGGAATAGATCTCAGCGTCCACACCAGCGTTCTTATCATGTTTTACCTTGGCTATATCCTGGCCGTTAACATTGATTGCCAGGAATAGCAATGGGAGGAGGATCCAGTATCTCAAAGGGGTATATTTTATAAGGATTTCAATTTTGTGACGATCTGCAACAGCTCTTTAACTTTTTCGGTCAATCCGGTATAATTTCCTTCTTTGATAAGATCTTTGGAGATCAGGTCAGATCCGATGCCAAATCCATCAACACCGGCATCATGCCAGGCTTTTAGGTTTTCATAGGTGGTTTTAACTCCTCCTGTGACGACGATGGATGACCAGGGACAGGGACCCTTGATGGCCTTGATGAAGGCGGGTCCCCCCAGCTGTGCCGCCGGGAACACCTTCACCATCTCTGCCCCCCATTCTTCCGCCTGACTGATCTCACTTAATGTGGAACAGCCGGGAATATGCAGGATCTTACGCCGGTTACAAACCTTGATCAGCTCATGGTTAAGCAGGGGAGAAACCACAAAATCAGCTCCGGCCAGTATATACTGTGCAGCTGTAGGGGCATCCACAATGCTCCCGATACCCAGGGCAGCATTCGGGTATTGCTGTGACTTGAATTCATATAGTTTTTCAAAAACTTTGAATGCATTCGCTCCACGGTTGGTAAATTCCAGCAGGTCCAGTCCACCCTCGAACACTGCCTGCATGACCTGTAAGGCAACATCCGGATCTGCATGGTAGTAAAGGGGCATCACCCGGATATCCCGGATCTTATTGATTATATCGATTCTTTGGTTCATCATGATTTATTGCCGGATTACCGGTTTGTCCTGCAAATTAGTAACAATAAGTTTTCCGTGCAAACCTTTGCGTTTTTTGTATATTTGTTCATCTTGCCGGACCTGCAAATATCAATATTTACCGTGACAGGTTGGATGATGCTGTTGAATTTGATGCCATATTCTCCGCCAGTGATTTTTCTGCCCTGGGTGCTATGCTTTGTTTGCAGGATATGCAGGTGGATGTACCCGCACAGGTAGGTGTTGCCGGTTTTGCAAATGAGCCATTCACCGAACTGGTAAGGATGACAACGGTCGAACAGCACAGCACGGAAATTGGCAAGTCGGCAGCGCATTTGTTGTTTGAGGGGATTGACCACGGAGGCAGCATGGAAATGAATAAAGAAGTAATTATTAAACCAGGGCTCATTATAAGAAATTCAACCCTAAAAAATAAAGTATATGAAATTCAATGAAAGGTATGCAGTTCATCCTGAAGATTTTAAGCAATACGATACAGAAAGTATCCGTAAAGAATTCCTGGTGGAAGAGGTTTTTGTCAAGGACGAGATTTGCCTGACCTATTCCCTCTATGACCGTTACATTGTTGGCGGTGCCCATCCGGTTAAAGGCAAGCTGGTATTGGAGAGTTTTGACAGCCTGAAGGCAGAACAGTTCCTGGCCCGGCGTGAAATGGGGATCATTAATGTGGGTGGCAAGGGTGTTATTGTTGCTGACGGTGAGACCTATGAACTTGGATACAAGGATGCTTTGTATCTCGGGAAGGAAACCAATGATGTAGTTTTTGAGTCAGCAGATGCGGCAGCACCGGCCAAATTTTATATTAATTCAGCACCGGCACATAAAAAGTTCCCCTCCAGGCTGGTCACCCTCGCAGATGCTGAAGTGGTGGAACTGGGAGCCCTGGAGTCCTCCAACGCCAGGAAGATTAACAAACTGCTGGTGAACAGTATCGTAGAAACCTGCCAGCTACAGATGGGCATGACTGAACTTCAGGCCGGAAGTGTCTGGAACACCATGCCTGTTCATACCCATAACCGGCGAATGGAAGCTTATTTCTACTTTGAGGTGCCGGACGATCAGGCAATATGTCATTTTATGGGACAGCCACAGGAGACCAGGCATATCTGGATGCTGAATGAACAGGCAGTGCTATCACCCTCATGGTCGCTCCACAGTGCGGCAGGTACCTCCAACTATATTTTTGTATGGGGAATGGCCGGGGAAAACCTGGATTATGGGGATATGGATATAGTACAGCCTACGGGTCTCAGATAGGGAATAAGTTCTCTTCATACTTTAAGTCGAACAAACCAAAAACTGTTAATATGATACAGGAAATATTTGATCTATCCGGAAAAACGGCCCTTGTTACGGGGGCAACACATGGACTGGGTATGGCAATTGCCAAGGGACTTGCTGGTGCCGGGGCCAGGCTCGTTATCAATGACATTTTTCCGGAAAAGCTTGAAAAGGCAGTGGAAG
>DAOWJB010000133.1 GCA_030640625.1 Bacteroides sp.
GTCTTCACCGCTATCGTACCATTCGTTGTGGTCATATTCGAAGTCCCATTACTAAACAGGGCTTACCGGGAGGTCCTGGTCGCCAATGACATGAACTTTAATAATCTCCTGGCCTGGGTTGGCGGTTTTTCATTTTTCGCATTTCTTTCCACCCTGATCAGGGAGATCATCAAGGATATTGAAGATTTTGAAGGCGATTCGGCATATGGAAGGAACACGATGCCTATCCTGCTAGGTATCCGGTTCACCAAAGTTCTTGTCGTGGTTCTGATCCTGGCTATCGTGGTTTCACTGATTTACGTGTATGTGAATTTTCTCTACTATAATCCGGGTGGAAAACCAGATCTCATATCTCTTGCATGGTTTACAATTTTCCTGATCTTTCCATTCCTCTATCTTATATTCAGGCTGGTTTCGGCCAAAGAAAAAAAAGATTATCATCTCTGTAGCAACATCACAAAATTGATTATGCTGGCCGGGATACTCTATTCCGTACTGGTGTATTTCATCATTCACAAATACATACCCTGATTTTTCATGCTCCACGAAAAGCTTAAAAAATATCATATTATCCTGGGATCAGGTTCCCCGAGACGAAAGTATTTACTGAATGAACTGGGATTCGAGTTTGAGGTCCGGATAAACGATGCTCTGGATGAGGCATATCCAGGGGGACTGAACAGAGAAGAGATACCGGTGTACCTGGCCGAGTTGAAAGCCCGGGCCATCATGAAAGATATTCCGCAGAAGACCCTGTTGATTACGGCTGACACCATTGTTTGGATGGATGATAAGGTGATAAACAAACCCGCGGACCAAGAAGATGCGGTGAACATACTGAAACAATTGTCCGGGAACATGCATGAGGTCCTGACCGGTGTATGTATCAGAACTGCAGAGCGAATGCATTCTTTCCATGCCTCCTCTCTGGTGTGGTTTGCCAATCTGACAGATGAAGAGATTAATTACTATATAGATCATTATAAACCTTATGATAAGGCAGGTGCTTACGGGATCCAGGACTGGATCGGTTATATCGGGATTGAGAAGATTGAAGGTTCTTATTTTAATGTCATGGGCCTGCCCATCCAGAGGGTTTATCATGAGTTAAAACAATTGCTGGGAGAATGATCAAATGATGAAAAAGAACTTATACATCTTGCTGATATTTCTTATTGTTCCATTGACAGATCTCAGGTCTGACGAGGGTATGTGGCTGCCATCACTGATCGGGGAATTAAGGATCGGAGACATGCAGGAAAAAGGATTCCGGCTTTCGGCTGAAGATATTTACCATATTAACCAGGCAACCATTACTGATGCGGTCGTCAGTTTCGGTGGTTTTTGTACTGGTGAGCTGATCTCCGGGGAGGGTTTGCTGATCACAAATCATCACTGTGGACTGGAGAGTATCCAATCACATAGCAGTCTGGACAATAATTATCTGGACAATGGATTCTGGGCCATGAACAGAGAGGAGGAATTACCCAATCCGGAACTGTACGTGAGATTTCTCCGCGAGATTCAGGAGGTAACTGACGAAGTACTGAAAGGAGTGGAGGATGGTATCTCCGAGGATGTCCGGGAACAGATCACAAATAAAAATATCAGGAGGCTACAGGACTCGGCCACGGACGGGACCCAAAGGAAGGCTGTAATAAAATCTTTTTATTACGGCAACGAATATTACATGTTCCTGTATGAGGAATATAACGACGTGAGATTGGTAGGAGCCCCTCCCAAATCCATTGGGGATTTTGGCGGGGATACGGACAACTGGATCTGGCCCAGGCATACCGGAGACTTCTCCATATTCAGGATCTATGCAGATACAGCTAATAATCCGGCACCCTATTCACCCGAAAATGTACCCTATCAGCCAGGAAACTTTTTCCCCATATCTGTGAGCGGGGTTGATACAGGAGACTTCACCATGGTTTGTGGCTTTCCGGGCAATACCGATCAGTACCTGCTGTCGACGGAATTGGAAATGATCCTTGGGAAAAGCCTTCCGTCAAAGATCCGGATCAGAACCGAAAGGATGGAGGTAATGAAGAAGCAAATGGATAAAAGCGATGAGATACGGATTAAATATGCTGCCAAATATGACCGTGTCACCAATTCATGGAAGAAATGGCAGGGCGTGATAAAAGGCATCGATAAGGTGGAGGGAATATCCCGGAAACACGATACAGAGGAGAAATTTACCGGGTGGATTGATCAGGATCCGGATGGAAGGAAGCAATATGCTGATGTACTGGATTCACTTAAATACCTGATAAACCTGGAGTCTGACCTGATCCTGGCGTATGAATACCAGCGGGAGATTTTAGCTGCCTTTGAGATCCTGAACTTTGCCGGGGAATTCATGGATGTAGTTGAGGCTTTTCACAGCCTGGAGGCCGGGGAGTATTATCTCGAATACACCGTTGATGAAACCAGGGAACTGGCAAATGATTTCTTTAAGGACTATACCCTGTCCATTGACAGGGAGATATTCAGAAGGCTTGTCAGGATCTATACAGAAGACTTGCCGGAGGTCTATTATCCCCTGCCACTGAAGAAAGCCATGCAAAAGTTCAAGGGAGACCTTGACAGGTATACAGATTATCTATTTGATAAAACCCTGTTTTCCAGCAGTATACAGGTGATGTCATTGCTTGATGAAATGGATAAGGCTGCCATAAAAAAAATAAAGAACGATCCTGTCTACAGCCTGGCACTGGCCTGCGAAGATCTGTCCGGGCAGATCAGACATTCATACCGGTCAATCACCGACCGTAAGGATGCCAGTTATCGTCTGTATATAGAAGGATTAAGGGTAATGGAACCGGACAGGGATTTTTATGCGGACGCCAATGGCAGCATGCGTATTGCATACGGTGAGATCTTGGAATACCGGCCACGGGATGCAGTCAGTTTTGGTTACAGTACTACCCTTGATGGCATCATTGAAAAGACTTACCTGCCTATGGAAGATTACAGCATCCCGGAAAAACTAACTGATTTATTTAACCAGAAGGATTATGGCCCTTATACTGTGAATGGCAAAGTACCGGTTTGTTTTATTGCATCCAACCATACCACCGGAGGAAATTCAGGCAGTCCTGTTTTAAATGCAGACGGACAACTGATCGGCATTAATTTTGACAGGAATTGGGAGGGAACGATGAGCGATTATGTCTATGATCTGAATCAATGCCGCAATATCGCAGTGGATATCAGGTATGTACTTTTTATTGTCGACAGGTTTGCAGGTGCCGGCTATTTAATTGATGAAATGAAAATCATACAATAGGGAATCGGCTCCCGGATCAGATCCATCGTATTTATATTGATTTTAAAATAACCCGGATTTCCCCGGTCCAGGGAAGGAATTCATTAAAAATATTTACTTTCGTAACAAGAAATTCATAAAAAGTAACACGATGTCCGTTAGCAGATTTGGTGTATCCCTTGAAAAGGATCTATTGGAAAAGCTTGATCAACTGGTTGTTGACCATCATTTCCCCAACCGTTCCCAGGCCATCAGGTTCCTGATCAGTAAAAACCTGGTTGAGGATAAATGGAAGGGGGATGAAGAGGTTGCCGGCGCGCTTGTACTGATTTATGACCATCATAAACGGGACCTGCAGAAACAGATGACCGCGATTCAGCATGACTACCATTGCCTGATATTGTCAAGCCAGCATATTCATCTGAATCATGATCTTTGTCTGGAGACCATCACCCTGAAAGGGAAGTCTGACAAGCTGAACAAGCTCTCGGATAAACTGAAGGCCAT
The DNA here is from genome assembly GCA_030640625.1 of Bacteroides sp. GTDB lineage: Bacteria > Bacteroidota > Bacteroidia > Bacteroidales > SM23-62 > SM23-62. The sequence goes on from DAOWJB010000133.1 coordinate 3,785, forward strand.
TAAAGGTATTTACCACGGTGAGCTGGTTATGACAGCTGTTCCGGTTTAATTGTTTCTCATGATGACAGAAAATCTCAGTACACTAACCATCACTGCTGCAAGCCTGGCATTCATACATACTGTATTGGGACCGGACCACTACCTGCCGTTTATTGTCATGTCAAGGGCCAGGAAATGGTCTATCTACAAAACATCATGGGTTACCCTCCTGAGCGGATTTGGCCATGTCATTAGTTCTATCCTGCTGGGAACAATTGGCATAGGAGTTGGCATAGCTTTGAATAAACTGGAGTTCATGGAATCTGTCAGGGGAGACCTGGCAGCGTGGTTGTTTGTATTGTTTGGCCTGGGATATATGTCCTGGGGGATTTACAGGGCCGTGAAGCATAAACCCCATAAACATATCCATTATCATGGGAACGGTACCAGTCATGTACATGAGCATACCCACCTTGAAGAGCATGACCATACCCACAAGAACAACATCACTCCCTGGATACTGTTCACCATTTTTTTCCTGGGACCCTGTGAACCCCTCATCCCGCTTTTAATGTACCCGGCAGCCCAGGACAGTTCCTGGGGTGTTGCTAGGGTATCCATTGTCTTCGGCCTGGTTACCATATTGACCATGCTTGTACTGGTACTGCTGGCTTCATACGGACTGAAATTTGTCAGGCTGGGGAAGATGGAAAGGTTTACACATGCCATTGCAGGTGCAACCATTCTGCTCAGCGGAATAGCTATTCTGTTTCTTGGCTTGTAGACCGGGTAGGGTCTGGACAGGTAGCCATCTAACCTGCATTGCTTTTAAACCAATCAATGGTTTTTGCGATGGATTCCTCCATGGCCGTTTCCTGAAAAACTGGAATTAGTTTTTTGACCCTGGCATCGTCCAGTATGATCGTATTCTCAAACTGATAGAAATTTTCCCTGAGTTCTCTCACAACAGGAACAAACCAGCTGAGAATGCCCAGGATTGTTTTGGATATGACTTTTACTTTATCCGGACTTCCGGAGATCCGGCTTATCGTTTTGTTCCACTCCCTGATACTTGGCACAATTACACCCCCATAATTGATCAGAAAATAGTCAGGAAGACTTGCTTCCTCTGAGAGTATGAAAAACAATCTTGCAGCATCTTTCGTGTAAACAAATTGATGAGGAATATCGGCATTTATCAACCATTCAATGCGTTTCTTTCTGGCAGCGTTCCCAAAAATGGGCTTGATCAGTCCATTGGTGACATTCTCACCAAAAAAATCAGGCAAGCGTAATACAATTACTTTACAAAACCCCTGCCGGGTTGCTGTGTGCAGCATATTGTTGAGCTCCCATCTTATGCTGCCTTTTTTTGTTGTTGGAACAGGTATACTGTCTTCGGTTATCTTCTCAGAAACCTTCCCAAAAGCATAAATATTTCCTGGAAACAAAATCCTCGCCTTATTTTTTTTAGCTGCCTCAATCACATTATTTGTTATGGGTTTCATGAATTTATCCCACAAATTGTACGGATAATTAATCCCGTGAAATATGACATCCTTGTCAGCGGCAGCTTCTTTTAGCGTTGCCAGGTCATTAACATCTCCTTCAATGTTTGTTGCTGGCTAGAA
>DAOWJB010000143.1 GCA_030640625.1 Bacteroides sp.
ATAAGCACGTTGAGCTTGATCGTAATTCCCGGTGCAACCTTTTACAGCGCTAAGAAGAGGAGGCTGTATCCACGATTTCGCCAGGGGGATCAAATCCAGGGGGGCCTGCTTGAGCATCCCTTCCAGTAAAATTTTTGACTGGTAAGGTCGGTTCCCAAATTGAGCATCGTAATCGGGAGGATAAATATGGGAGAGGGAACTGTGACAGGTTCTGTCAGGATAGCTTGCATAGCGCCCATCTGAAGGCATTTGAGCTACCGGCCAATGGTTCCATGTTGGGAAAATGGCATAATCGGTTATCTCCCCTCCATAGACATTTGACCATTGGATCTCATCCACAATGGTTACAGGATCATATTCACCTTTATAGTTAATATGATGAATATTGGACCCTTCCGGACCTTCAATTCCATCAGGGGGTAAAGGATTCCAATCAAAGGTTTCATATTCTCCGTCCATCCGGACAATGGTAAAAGTTTCTTCCCGTTCTATGAGATCATGCGGATGCTGGTCGGGTCCGAAGATAGCCATTGATTCCTGCCACTCATGGATCCTTTCACCGCTCGTCCATAAGTGTTCAACCTTGGAAGCAACTCCATCCGGATAGATATAATAGTACCAGTCGGCCACATCATACCAGCCTGTTTCCTCCACGTAATTTGCCTTGATCTTATTTACATCGACCAATGGAAACCTGTAATGAACCACAACCCTTGCCGGTGTATTCTCAATGATCCTCACATGGTTGTACAGGCATTGTTTATCTGACATTGGTTCCTGGCATCCTTCGCCTCCAGAAGTACTCCAGGTCTCGTTAAACTCATTGCTGTACCAGAAGTTGTTCTCATTGACCATCATTGGAATGTAGCTCACTCCTCTCCAGAAAACAAACCTGGAAGGATTATCGTCAAATTCAACAATAACATCAGGATGATCTCCGAATCTCCACATATTATCCCAGCTATCATAGAACTTGAGATTGGTATAATATCCGCCAAAGGATTGCCTGTTTTCTCCCGCAGGAAGCACCCGTTTATCAAGATCGGCTGTTGCACCAAGCGCATATAAGGCAAAAGTAGACTGGATATCGTCTTGCGACAGGGCCACATCGTAAATTTTTACTTCATCAATTAAACCATCGAAAGAATATGTGCCCGGGAAGGTATTTTCTCTTACAGGGTCTGTAGGACGACGCTCTTTTCCTCTTCCAATCTGTATATCCTTTATGGACAATTCTATTTCTGCCTTTGCAACTTGCTTTTCATCTGTTTTTTTACCGTCTACATACAGGATCATCTTTCCGGATGACTGGCTGTAAGTTGCAGCAATGTGATACCACTTTTTTCTCTCAAGGAAGACATCTGATGTAAGTTCCTCCCAAATCCCTCCAACTCTCAGTTTAAAACCTGGATGACCATGACCGTTAATCCCAAGGAAATACCCGGTATCATCTTCCTTCAGGTACTTCACAACAAATTCAATTTCATCGAAGTCAATTTCCTGCTCAACATCCACATCTCCTTCCTGGTTATCCGGATCGCCCCCAACAAGCCCAATGGAAAGATCTCCTTCCCGCTTTGCTAGGTCGGTAATATCATACTCCCCTCTGAACAGGCGAACCTCCTCGGGAACATCATCGGCCTGCTGCACGATTGGGCACCAGCTCCAGGGATATGCGCCGATGGCCACCCATCCCTCGAGAGTGATCTCACCTGCAGGTTTCACTGCTTCATCTGAAGGTATCTGAACGGCAGTTTTGTATCCATCAAATTGTAAGGCAGTTCCTGAAACTCCCTTTTTCCAGATGGTCTTATCTCCCGGTATGATGGATTCAGCTTTACTACGGGATTCTTGCGTAAGATCTCCACTGGTTTCATCAAATTGAAACCATGCAAGGGGCTCAACTATGGTCTCTTCTATTATTTGATTTCCTTCAGTTATTTCTGTCTCACCATTGATTGTTGCCGCTGTTCTTTCCTTTTCAACAATTCCTCTTTGCGACAGCATAAATATCTGGGTAATCCTGTTGGCTGGATCATTCCAATCATCGATCTTTTCAGTACCGGTTTTAATAGAGCGCGTGACCACACCCTCGCTGGTCAATGTGAAGTATTCATCAACAAACTGGTTTGCCGCAACTCCTGTATGCGGATTTGTCCCTTCAAAATCAGGAAGGTACCTCCAGTGAACGGTAGCCTTTGTAGAAGAACTTTCAATAAGGGATACATGTGAATATGTATTTACCCTGTCCGGCATCATATCGCTCCCGTCTCCCTTGCGGGGAATAATCTCATCCACAAAGAACTTTTTACCTGAAGCATTTTCCCAGTATGGAAGGTAGCTTGCCCCTCTCCAAAAAATGAATTTTCCCCTGCCTGATCCCAGGTTAACAACAATGTCTGCGAAATCGCCTGATCGATCAAACAGCTCCCAATCTGCACCAGTGACCAGGCGGGTGTGGTAAGCTCCAAAATCTCCCTCCTGCGCACTATCCTGGTTCGTGCAACTGCTGAGAGCAATTGAAAGTAATGTGATTATTACCAGGCCAACTAAAGATCTTTCACCCCTGTTTTTCATTTCAAACCAATTTAAAGATTTGCTAATTTTTCTGTGCTTATCTCGATGATGGTATCTTCAATCCCATCGGAACTCGCCCTGACAATTATCTTTCCGGGATTTTGGGTGGAACGGACAACCAAAAGGCACAAGCCATGGAATGCTGATCTTTCACTTGCCTGGTAACTTTCAGTACAGGCAGGATCTCCATTGCCCACACATTTAAGAAGGCCTTCGCCTTCAATGGAAAATTTAACCAGGTTATTTGCATTGGGACAAATATTTCCATCTGCATCCATAATCTTCACCGTGATAAATGCCAGGTCCTGGCCATCCGCATGAATGCTGGCCCTGTCAGCTTCCAGGCCGATTTTTGCTCCCGGTCCAGCTGTCCTGATCTCTTTTTCAGAGAGGACCTCACCATCCTTATTGTATCCCACAGCCCTGATACTGCCGGGCTGGTATTCTACATCATCATAAATATACCGGTATATCCCTTCCTGTTTTTGTTTCCTTCCCATTGACACCCCATTGACAAAGAGTTCAACTTCGGCACAATTTGAATAGATATAAACAGGAGTAAGCTCTCCTTCCCGGCCTTCCCAATTCCAGCTTGGAAGAAGGTGTATCATCGGATCATCGGTCCATTGACTCTGGTAGAGGTAAAAGCGATCCTTTTTAAATCCGCACATATCTACAATACCAAAATAGGAGCTGTGCGCCGGAAAGTAGCCTTCTTCGTATGGATCCGGCTCTCCATGATAGTCAAATCCCGACCATACAAACTCTCCTGCCATCCATGGTGCTTGTTGAAGAGCAAACTCCACATCCGGTAAGGCTCCAAATCCCGTATTCACCACATCGTAGGATGTGATCTGTTTTGATTCATGTATATATCCACTATATATTTCTTTCACTGGAAAGTGATACTCACCCCTGGTGCTGAGTGTAGCAGAAGATTCGGTAGATAACAAGGGTAAATTCGGAAATTCTGCGTGCATTTTATCGTAGCGGTCCTGCCAGTAATTCATGCCAAATACATCAAAACATTTCTCTAACTCTGAATCAAATTTTGTTGTTAAATGAACACCTGCATTTACAGGTCGGGTCGGATCCATCTCCCTGCAAATGTCTGACAATAGTTTAGCGTGTTTCTTACCTGTCTCCGTATCCAGATCAGGAATTTCATTCCCGATACTCCACATAATTATGGATGGATGGTTACGATCCCGCATAATCAATGCCCGTGTATCTTTTTCTGCCCATTCTTCAAACCAGATATTATAAGCGTTTGGGACCCCGTGCTTTGCAACGGACCACTCATCAAAGGTTTCGTCTATAACAAGGATACCAAGCTCATCACATAATTCAAGCTGCTCAGGCGATGGCGGGTTATGGGCCGTGCGTATCGCATTTACTCCCATCTCCTTCATGATCTCTAACTGACGTTCTGTGGCTCTTTTGTTCACAGCAGCACCCAGTGGCCCCAGGTCATGGTGCAGATTCACCCCTTTCAATTTCAAATGCTTACCATTCAGGAAAAAGCCCTTGTCAGAATCGAAGTGAAAGTAGCGTACTCCAAATGTTGTTTCATATTCATCCACTACCTTTCCTTCATAAACTATTGAGGAAATGGCCTTATATAAATAGGGGGAATCAACGGACCATAGTTTTGGGTCCGTGATCTCCAGCTGCTGAACTATTTCTGTTTGCTCTTCTGCATCAATCGATATGTTGTCCTTTGTTTCTTTGGCCAATACCTCTCCATTAGAATCTAAAATTACCGTCGACAGCTCCACTGCGGCTGAATAAGAATCTGAATTATTAATCCATGTTTTCACTTCTACTTCTGCATGATCCTCGCTAATAACCGGTGTAGTGATATAGGTTCCCCAGTGCGAAACATGGATGGGATTTGTATAGCTAAGCCAAACATTTCTGTATATGCCAGATCCCGGGTACCACCTGGATGAATGATCCTGGTTTTCAACACGTATGGCAATAATATTCTCCTTTTCCCTTTCTATTTTATCCGTCAGATCAATATGAAATGAGGTATACCCGTAGGGCCAGCCCCCGATATACTCAC
>DAOWJB010000281.1 GCA_030640625.1 Bacteroides sp.
ATATAGTTGCCACACACTGCACCAAATAGGCTTGTTAACTTTTGAAAAGGGGGTTCATCCAGGCTTTTACGAAATGTATGCACCGAATTGGAAGAGCACTCCCCAAGAGGTGATTTGTTATAGAACACCCGAGAAATAATAATTGTGTCCTTATATCCGGTCCCTGAAGTGAACCGGTTTTACGGACACTTAAGATAAACAGTTATACGGCTTCGAGGGTGATGAATTGACCAGGGAGGATTTTCTAAAACTTTCGGAACAGACTGACCGAAATTTCCAAAATTATCCCCAGTGGCTTGATTCCGTTTGCAGGAAATGCAATATTCAGCTCATGCTAACCGACCAGGTATGGGCGCCGTTTAATCCAAACACCGGATCGGATTATTTCAGGTATGTTTTTCGGATTGATCAGTTGGTCCTTGATGTAGCCCGGTCGGCCAGGCAGCAACAGATCGTCAACGCAGCTGCTTTGGAATTACTTGGACGGGAAGCGATGGAAATTACCGGGTTGAATTCCTATATTGCTTATGTGGATGATGTCCTGGAAAAGGTGGTTGAAAATAATGCTGTCTGCCTTAAAGTGGGACTTGCCTATCATCGTTACCTGGATTTTTCTAAGGTTGAGTCCGGGACTGCCGAAAGGATTTTTAATTCCAGGGAGCGCTCCGACAAGGAAACAAAGTTGTTGCAGGATTACGTGTTCAACCATATCATGGATCGGGCTATTGAGTACGGACTCACTGTACAGATCCATACCGGATACCGTCATGGAAATAGTTCTATGCTTGATACGGGAGAACCCATGCAACTCCTTTCCCTGTTGAAAAGATATCCGGATGCTCGTTTTGTACTTTTCCACGGGGCTTATCCGTGGACCGGGGAATTCATTGTCATGGGAAAGAACTATCCGAACGTGTACCTGGACCTTGTCTGGCTGTCCCAGTTATCCCGGACAGCAGCCATACGTACCCTCCATGAAATGCTTGATGCTGTCCCCTATAACAAGATATGCTGGGGGGGTGATGTCGGATACATTGACGATGCGGCCGGATCCCTTGAACTGGGTCGCGAAGTGGTGGCCACCGTGCTCATTGAACGCATGGACAGGGGCTGGATATCCCGGGAAGTGGCAGAAGACATTGCACTCCGCATTTTCCGGGAGAACGCAATCGATATCTACAACCTGGATTTATAAGCTACGGGTTTCCCGCTAACCAGCACCTCTCTGGCTTTTGAAACACCCATTGGAAGCAATATATGCATTTGAGAATTTTCACAGCTGCCCGTTACTACAAGGGAGATGATTTTTTCCTGCGGGAAATGAAATGTCATCATTGACCGGAATATGTAAATCCAGCATTAATGAATGCTAAAATAGTATACAATCTTAGCTGATCTTTTTATGTAATTTTACGGAGTAATTATTCATCAGATACATTATGAAAGTATTATTTATTGGAGGGACGGGCAATATTTCAAGTGCTTGTTCACGTTTGGCAGTCAAAAAGGGGATTGAACTTTTCCATTTGAACAGGGGAAAGGTAAAAGCCGCTATACCCGCTGAGGTTAAAACAATCATTGCCGATATAAAGGATAAGAAAAAAGTTCAGACAGTCCTGGGTGACCAGAAATTTGATGTTGTCGTCAACTTTATTGCATTTACACCCGAGGATGTAAAGCAGGATATTGAAATCTTTTCGGGCCGGACCAGGCAATACATTTTTATTAGCTCTGCATCAGTTTATCAGAAAGTTGGCGGGCATCCGGTCATCACCGAATCCACCCCGCTTTATAATCCATACTGGGATTATTCCCGGGATAAAATTGCCTGTGAAGATCTCTTGAATGATGAATACCGGGAAAATGGTTTTCCAATCACAATAGTGCGACCATCCCTGACTTATGATACCGTGATACCGGTGGCTATAGGCAGCTGGACGGATTATACCATCATAGACAGGATGAAAAAGGGCCAGGAGGTTATTATTCACGGTGATGGTACTTCATTGTGGACAGTTACCCATTCCGATGATTTTGCAAAGGCTTTTGTTGGACTTCTGGGACACCAGCAGGCCATTGGCCATGCATTCCATATTACATCCGACGAATTATTAAACTGGAATCAGATCTATGAAGCCGTTGCGGAGGCCGCCGGTGCAGAACTGAATGCAGTGCATATTGCATCGGATTTCATCTGTGACGTAGGTGATACAATCGGCTGGGAATGGATGAGGGGAAGTCTCTTGGGCGATAAGGCCGTGAGTACCATTTTTGATAACTCAAAGATCAAACGGTTTGTACCCGGGTTTGATGCGAAAATTACATTTAAGGAAGGAATTAAGAAAACAGTAAAATGGTTTGAAGCTGATCCTTCAAGAATGGTTATTGATGAAGGAAATAATAGTTTTATTGATATCGTACTAAAAGCATATCAGGGAGGTGAATAATGGCTGAACTATTATCCGGTCTGGAATGACTGGGCTACCGATCCTGAGAAGAACGGTGGACCGTTCATGGATGCAATGGTGCATAACCTTAACAAGGCCAGGTATTTAATCGATTCGCAGGTAATAAATATTAATTACTTCTCTGACAACTTTGCACAGTCATTGAAATGCAGGGATACTGAATTTATGAAGCTTGATTTTGAAAACGGGGCAGCTTCCTACTTATTCATTACCTGGGCTGCCGACCTGGAAGTATTTGATCCAACCGGTAATGACCGGGTACATCATGGAATTCAGCAACTTATTACAAGTGAAGGCTGGTTTATTACCGAAAAGGAACAAGATGGAAAACCTGTTATTAAGGCCGTGAAAGAGAAGGAGGTAAAAACCTGGGAAGTTGATCCACTTTCCCACACAAAATATGATTTGTTTTCAATTAATCTGCAGGAAGGGAAATCTCAGGATTCAGATGCCAGCGATGCCATCATTGATATGCAGATTATGGATGCAGACGTTAAGAGCCTGCCATCCAGGTCATGAATATGAATTTGCATACTCGTCAGGCAAATACGATATACAGTATGATCATTACCAGGAAAAGCAATCCGGCTATGAATTTGTAGTTGCCGATTCCTTTCCAGGCCTTCCCCCGCAATGCATCCATAGGATTTTTCCAGACAAGTTTCTCGCTCTCAGGCGTATGTTTATGAGGTCGGAACAATGAAACGACAATCAATATGGCTGAACATGCCAGAAAAAGATAGAATGCAGACAGCATGAATGGAACATTCCACCCGGTACTTTCTTTAAACCAGTCCACCAGGAAGACAGAAAGTCCGAGTATAGATCCTATTATCAGCGTCGCCAGAGCCCCACTTGATGAAGCTTTTCTCCAGAATACACCGTAGATGAATACCACGGTAATGGGAGGTGCCATATAGGAAATGATCGTATTAATTCCCTGGTATAATGTAGGGAAACGTCCTACAAAAGGTGACCATAGAATTGCCAGGATCATGGCAACAAAAGTTGCGATCCTGCCGATGATCACCAGCTTCTGGTGTGATGTTTCAGGCCTCCAGCGTTTGTAAAGGTCAAAGCTAAAGAGGGTAGCAATGGAGTTCAGCGCACCGGAGACGGTGCTCATCAAGGCAGCGAGCAGGGCAGCAGCCATGACACCAGTGAGTCCGGTCGGCAAAAGTTCTCTTATCATGAAATCGTAGGTGTTCTTGGAATCTTCCAGTTCGGGCAAGTTCCCCTGGTTGATAAGTGCAAGGCATATAACCCCGGGCAAAACGAAAATGAATACCGGAAGGATCTTTAAAAAACCTGCAAAGAGAGGACCGATACGGGCATGATTCTCATTCTTGGCCCCTAACACACGCTGGACTATTGTCTGATCCGCACACCAATACCATAACCCGATGACCGGATAGCCCAGTAAAACCGAATACCATGGTAAATTGGAGGGATCACCTGCAGGTCTCATGACAGTTAGCTTAACAGAGTCAACATGGGTAGTTAAACCTTCCCAGCCCCCCACCTTATCGTAGGCAATGATCGTCAGTATAACCGAGCCTGTTAGCAGGACGATTGTTTGAAGGGACTCTGTAAGCACCACTGCCAGTAACCCACCCACGATAGTATAGGCACCTGTCAATAATGCGGCTACAATAATGCTTGTCATGATAGGTATTCCGAACAAACCCTTCAATACAACTGCCCCGGTGTAAAGGGTAAACCCTATGTGTAAAACAATGGCTGAAACAATCGACATGGCAGCAAGCCAGTCCCGGGCACCCCTGCTATAACGCCTTTCAAGAAATTCAGGCAATGTAGCCACTCGTGAACGAATATAGAGCGGGGCAAAGAACAGTGCCAGCGCGATCAGGGTAAATGCTGCCATCCACTCAAAATTCCCATATGCCAGGCCGTTTTCATATCCCTCCTGGGCAAAACCAATAAGGTGTATGGTGGAAATATTGGTTGAAAACAGTGCCAATCCTATCAAGGGCCAGGTTAATTTCCCGCCGGCAAGGAAATAGGATCTACCCTGATCCTTGTTGCGGTACCTTAATCCAACCCAGATGCCCAATCCAACAATGATTACCAGATACAGGCAAATAACTATTATGTCTACTGTGCCAATATTCAAGCCCTGGCCTCTTCCAAAACTATTTTCCATTGCATATCCTTTTATGGCTTCTGGTGCACTTTCAACATTAAATTCAGTTTTCAACCTATAGCCAGGTCCGGGTTTCCCGGCCCAAAATGCTTCAGCATTACAAGCGGATCTGTCCTGGACTGATTGGTTATTTTAACACCTTCACCTGCCGCTTGCTCACTGACAAAATACTCGTCCTGCGTTAATTGCCCGAAACGTATCAGGGCCGGTGTCTCAATATCCCATACACCCATGATACCATGCCCCTGCATCATAATTATGCCATAGGCAGCCGCATCCCTTATGGTTGCTGTGGTATCCGGCAAAATGGTAAGCTCTTTGGCGCTGAATGCATCCGACTTATAACAGACCCAGTTTTCAATATATCCATCCTGATTCATTTCCTCAAGGGGCCTTACAGGTATTGGCAGCATAAAGCGGTTTTCACGGAAATGAGGATCGATGTTCAGGTCCCAGTCTATCACATCCATCAGATGATCAAAATCTCCCAGGCGGTCTTCAGGTGTATTCTTCCAGAGAAATTCCTCAGGAATGACCTTTTCTCCGGCCAGGGACTGGTACATTGCAAATACATCGGAAGCTTTCTGGGGTTCGTATGTGCACAGGCTCCCGGGTGCATGCAAAACTCCCGGTGGGACATCCCATCCGGTACCGGGGTCCAGGCGGTAGGCTCTCGAAATATTGGTGATTTTGTTATCTCCTTTCGAGAAACCCATAAGGCATTCTTTTACCTTCTCCCTGGATACTCCTGGTTCAAATCCAAAAAAGGTAAAAGGGAAATTCCCTCCATGATTGTTCACCTGGGGTGGAAAGAAATATGCTTCGGGCTTTCCCAGCTGGCCTGTAAGTTTTGCATGTTCATCAGCATGATGTATATGGTGAGGCAAAGCATCCATATTGTCGAAAAACTTTGAATACATTGGCCAGGAATTATATTCACCCCAGATACGCTTGCCGATCAAAAGGTCCTTTAACTCATCCACGGCATCCCTGAAAAGAGCTTTTTCTAAGCTGGTACCATCCTCAAATACCACCTCGCTAAGTCCCTCATTTTTACCGGTCAGCGGACCATTATCCGCCGGTGTGGTGGAAGAGAACCAGCGTTCGTCGATCCCACCCCTTTCACCCCCAAGGGCATAATAATCGTCTGGGTGCAGTTTTATTCTCCTGCCGGGTACGCAGAATGAACGAGGTACCCAATTGGGTGCCAGCCTTAAGATACCCTGGCCCTGGTCGAAGGCACGGTGAATGATGGATCGGTTTCCCATGGTAAATGGTTTTTAGAATTATGAAGTATCAGACTAAATGTAATTAAAAATATATATCATAATAATCGGACCCGTAATTTTCTGATTACCATTGTTTTGATGACAAAGTATGCCCTCCGAAACCAAGTGTAATGCGAACAATAAAATTTTTATCAAATCGTATTTAAATATTCAGTATTGAGTTCCAGGCCCTGACTTTTTCTTCACTGACCGTGCCTATGGAAGGCATGGTATTCAGCCGGGACCTTAGCCATAGAGACCAGGAGAGCTGTTGCACCGTTACATCGCTTCCGGTGTTAGACAAGTTCCCGTTCGATTGTTGTTTCATTTGAATTGCATAAGAGGCCGTCCCGTGTTTTCTTCTGAGACGGCCTCTTACAGCAAATTAACTAAAACAATATATGAAAAAACTCTAACCTGTGACTTATTTCACAATGAACCTGGTCCTGTATTGTTTAGTGCCCTTGCTGACTATAAGAATAAATATCCCCTTACTAAATGAGTCAAGGTTAACACTTACCAGGCCATCTGTATCAATTTGCTTTCTCATCAAAACTCTTCCCATAATATCTGTAATGATAAGGTCTTCCATACCAGGTTCAGGGATTTTCACCCATAACTTTTCGGATGCCGGGTTCGGATATACTTTCAGTGACTGATCCTTTATTTCCCGTGTGCTCACGGTCGATTTAACAAGCACATAGAATTTAAGTTCCCGGGATTCTGTGCCATCGGAAAGCGTTACTGTCACCTGGGCTGTACCCGACAGATCGGTCCCCGGTGTAAAACTAATCTCCGCCGTACCATCTGTCTGGATCGCAGTAACCGCCAGGCCTGTGATCAGGGCCGGATCAGTGGTTTCTGCACTCAGTGTCAGGGAGGTCGTTCCACCCATGCCATCACTGATGCCGGTTAAATTAACTGTTTGTTCCGGATCATTCTGAAGCAGGCTTAAATTTGCAACATCATCAATGGTAAGTTCCGGGTTTTCAGTAGCATATAGCGTGGTTACACTGCTTGCCGGCAGAATAAACATATTTCCGGAAACAGAATCAATTTCGAGGAAGTTTTCAAATTTGCTCGTTCTGAATGCCCTGAATCCATTGGGCAGGTTATTGCCGGCCAATTCAACAGAAGCTGGATTATTTCCCTTATTGATGAGAACCGCGGTAAAGGTTCCGTCTTCATCGTGCTCAAAAGCAGTTACCAATATATCTGGATTTGCCGTTGATGTTTCGACCCTGACTGCCCCCGGACGGATGTATTTAAAGTAGTTCTTACTGGTATAGAAGGTGGAATTCGGCTGGTTTTTTGTAAACTGCATGTCGCCAAAACTCCAGTTTGTCCACAGACTGATATTCCCCGCCCAGAGTCCACCGTGTATGGCACCGGCCGTTGACATTGCGCTGTTCCAATCCTGATATCCGATATGTGTTTCTGTCATCCAGACCTTCTTCGGGTAATCTCCCAGCTGGGCATAGGAATACATTAATTTCCATTCCGAATAACTTGGTATGCCCGGGGTTATGCCATCTTCACCGTAGCCGTGAACAGCAAAAATGTCGCAATAGGGATTCGCTTCCTCATTGTTATGCAATGCATCCAGGTATTGTACATTGGAATTATTATACTGTCCAACCACCTGTTCAGGCATGTACAGTCTTGTGGTAATCTCTTCATCCTCAAATCTTTTCCCGACCACTTCAATGAGTTCAGCGAAGTGTTCAAGGTCGAGAATCGCCGATGCATAGGGTTCATCAAATGCAGGTTCATTTTGCAGGCCGATGGCTTCGATGTGAATGCCCGCTTCCTGTTCGAACATTTTTACAACAGCCACCATACTCTCGGCAAATTCATCATAATAATGATATTCCAGACGGTTCAGGGCAGCATCGGTATCCCATTCTGCATTCGGACCAAGCCAGCTAAGCGACAGGTTCTTTTTCATCCAGGCAGGAGGACTCCAGGATGTCAGGATAAATGTTTCAAGGCCGGCTTCCTTCAGCATACTGAAATATTCAAAGTCAATGGCACTGTAATTCAGTGATTCCATATCCAGAATAAAGGGATCTTCATTATCATTTACCGGTTCAATCTGGTTGCTGATCAGGCCTATCCTTACAGCGGAAGATCCCAGGTCGGTAGCATAAAAATTTATCCAGCGCCTTTCATTCTGATAGGTGCCAAACCCTTCAATGGTTTGATATCTCAATGTCCGGTCAATATTCACCTGGGCAGTTGCTGAAACATCATCCTTAACAATGTCCACATCAAATGTCATGATCTTATCAGTTGAATTATCTGCTTTTACTGTAACCGTAACAGGACTGGTGCCCGTTTTCTCACCCGCTATGAATGTCAGCTTTGCAGTTCCGTCAGACTGGACATCCCCGACGACCGGATCTGGGACAATGCTTGACCGGCCACTGAATACCGTTATGGTTACTCCATCAACTGAGGCAAGGCCATCTGAAATACCTGTAAGGGTAATCGTATGTTCACCCGAATTTACGTATACTGCCTGGTCCGAGACACCATCAATTGTATTTACAGGGGTTTTAGGCGGAATGACGGCCTTATCACCGATCCGGATGTTGCGGTAATAAAAGGTACCGGACATATCGGTAAATGGCCATGCTCCATGTCGCCAGTGAAGATTGAATAAAACATCGGAGATCCGGTTATTCAATATCTCCTCGCCTTCACTGGTCAGCATATCTCCCGGATCACTGTAATCGAATGAGAGGGTGGTCCACTGATCGGGAGGTACATCCAACATATGGTCCGAGGAATTAAGGATGTTCCTGTCACCATTCACATCATAGAAATAGTTCCAGTGATAGGTATCGCTAATGTCCTCTGTGACCCCATCCACGGTTTTTGTCAGGGTGCTTCCCACCGGGTAAATCTCATATGAGATGTACGGGTAATTTGCCAAATCCAGTTCAACCGGCATATCCATCCACAATCCGCCAAATTCCCATTTGCTTTCCAGCCGGATTTCGAGAGCCTTGAACGTACTCGAATCTACATATGACATGAACCAGGCAATACCCTCCTGTTCTGCAGAAAAGAGATCATGCAGATCGCCTACTCCCAGGGGGACTACCCATCCTGTTAATGGCGGGGTTCTTGTTTCAACGTCAAAACTTATCTGGATTGAGTCGTTCCCGTTGTTATCCACGGTACCCCCGTCATCCACAATTTTCACAGTAATTGTGCTAATCCCTGTATTGGAAGTATCCGGTGTAAATTTGAGCAATGCTGTATCCCCGTCCGTGTACGTTACCGTAACCGGGTTTGTGATGATGGTATCCACCGAACTTACTGCCGAAATGGTCAGGCTCTGATTACCATCGTCCCCATCCGAGATACCTGTAAGCTTCAGTGAGATTTCACCTGCATCGTTAAAGATGTTCTGCTTCCCAACCGGATCAATGGTAGGTGGATTATTCAGACTTGCGAATACTTCTACCCTGAATGACATGGAGGCAGAATCCTCAATACCCCCGCCATCATCAGTAAGTGAAACGGTGATATCTGTTGTACCGGTCGAGGCCGGGGTGAATGCCAGGCTGGCATAAGGTCCTTCTGTATATTCAACAGTTACCGGATCCGGAATAACGCCGGCATCGGAACTTGCTGCCGTAATGCTGATCACCTGTTCATCATTCGGGTTCCCATCATTTATACCAGATAAATCTACGGTAATCTCTTCCCCGATTGCAGCCACCAGATCTTCAGCCTGTTCTATTTCAGGGGCAGCATTTTCCTCAACAGAAACGGTAAAAATTTCAACATAATCATCGAAACCTGAATTCCCTGTTACGGTCAGGGTAAGGGTATCCGTACCCACGGAATCCGTGATCATATCAAAACCCAGGGTAGCCAGTCCACCGCTAATACCTGACACCACAAGATTTTCAATTACATCACCATTGGCTCCAAGGGTAATTCCGGAAGCATTCAGGATATCCGTTAACTGGATGGTGTGACTTCCTGAATTGATATAAAAAGACTGATCCGGAACGGCCCCCATATAAGCCATCTTTGCCGCAGTGGATCCGATCAGCAGGTTATCAAACCATACATCGCCATCAAAGCCCAGGGCATACCCGTTAAAGGCAAATATTAAACCCGTAACCTGGTCAAGCTTTATCTCTTCAGTTCCGGAAAAGTCAAACGAGGCAGTAACGAATTTGTCCGATTGCATTACCCGGATCTGCTGCATTGCTGTATTTTCTTCAGCATCCATAAGATACACATGGAGGTAGAAAGGTTTCGATCCTTTCACATCCAGATTCAGGTAAGGATTGGCCGAAAAATCATAAAATCCATCCAGTTCTCTTGTAAAGCTCTCCCAACCGGAATTTTTGTGTGCATCGATATGCAACATACCTCCCGATTGACTAAGTGAATAGTCTGCATTTGTGAGATCCCAGGCTGAGTCTATGGCTGCCGCTTCAAAATCTTCAGCAAAACCATCCCCACCATATTCCATGACCAGGACTTTAAAAGAAATCTCCGTTTCATTTTCTAGAATCCCGTTATCGGTAACACTTACCGTAATGGTTGCCTCGCCCTTCTTTCCGGCGGCAGGTGTAAAACTCAATGATCCGGCAGTATCTGGTGAGGAGTAGTTAACTGTTACGGAAGGGATCAGCTGGGTATCATCGCTTTCAGCTGTGATGGAAATGCTTTGGCCCTTATCCCCGCCGCTTGTGATGCCATCCAGCAGTACGGTTTGCAGTCCGGCATCAACACCCACCAATAGATTTTTAACAGGATTGATGGTGGGAGGGGAGAGATCAGGTTTTGCCGCATCACCGACCTTTACATCATCGATAAAGAGTGTTGCCTGCAAGGCTGTCCCGGGATCGGGATTAAATTGCATCTCTGCCAGGATGGTATAATTAAGATTCCCCAGATCGTCGGTTATATTGAGAAAAATCTCATCCCATTCATTATTACCGGTAAGATTAACATTGTAATCGATAGTCGCATCGGATGTGTCTTTAAATGTTATCGTCAACGGCATGGCCTGATCCGATTTAATCTTCATGGAGAAGAAAGGGTTTGGCCCGATATCAAAAGGTTTCAGCCATAAAGCAAGCCTGTCCCAGTTATTGATCAGACTGCGGTCAATAAGCACTTTCATTTCTTCATTTTCATAGGTGATGGTCATCTCCTGAACCCAGTCATACCAGTTCCCGGTCTCTGCGCCAGCGGAGAAATCGGTTTCAAAACTGGTTGAAGGCGTCTGTGAATACCCTGCAGACCCGAAAAAAAGTATGATTGTTAAGAATGGTAATAATCTTTTCATGGCATATATGATTTAGGTTAATGTTCCCAAAAGTTAATATTAAGGAGTTTTCCATTTTAAAAGGTTAATTCCTTTGCCAAAAAGATCCATTATTTTAAATTTCCAAATTGTTTAATTTCCTGGTATTTCGAGTGAGACGTTCAGGAATGGTATTTTTTGGGAGGATATGATTATTTTTCCAAATACTCACGTACACTGCCTGAAGGCATGGGCTGCGGGGTCCTGGTTGGGCCAATAATTTTTAAGTTCCCGCTTTTATTAAAAATCATGCGATCGATATTGAGAAGCCTTCTGCCGGAAGGATTTTGAGGATCGGCATGACTATGATAGACTATAAACAGCTCCCTTCCGTCTGGAGATTTAGTTATACAATTATGACCAGGTCCGGAGACCCCGAGTTCAATATTTCTGCTTAAAATCGGATTGTCCTGACTTTTAGTCCACATACCAAGCGGGGTTTTCGCCGTAGCATAACCAATACCATAATTTGGATCTGTATAATGGTTGCAGGAATAGGTCATATAATACAACCCATTGATTTTAATAACGCACATACCTTCACAAGAGCGTGCATGCATACTTTTTGATCCTTCCCATGGTTCGTCTACATATAAACAGAGCTTATGCTCTGCCTCATCCGGCAAGGACAAATCTTCAGCAAGTTGAACACCAAAGATCATTCCCCAGAAATATCCTTCTCTATTCCAAGGTTCCCCTACTACTCCAACCCACTCATAGAATAAATACGAAATACCATCTTCATCATTAAAAATATGTCCATCAATACAGGAATAATTGTTATCAAAATAAGGAACATGGAGATCGTGAAAAGGACCTTCGGGTTTATCACTAACGGCAAGACATACCCTTAGCTTCAAATTGTCTTGATCACCACCGTTACAGCTGAAAACCATATAAAACCTGTTTTTATAAAAGACAACTTCCGGAGCCCAGTAGGAATCTTTCCCCCAGGAATTTTCGGTTCTTTTATAAGCATATCCAAGTGCATGCCAGTCGACCAGGTTTTGTGAGGACCAGCATAGAAAACCGTCACTTGCCGAAGTGCCATATAGATAATACATCCCATTATAAAAAACTATTGAAGGATCAGCAGTATGGATGGTATCTCCTATGGGATTAACATAGGTATCATTGCTTTCTGAATCGGTCTGAGCAGAAATATTAAAACTGGCAATAAGAAATGGAATACAGATTAAATTCAGGAATTTATTTCGTATTGTCATGGGTCTGTGTTTCCTATATCATCAGGTTATCCATCTGTAGGTACATCCCTGTTTATAATGTATCACTTCATAATCCTGGAATGCCTCTACCAGATGTTCGTTAAGCAGTTTAATACCGAATTCTTCAGATGTCCCATGATTTACAACCACGAGTGGTTTACCCGTATCTTCAGCCCAGGTAGTCTGGATCCAGGTTCTAATGGTGTCATCAATGGAGATGTAAAGATCAGGTTCAAGTTGCATGAAATTCATGGGGTTACAGATACAGCCTGTCCCAACCCCTACAGATCTGACCGTATATTTTTCATCACCGTAGAAGGCAACTCCGGGCTGTCCGGCAGCCTTCAATTTCGAAGCAATTGACTTAGCTATTTCTATGGCAGGTGCCGGTTCCGTTTTATATACATTATAGAAAGTTTCCCTGCGGATAATATCGTC
>DAOWJB010000241.1 GCA_030640625.1 Bacteroides sp.
ATGCAGATGTCAATGCGGCAAAGAATATTTTAACCGTCGGGCAGACGGGGATGGCCTGTCAAGCGAACCGCAGAAGCGGTCGGCAGCAGGAACCTGCAGGAAACCGCGAGGAAGTATTGCCCGTGGCTTGTTAAAGCCAATGGAATCCCTTTCGTTCACGGAAGGGAGGATGTCAATATTTGATCATCTTACTATCTTTGTCCATCCGAATCAAATTAGTGCAAGATGAAACAAATTCATATCTGCTACCTTTTATTTTTTATTGTATCGGGACTGTCTGTTTGTTCCATCTCCGTTTCAGCACAGAATGTTAAATATGAGGCTGTATCGATCATACCCGGAGAAACCTACCAGACCGTGGAAGGATTTGGGGCTTCTTTTGCATATTATGAAAATTGGTTAACTGAACATCCGAACAAGGCTGAAATTTATGAAGCAATTTTTGGTGAGTTAAGCCTGGATATACTGCGTGTCAGAAATTCTTATGATTACGATCCCGGTATGATTGACAGGGTCGCGGAGTTTGCACAAGCAGCTGAAAACTCTCTGGGCAAACCCATTGAAATTCTGTCAACCTCCTGGGGACCACCTGCTTATCTTAAGAGTAACAATGATCGTAAAAATGGCGGGACCCTTAAGTTCACAAAAACCGGGAACGAGGTCGAATTTGATTATGCCGGATTTGCAGAATGGTGGATGAAGTCCCTTGATGAATACAGTGCACATGGGATTTATCCGGACTATATCAGTATTCAAAATGAACCTGGCTATTCAGACACCTGGGAAACCTGCATATTGAAACCCACAGAGACGGTAAATTCTGTGGATACGCTTGCCGGATACAACAAGGCACTGGATGCGGTCTATGACTCACTGATGCAACGGGAATTTAAGCCAAAAATCCTCGGACCTGAAACATCGGGTATCGGATATAATGCAGTGGAAAATTACATCAATGCCCTGGATGTTTCAAAATTGTATGGCATCGCCCATCATCTCTACCATGGAGTGGATGAGAATGATCCTTATTCAACCGTAAATATGACCAAAGTGGGGAATTTTCATCCTGAGATCCCGCATCTTCAATCCGAATATTCCCGGGGTGACTGGTTCTCCCTGGCAGGTTTGATCTATAAATCATTTCATGACGAGAATGTGGTTGCCTATCTGTATTGGGATTTGATATGGGATAATGGGGGACTGGTTAGCTTAGATTTTCCGTGGGACCAATCTCGATGGATTGATCCGCTGAAAGGGTATACATTATCTAAAGATTTTTATAGTTTCAAACAATTCTCCAGATTCATTCATCCGGGTTGGCAACGAATTGGCACTTCCGCCACGGGAAATGATTGCAAGGCCCTGGCCTTTTTAAGTCCGAATAAAGATTCAGCCACCTTTGTAGTAATCAATCGATCTGAAACTGACACCCTTAATATACATGTAAGCATCCCCGGTCATACCATCGATACATCATCTGTTTATAAAACCTCAGAAAGTGGAAATTGTGATTATTCCGGAGAGTTATTGGATTCAATGTTGATGTTATCACCGCATTCCATTGCCACAGTGGAAATGCAGATATCAGAGATCGACACCAGTACCATATCGAATATTATCACAGCTGTTGGAGATGCTATTATTTTCAAATCATTGTATCCCAATCCTTTTTCTCAATCTGCCACCCTTGGGTTCTCCCTGAAGAAAAATCAACTGATCCGGCTATCCGTTCTTGACATCCAGGGCAGAGAAATCAACAATCAATCAATAGGATTTTTGACATCCGGAAATCACCGGTTAACTATCCACAGGAACGGATTGAGTAATGGGCTCTATCTTTATAAACTGGAAAATTCCATTGGTGATTTCAGCCTCGGCAGGTTTATTATTCAGTAACATTATCAAACGCTGCAGCTACTCTATGATCGTGTTAAAGAGCAACTTAAACGTGCCGTCAGTCTGGTTCCGGTGCTGTGTCCTGAAACCAATAAGGATAATTTTACCCTTGCCAAAGGCCGTCGTTATCATAGCAGATTTTTTGGCGATCACCTCTTCTCCATCCAGCCAGCCGCTTTTCAATAAATTTTCATCCTTGTATCGGACGATGGTTTGATAGGCCTCGTTGTTACGGCCGGGGATAATTTCGAACGCGGGACTTGACCGGAATAATACCAGGCCATCACCGGGCATGCCATAGGCCAGGGGATGTGTATTGTCAATATCCACCCTTATGGTTGATCCGGGACAAAACAATTCATTGGAATTCAGCCCCTTAACTGCATTCCTGACTTTCAGATCAAACTCATCTACCACCAATTCATAGGAATTACCGAATGCAACCAGTGTGCCGCCATTTTTTACAAATTGCTTTAAATTCTGAATCCCTTCTTTGCCGAGACCGCTTCTGTATTTCTCCGGGTACTCTTCAGGCTTATACCTGCTATCCTTCGGCAATATTCCCGTAACTGCTTCCGGTGAATCACTGGGTAAAATGATTATATCAAACTTCTTATTCAAATCCCCTTCTATAATTTCCTCGCTCATAAGCGTATTATAGGGAAAAGAGAAATTTTCAAAACAGAGTCTTGTCCAGCCTTCATCCATATTGCCACCGTAATACCGCTGGAACAATCCCAGGCGTCCACGTTTAACCGTGTGTAATCCTTCCCCGGGAAAGGTAAGCAGTTCCATGAAATTCACCCCTGTTTCACCGGCAATATCAGCCAGTACCTGTTCGAATCCTTTTTCCAGAATGAAATCCCCTGCCCTGTTTTCAAGAAATGGTTTATCCAGTCTTTTCAATTCTATTCCCCTGTCAAGAAGCATATTAACCACCTTGTAAGCAGCATTCTGCCTGCCATCCATAATATATCCCGCAGGAGCGGCAGAAACCTTTCCTTCAATTACTTCCTGGTCCCCCAGAGCCCTGAGATCCCCTTCCACTGCAACTTCAACTGCATCTGCTCTCACTCCCATAAACTCAAACATGGTATGTGTTGCAAGGTCATACGGATGAATGGGGGTTCCATCATCCCTGCGGGTCCATGAATTATCCGCGTAACGGGTTTCCACAAGCAGATTACGTATCAATCCCATTTTGGGCTGGGCCAGTGAAATAACATACGAACCCTTTTTGTAGTGCATGCCTTCAACCTGAATATCACTTTCTGCTTTCTGTATTTGAATGCCTGAACGGAGCAATATGTTAATCATCTTAACCGATGTCAGATAATCGTGCTGTGCAGCCGGAATAACGACGGTTTTAATATCTCCTTCCGCTCCTCTCATGGTTTGGTTCTTTGCTTTCAGATAGGCTGTTTTAAGTACCATTTCCTTGTTTCTTGCAGCCAGGTCCAGCAATGACCAGGCGGCAGACTTCTTCTGTTCAACAATGTTTCTCAGGCGCCACCATCCACCGGGCCAGGGATTGGGGAAAGTTGACTGAGCTTCGTATTCCGGGAACATCCTGCCTCCCGCCCTGAGTTGCTCCGGATGAATATAAACCGGTGTGGCCAGCCTGGTGCCTGCCGATTCTGTCAGCATGCCCGCGATATTATGAAAGGGTGTAATCCAGTGCCAGCCGAAATGCCCCCATCCCGCAAATTGAGCTGCATTCAATACCCCCTGGAAACCTTCTTCCTCCAGTCTATAGGCAATGTGCGATCCATACCAGCTGATCTCTCTCCAAACCAGCGGATCAGCGTAAGGACGAATAGGATCACAATATGGGGGAACGTAAAAACGGGCCCCGTAACTTCCCATGTGATGATGATCGATATAGGCCTGGGGAAGCCAGTCGACAAACATGGCCTTCGCGGTATATTTTGATTCCTGGAGATTCAGATAATCCCCGTCCCGGTTGTTATCATGCCCGCAATACTTATGATATAAATAAGGCATGCTCAATCCCTCGAATTCGGTGCCAACCGTTTCCCTGTACCAGTCTGTTATCATCACCTGCCCATCCGGATTAAAACAGGGAATCATAAAAAAGAGGACATTGTCCAGGATCCGTATTGCATCGGCATCGTTTCTGCGAAGCAGATCATAGGTGAGCTCCGGGGTCATTTGTGTTCCGCCAACCTCGGACGCATGCAGGCTCATAGATTGAAACACAACTGCTTTCCCTTCCTGGATATACCTGTCAATTTCCTCAAGGGATACTCCCCTGGGATCGGTTATCTTTTTATTGATCATCTGTAACCTGTCCAGGCTGGCCAGATTTTCAGGGGAAGTGATGAGCAGCATCAAGAAAGGATGACCTTCAGAGGAGGGCCCCATATTTACAACTTTCAGCCGATCACTTTCTTTTTCCAACTGGTAAAAATATTCAACGATCTTATCCCAGCGAGCCAGTTCCCGGTCGGCACCCATCTGGAATCCGAAAAAATCCTCCGGAGATGTAATTGTTTTCTGTGCTTCCACTCTTAACACGGACAGCAGGGTCTGGAGTAATATTACTGCAATAAGCATTGACCTTGAATACATGGGAAATAGCTTCATGTTGTTTTAATAATATTTGAATTGAACAGAGATTTGTGGCTTCCTCTTGATAATTAAATATCTTCAAAAAAAATGAAAACAAGAAGTGAAAAAATCCAGTACTGCCATTCAGCGTAAATGGACGGAGTAATAACCCTTCCCATCACAATCAGGACAATCTTTAATCCTGCCCTTGCATTTACAGTCTATGAATATTTCAGTTAAATCTGAGGAAGCAGGTTCAGCTATTTTTGCCTTACCGGCCCCCAACCAATCCTCCCAACCCTTCCATCCCCAATCCCTGAAGGCCATCTCAGGATAAG
>DAOWJB010000185.1 GCA_030640625.1 Bacteroides sp.
ATATCATCATGATCAGACAGAGGATAAGTATCCTAATCCCGTTCCGGGTCAGTCGAAAATGTACTCTATGAATCCGCCTGATCATCAAATATTATGATTACAATCTTTACGTATAAACAACAAAATTTCCATTCGATCTTGTATCCATTTTTTTTTTAAGATCGATGGAAATTCCTGAAATATTTAATGGGCCTGAAATGCCGCTATTGAAGGCAATCTGACCGTGATAATCTACATGTATATATTACGACCCTGTTTCCTCCCCGGAGGTTGCACCCGCGGGAAAGTTTTTCGGCGTAAATTTCTAAAATTTTGTTCAAGTCGTTTATGGCTATCCTTACCAACTAAAAATCAAGGATTTCTACGTACGGTATCGTAAAAAGTTTGCCGTTTTCAGGGGAAATGTCTTAATCCGGGAAAACGCGTCTTATTCGCGGAAGATTTCATTGAGTACAGCGAGGGACTTCACCTTCCCAAAACTGCTCATATGTAAGCGGTAAAAATCCATTAAGTATTCGAGGAACCTTCCCCTTACCTCCTGGTTTATTTTTAGTTTATCAAGGCTCTCGAAAGTCGCATTCAACAATAGGTTCAGTGCTGTTGAGCATGCCTGGTCAAAGAAATCAGGGTGCAGGCTTATGGCATCTTTAAAATGCCCATTTCTCATATCGAACAGGTTTCTGTCCTCTCCATACTGATTATCAGGGTAAAAGCCCAGGTACCTGGTAAGCTGAACAAGGAACAATAAATGAAAATTCACGGTATGTTCCTCAGCAATGTCAAGTAACTGCAGGCTGTGCTCCAGGAAGTGAAATAAATTCGGATTCGGATCCTCTTCCCGCAATACTTTATAAAGGATCTCTGCAAGGAACATGGCCTGGCCTCTTTTATAAGGATCAATTGGAATGCTGCGGTAGGGGATGTAATTTTGTATTTCTTTCAGCCGCTGGAGTTCACTTCTTTCCTTGTGGTATGCTTCAATTTCCAATAGAGAAAGGGGCTGGAAAAGATTGCTCCGGAATTTTGCTTTTTTCCCCTTAATATTATTTACCAGGTAAGCCTGTCGTCCGAACAGGTCAGTATAGACGTAAACTATCGCGCTGCTTTCCTTGTATCTGATATGATGTAGAACTACCCCTCTTACTGTGTGTAGCATAAAATTCCCGGATAATCGATAAAACTGTTAAAAAAAACAGATTAATCCAATTTAACTTTTCAACCCTGACTATCACATTAATCTGCTTCCGGGAGGCTGAATAATTCCGCTTAATGATCTGAAGGATGTCCCCTAGTTTATCACCAGTAGTTTGGTAATATGTGTCTGTGAACCGTCATCATTGGTGCAAAAAATCATATAGATACCGGTACGGACCCGGTTCCCCGAGAATGTCCGGCCATCCCAGATGGCCTGTCCCCCGAGTGACGTGGTCTCAAATACTATATTTCCATTGATGTCGGTAATTTTGACATTCACATTTCCAACCAGGCCGGTAATTACAATCTCCCCCTGGTAATCTTCCCTGACAGGATTGGGATAAACATATACGTCTCCAAAATCATCCTTGCCATCAATGGCGGTACTTTTATAGGAAACCAAGCCTTTATCTGTACCAAAATAGACTGTGCCGTTTTTACCGTCGATGGCAATATCCATAATGTTATTTGATAGAATGGGACTGTTTGCTGTGGTGAAATGATGAATATTTTCCAGTCCATCGTCTGAAAAAAGGAAGACGCCTGCTTTTGCCGTGCCCACCCATTTCCTGTTGGCACCATCTACGGCAATGGCGGTTACTTTTTCTGTACCCAGCAATATATCTGCAAGACCGGTACCATCATTACGGGGTACGATGATCTGCTGACCATAGAAAAGATTATCATCAAAGACCCTTGGTGGACTGTAATACACAACAATACCCTTGTCGGTTCCCACCCAGATATTACCATCCCGGTCTTCCGCAAAAGAAAATACATTGTTGCTGATGACCTTGTTGTTGACATCTACAACGTTAAACTTCTCATAACTGTCATCAGATTCATCATCCAGTGTTCCATTCATGTCAAAGGCAAACAATCCCTGTCCCTGCGGGCATATCACCCAATGATGGTTATATTCTGTATTGATTATCCGCCCCAGTGCATTGACCCTGAGTTTTCCATCCAGGTCGTAACTTTTCCATTTGCCGTCGGGCTTCCTGACAGAAATCGGTTCCGGTACATTTGAATTGGTCACCCATAGGTTGCCTGACCTGTCAAATACAACTCCTCCCAGCCGATAGTAAATATCGTTTTCGATAAAGGTCTGCAGGGTACTGTTTGACTGGTCATACACCTCTGTTAATTCACTGTTCCTGTATTCCAGGAGGCCGTATCCCCAGGAAGCGGCAAAAATATGGTGTTTGTCGGCTGGATCTACTGCAATGTTTATCAAATCCCGGTAATCCACCGTACTTGTACCTGACCAGAAATTCCCCTGGAGGGTATTCAGTTCAGCATGATTCCAGGTATTGTTCCACCCGCTTGTTACACTGCCAGCCACTGTGTAAATGATATCATCCACAATGGCTATGGAGACAGCATCCTTGCTTAACGGACCATTGGGTATGACAGCTTCCCTGGTCCATTCATTCGGACTGGCAAACATTCCTTCGTGCCTGTCGGCTGCCCATAAGATATTATCATCATCCAGTACGGCATGGTTGGGATTTGCTGCGTACAGATGCCGGATCTTCTGATTATCTTTATCGTATACGACCACGTAGTTGCGGGAAACCACAAGCAGGCGGTCATGGCTCTTGCCTACATAAAAGTATTTGCTTTTCTCAATAGCCTGAAATTGTTGCCAGAAACCATTTTCTAGAAAATATAAACTGTCTGCCGTTCCTGTTTCAGGCCTGAAATTGGCGTAAAGTTTGTTTCCGAACCAGCAAACGGATGTATATTTTCCATCTGCATTTGGGATATCAGTAATCATTGACCAATTATTGTAATCGATCAGATTCGTATTGTTTATATCTGCCTTGAAAATTCCGTTTTCCGTGGCTGCATACAACCAGGTACCATCGAAGGCCATGTCATACACATTTATCAATCCTCCATTCTCCCCAATGTAATATGTATCCTTAATTTCCTTTTTGGGGAGATTGATCACCACAATACCGAATCCGCAGGACAGGTAGGCATACTCATCAATAAAAAGGATGTTGTAGATGGTCTTGTTCCCGGTTATCTGTTCCCGTTTAATATCCGGCATGTTATAAATATCATTTCCTTCAATAATATCTATATTGGCGTTGGCATATCCAATCAGCAAAAGGTTTTGATCCCTTGAGTAATTATTAGTATTAATTTCCAAATCAGACAGGCCTTCAACCCTGGTAATGATATGGACAGTATTGTCCTGCTTATTGAAATAATACAATCCATTTTTTGTGCCACAATACATCCTGTCAATGCCATCAGCAATTTGCTGCCCCTCAGCGTAAGAAAGATGTGTTTTCCAATCACCGATGGCCATTTGCGCCGGTAATTGGTAGCTTGCCAGTGCGAATACAAGGAGTATAGTTAGCCTGAATATTCTGAACATAAGGGATCGTTGAAAAACAAACATTTATTATGGATTAAGTACGAAGAAATCCGGAAGATATTTTATCCTGATCTATAATTCTTCAGAAACGTAACAAGTTTTGACACGGCGAGGGCCCTGTGGCTGATTAAATTTTTCTCTTTCAGGGACATTTCTGCAAACGTGTCTGTGTAGCCGGTGGGAAGAAAAACAGGATCATAGCCGAACCCGTCTGATCCCCTCTTTCCCCTTAATATCTCACCCTCAACTATTCCTTCAAAAGTATATTCTTTCCCATCCAGGATAAGTGCGATGATCGTCCGGAACCGCGCTTTTCTGTTTGTTTCTTGATAC
Organism: Bacteroides sp.; assembly: GCA_030640625.1. Lineage (GTDB taxonomy): Bacteria > Bacteroidota > Bacteroidia > Bacteroidales > SM23-62 > SM23-62. Next base: position 3,920 of record DAOWJB010000185.1, read on the forward strand.
ATCTGCCGGAGTAATTTCCGGATATTCGCCTCTGAAACGGGTTCGTCAATCTCTTTATCATGTGTCAAAGCAGCATAACGGGCAGAAAATACGCCTGGAGCCCCGTTCAGACAATCCACTTCAAGTCCGGTGTCATCAGCAAAACAATCTTTCCCCAACCTGTCATGAATATACCATGCCTTCTGAGAAGCATTCCCTTCAAGGCTGTTCTCATTCTCTGGGACAGGTTCCTGAAAATCTACTTCATCAAGGGTGTATATCCGGTACTCACTTGAAACAATGGCCTCTATTTCACGGGCCTTGTGCTTATTATGCGTGGCAAATACAAGTTCCTGCATCCGTTTCCATTACGATCAACTGATGCAATATATGTAAAAAAAGCCGCAGAACCGATATCCAAAAACGGTATACTGCGGCCAGTATTTATCACAAATAAAATTTATCCACCAGTGGCACTGAATCCGCCACCCATTTTGACCGGACGTGGATTGACGCACATTACAGGTATCCCGTAGCGATTGGAAATGATCCTTTGCTCATTTGCCCCCAGTACATAATCCGCTATCCCAATATTCCTGGTAGTCATTATAAGCAGGAGATCAGCTTCGATCTGATCGGCAAACTCAATGGTTTCTGTAGTAAAATCCTTCTTCCCTGGAGAGCTATGTATCTCATAAACTATATTGTTGCTCCTGAGATATTTCTCGGTAAACAGCAGGTTTGAATGAATGCCTTTCCTGAACTTGCGATCGGTAACCCGTTCTTTAATAATATAAAACATGGAATTATACAACCTGCCAATGTAGTAGATCCATTGGATCTTCTCCTTATTCTCGCCTCTGAAATCCAATGGAAACACGATTTTTTTGAATCCATGTGACGAGGGCGGGGCCTGGACAACGATGAAGGGGACCTTTGATCCGGCAATAACTTTAAGTGCCCAGCTTCCGATCAGTTTTTGCATTCCTTTCATGCCATGGGTGCCCATTATAACCATCTCGGCATGAACGTCTGAGGCTACTTCTGAGATTGTTGTAAAAATGCTGCCAATTGGAACCATAACGTTGGCTTTGACATGGTTCTTGTTCTGTGTTTCAGCAGCTAACACATCCATTTTTTTCTTTGCAGCTCTTGCTCCTTTATCATTCTTTGCAATGTGGATCAGTATGATCTCTGTCTCGAGTTCTTTGGACAAATTGATCCCGTGTTCCAATGCAAATTGTGACTTCTTGGTAAAATCCCAGGTAACCATTATTGGTTTCTTATTGGCTTGTTCTTCCATATATTTATGCTTGCTTTATAATTAGAACGTTAATTATTCATATCCATTTCATAAATTTGAGAATCAGAAACCCAAGTTATGAATTTTCTTAACACTTCGAGAAGATTTAATTTCATATTTTTAGCTCTCATCTACGGACTCATTCCGGGTATAAAAATATCTGCCACTCATTTTCAAGAACTTGGACAGGCATATATCCAGACATATCATCCCGGTCAATACTCATACGTAAATCATTATAATTCGGTTACCCAGGATGACAAAGGATTTCTTTACATCGGATCACAAAATGGCATTCTTCGCTTTGACGGAACATTCTGGAAGCACCTGAATATTCCTGGAGATTTTCAGCTATCCTCGAACAGCCAAGGCGTATACGGCTTTTCCAATGACCAATTCGGATATCTGGTTCGAACCCATGATGGGGCGAGAGAATTTGACGGAATCCATCTGCCTGGCTATACCACTTTCGATGCCGATGATTCGATTTATAAGGTCCTTGCTTCAGATGAGGCATTATATATATTGACACGGAAGGGATTATTTATATGGAAAGAAGATCTGCCTGAAAAAATCGACTTGCCTTTTCACCCAAATGAAATTTTTCGTACAGGACCCGGGATCCTGATCTATGGAGAAAATGAAGGAATATACCGATATGAGGATGGTCAGCTGGCCGTCCTTTTTGAAGCAAGCGATCTGCCACTCGAGTATATCTCGAATATGTTATCCATAAACGGGAATTGTATCATGGTAGATGGTACAAAGGGACAGGTGCGGTTTTTAAATGATCAGGGGAAAATCTCAGGTTTCAGTCATCTGGACTCACTCCTGGCATCAGGACATTATTCCAGCCTTACCCTGCTATCCACAGGACATCTGGCCTGGGGAACCAGGAAAGGTGGTGTGATCATCACAGATGAAAATGGGACAGTCATCAAACACATCACAAATAAAGATGGATTATCCAGCAACCATATTATCAGCCTGTTTGTAGATGCCATGGATCATCTCTGGGCAGTCCATGATCAATCCCTTAGCCGTATAGAATTCCCTGCTGCTTTTACATCCTTTCAAAAAGAAAATGGATTGGAGGGGAATGTATATGACCTGACCAGGCATAAGGGAATACTGTATGCGGCCACCAGCCATGGAGTATATCACCAGGTTCATGCAACAGATACCTCCGGGAATCCGGGTACCAGTTATTTTACCAGGATTCCTGGCCCGGAAGGAGAATTTCACCAAATTATTGGTACTTCACATTGCCTATATACAGCAACTCCGGAAGTAATATTCAGGATTCTGGATCAAGGGATGGATACCATTTTAGATGCCCAGGTCAACGTACTTTATTACTCGGCGCGAACTTGTCTGCTTCTGGCAGGGTCAGATATGGGATTTCTAATCCTTGACGGAGACAGCATCATCTATACGGATACATGCATGTTGGAGATAACGGACATCGCGGAATCTGCAGAAGGATGTCTCTGGCTTTCGTCCCGCCATGAGAAGGTTTACCGTTCCAGCCAGATTTTCAGCGGAAATGAGGAACTGCAGTTTATTCAGTATGCATCGGAGAATATCACCGGAGAAAAGGGATCTAATATTGATCTGATCCCGGTAGGTGGACAGCTGTACTTTACCGGATTTGAAGGTTTATACAGGTATCATCACCAGGAGGACCGGTTTTTCAGAGATACCCTCTTTAACAACCTTCCACAAACAAATGGTTTATACAGGATCAGCCACTTGGCCGTGGATGAGAACCAAAATTACTGGATAAACCTGCATTTCCCTGAAGAAAACAGGAATGAGATCTATATCGCAGAATATCAAAGAGGAGAAAACTTTGATTTGGTAAACATTCAAAATCGCCGGATGAACGAACAGAATATCAATTGTTTATATCCGGAGGATAATATGCTTCTGTGGATCGGATGTCAATCCGGAATTCTCCGTTACGATCACACTTTTTCCAGTCCCATGAAACCGGTATTCCATACACATATCATCAATATAATATTTCTTGAAGATTCTGTCTATGATTATGACTTCATAAAGTCTGATGCATTTTCAGAATTGCATGAAGATAACAGGGTTGCTATTCCATATACTAATAACAGGATCCGGTTTTTTGTCCTTTCCACAGATTTCAACACTGGATCAACTCCACTGTTCCAGTACCGTTTAACCGGATACCAGGATGATTGGTCAGATTGGAGTGAAAATGCTACCATTGAATTCAGCGGACTGAGCAAGGGGAAGTATGATTTTATGGTCAGGAGCCAGGACATTTTCGGTTCGGTTTCTGAATGTGATAACTTTTCATTCAGGATTAAATCACCTTTTTATTTTTCATGGTATGCCATCGTGTTTTATGCGATATTGTTCATGCTTTCTCTGATTGCGTACCAGAAATGGCGGGCGATACAACATGGGAAAGAAAGAGTACGGTTGGAAGAGATTATCCATGAAAGAACTGAGGCACTGATCAAGGAAAAGGAAAAAACAGATAACCTGCTTGCCAATATCCTGCCAAAGAAAACCGCTGATGAATTAAAATCCAAGGGAAAGGTAACCTCCAGCAAATTTAAAATGGTCACCGTACTGTTTGCCGATATAGAGGGTTTTACGAAAATTGCTGAGCATATGAATCCCGATAAGCTGATCGATGAGCTGGACCGTTTCTATTTCCATTTTGATTCTGTAGTTGAAAAATACAATATCGAAAAGATAAAAACTATTGGTGATGCTTATATGGCGGCCGGCGGAATTCCTGTTAAAAACCGGACCAATCCGGTTGAAGTAATACTGGCAGCCATGGAAATGCAGCATTTCATGAAGGAATTGAAAGACAGCTTGGCCGATATCTGGGATCTCAGAATTGGCATCCATACCGGTTCTGTTATCGCTGGTGTGGTTGGACAGAAAAAATTCTCTTATGACATCTGGGGGGACACTGTGAATACGGCCAGTCGAATGGAATCATCTGGAAAAATCGAAAAGATCAACATTTCAGCATCTACCTATCAACTGGTTAAGGAATTCTTTCAATTTGAATTCCGGGGAAAAATGCCAGTCAAATATAAGGGAGATATCGCCATGTATTTTGTTGACGGAATAAAGCCTGGAT
>DAOWJB010000094.1 GCA_030640625.1 Bacteroides sp.
CCCCGTTTGGCTATTTCATTTGCCCAGGCCAGCCCATCATATCCGTGCTCCTGGTGAGCTATTACAAAATCTGGAGGGTCATCAGAAATGCGTGTGATTTTCCGTTTCCCCAAATATTTATTGCCGCTGTGGTCATGAAGTCCCAGAATAGCCGGCAATGGTCCTTTCGCTCCTTGCGGCTTTAACAAAATGGCTTCCGTGGGTCGCCCGTAAGGTAACTGCCAGCTGATTTCTTCTATATCAAGACCATCATAAACGTACTTTTTATTTATTGAAACATCCGGAACACTTCCCACTTTCGGTGCAGCCACTAATTCCAGCAATTTTTTTCTGGCAATTTCTCTCCATTGTTCCAGGTCAGTCCATCTACCGTGTCTGAATGATAAGGGCGCAGGGTACTCAATTAATGAGGCTGCCCAGGGGCCATAATGGCCTATAATGCTTTGTTGGTTTTCTGTAAGCTCCATATGCATTGTTTTGTTAAATATAGCTAATGAAAAGGGAAGAAAGGGAAGACTACCGATTGCAGCTGCAGATTTCGCTTTAATAGTACCCAGGTATTTCAATTGAAATTCGAATCTCATTTGCATAACATCTTGAATGTCTTTACTTTCGGTATAACAACCAGTGAGAAATCCAGGTAGGCTCAAACATGTTTACAACGATAAATCATTGTAAACCAATTAATTGAAAGTGCCATGACTAAACGTGATATAGTGAAAACGGTTTTAGACCATAAAAGGCCTCCTTATGTTCCCTGGCATTTTGGGTTTACGGTTGAAGCAAAACAGAAACTAATGGATCATTACGGTTCGGAAGACATCATGGATGTCACGGGCAACCATTTTCTTGTATTGGGTGATGAGATCGGTTACTTTGAAGATATTGGAAATGACCGTTTCAAAGATGTTTTCAATGTCATATGGGACCGGTCGATTGATAAAGATATTGGAAATGTGGAAGGCCAGGTTTTACCTCAACCCACATTGGAAGGGTACAGTTTCCCGGATCCTCTGGCAGATCGGTATTTCAGGGATATACCCCTCCTTCTGGAAAAATATCCGGACCGGTTCCGATTGTTTGAGATCGGCTTTTCGCTGTATGAACGGGCCTGGACCTTACGGGGCATGGAAGCTTTGCTGATGGATTTTGTTATGAATCCGGATTTCGTGCATGAATTGATGAGTGCCATATGCGACTACAACATCACACAAATTAGACATGCTCTCGAATTCGATATTGATGCTGTAAAATTAGGAGATGATTGGGGACAGCAGAGAGGGCTGATTATGGGGCAAGAATTCTGGAATGAATTTATAAAGCCCTATTTAGCCAGGATATTCAAGGTTATTAAGGATGCCGGCAAGTTTGTATTCATTCACTCCTGTGGCGACGTGGACGAACTTTTTGACCCGCTCCTTGAAATCGGATTGGATAATTTCAACCCTTTTCAACCTGAAGTTATGGATATCTACACATTATTGCCGTCCTATAGAGGCCGGCTGTCGTTTCACGGGGGCTTATCCACTCAGCAGATATTGCCATACGGATCTGTGAATGACGTACTTAACGAAAGTGAGAGGTTGCTGGAAATGGGCAAAGACGGGAGTTATATTTTTGCCCCCTCGCATGATGTGGAAGGGGACGTTCCGCTTGACAATATACTGGCTTTTATTGAAAAGGCTAAAAACCAGGATGGCTATAGAAACCAGGAGACAAATTAATCTTTGATATAGAAACTTAAAACTGATAGCTATGAAAACCTTAACAACTAACATTGGACGCCGGGAATTTTTTAATAAAAGTGTAAAAGTCGCAGCAGCAACCACTTTGGTCTCTCCTGTTTTACAAAGCAGCAGGGTGGATGCTGCTGAGATGAAAGAATATTCCGGATCACGCGCATTACCTGGGTTCATTATTGATTCACATATTCATTGCGGAGGCACTGAGAAATGGGTCGAAGATATGGTGAGGATTTACAGGCCATACAACGCGATGGCTTGTGTGCTGACCTGGATAAATGACATGGAATTAATGGTTGATGCAATGAAAAGCCATCCTGATATATTTATCGGTTATGGCCGTGTTGATTTAGATGATCCCAATGCAGTCCGGGAGGTTGAAAAGTTTAAAAAAGCAGGATTTGTTGGAATGAAGTTTCACAGTCCCCGGAAAAACTTTGACGATCAATCTTATTTTCAGGCCTACAGATTGTGTGAAGAATATAAGTTGTACCTGCTGTTCCATACAGGTATTTCCAGCCGGCGTGCCAATGATGAGCCAGCCTGGACATCATCATCGCGAATGCGGCCAATGTATCTGGATACATTGTGCCGGGCATTCCCCAGAATAAAAATTCAGGGAGCTCATCTCGGAAATCCGTGGTATGAGGAAGCGGCTGAAGCCGCACGCTGGAATCCCAACCTGTTCTTTGATGTAACCGGTTCAACCCTGTTTAAATTCATGAAACTTGACCGGCTGGGAGAAATGAGCAATATACTTTGGTGGTCAGGTGAAGAGGGGGAAAACAACCCGCATACTTTAAAGGATGGTCCCAGTGCCTGGGAACATATTGTATTCGGTACGGATGAAAGTCCTGAAGGACTACCTGGCAACATAGAGCGTTTTTCCATGATGTTAGACGCAAATAATGTCCCTCCGGCAATTCGAAAAAAAATGTGGGGGGAAATGATGGCTGAAAATCTAGGGATAGACCCCGAAACACACAGGTTTATTAAATAGAAAGGAGGATTCAATTGTTAAAACCAATTTTACTATTACTGGTTTCTTGTGTAATTATTCATACGATTTATGCTTCTGGTGGAAGAACTTTACAGGGGCGTATTATCAGTGCGGAAACTGGACTTCCGCTTGCCGCCACAGTATCAGTAACAAGTGGCAATGGATTGGTTATCAATCTTGATGGTGAGCATGAATATGTATACTACCTGGGTAAAAAACGCTGGTATGTCGATGGAACATTCAATGTAACCACGAAGGAAGATAGCCTGTACATCGAGATCCGGCATGGACTTGAAACTTATCCAATCAATGAATTAATATATCTGTCTGATTCAGTTTCGAAGGTTAAGGAATTTAGACTAAAACGCTGGATTCACATGGCAAAAATGGGGTATTATAGTGGTGATTCCCATGCCCATTTTCTGGAGACCTCGTCAGCGCATCTGCAGATGCGGGCTGAAGACCTTCATGTTGTCAATCTGCTGACCAGTGATTTTACCTATGATATTGAAAAATTCACAGGAAAGCTTGATAAGGTTTCGACCCAGGATCATCTGGTTTATGTAGGGCAGGAAATCAGGGACTGGCAGATGGGGCACATATGTTTGCTGGGATTAAAGAAGATTATACAACCTTATGCACCTTTCGGTGGCCATCTGATTTCTATGGGATCCAACCCAAATATTCTTCTATCTCCAATATTAAAGGAAGCCAAAGAACAGAATGCCACATCTGTTTGGGCACATTTTTCCAATCTCCCGGGACTCGAATCTGCCATAGCCATTCCTCTTGGATTGATAGATGCCCTTGAACTGATGACTTATGATGATCCGATAAAACTTCCCAGCCACTGGACGCCATGGGATTATTCAGGTATGTCTCAAATAGAATTTACAGTCATGCGGGGCATGGACCTGTATTATCAATACTTAAACGCCGGATTCAGGCTTCCCATTACGGCCGGTTCGGATAAAATGGGAGATAATATTCCGGTTGGCAGTAACCGTCATTATGTATACCTTAAAGGAGAAGCAACTTATGACAAATGGGTCGAAGGGCTAAAATCCGGACAAGGATTTATTTCAAATGGACCGATGTTGACCTTCAGCATTGATGATCATCTTTCAGGCGAAACCATCATTTTCGAAGGAGAAAAAACCGTTAAAGTCCGTGTTGAAGCCAAATCATTACTCCCTTTTGGAAGGCTGGAAATTATTGTCAATGGCAAAGTCGTGGAATGGAAGATTCTTCCTGATTACTGGAATAAACGCGACATCTATTCACTGGATATTGAAGTGGATGTTACACTGTCAGAAAGTGCCTGGATTGCAGGACGGGTAACTTCCCAGAATACTCCTGGAATATTGCCGAGAAATTTAACGGTTTTTGCCCATTCCAATCCTGTCTATTTTTTACAAAATGAAGAATCCGTCTATGTTGAAAAATCAGTGGAATACCTGAAAACTTATCAAAAGGCTGTTCGAAACTGGATTGAGTTATTTTCAAATTTTGGCAGTAAAGCTGAAAAAGATGAAACATGGATGTATTTGGAAAAAGCTGAACGTGCTCTTATTATCAGACAATAGTGTTTTTAAAATATTATGGTAATGAAAAATTATGTTTCAGGTTGTTTTATTGCACTGTTAATATTTATTACTCAGTGCAACGACAAGGATCCGTCACCTATTTCTTTAGATATTGACGGTGACTATATTCGTCTAAAGAACGAGAACATACATCTCATCTTCGATGATTTAATGTATTGTAAAGTTGAATTTGAGGTTGATGGGAATGTACAATCGATGAACCATTCAGCCAGCACCGGACCGGATCCTGTACCCCCTCATTTTATTATACTGGATGATATTGTATATAAAAATTTTAAGATCTCTTCCCATGAATTTCAAAGTATCGAGGATCCTGAATTCGGGTCAGGAAAGAGACTGACTTTAAACGGGAGCGATTCGGCAATTGAAAGATCTCTGGTAATTGAAATGTATGAACAATATCCTGATGTTGCCTTAAGCTGGTGTACTTATACCAACCGGACAGGTAAAGATTTAAAAATCAACGGGGTATTCTATAATTATTACCGCTTGGACAGGAAATTAACCAAACCAACAGCCAGAAGCTACGATTTCCGGTATTTGCAGCCTCTAAATAAGAAATGGGGTGAAACCTGGACGAATCTTGGCGTTTCCGACACTACAAATGAGGATTTTATTATTCCCGGATCCGGGTCCAACCGGTCGGGTATACCTTTTATCGATGTATGGAGTCCTGAAATGGGGATGGCTGTCTTTCATGTTGAAGGGATCCCACGGTTCCATCATATTGAATTGAGTGCAGGCGAGGATGGAAAAGTAGATATGGGTTTTAAGGGTTTGCCTGAAGATAGCTATGGCCAGCTTCCTGAAGTTCTACATAATGACGCATCATTTACAACCTGGAAAAGCGCGGTTTGTACCCATCATAATGATTTTTTTACTGCGGGTCGCCGATTCGGGCAATTTCTTGACGGCGCCTTGAAAAAAGAAGGCCGTGACGGATTGCCGGATGAGTATCCCGAGCAGGCTTATGAACCATACTGGAAAACCTGGGGGATGAACAGCCTGAACGGCACAGGGGAGTTCACCATACAGGAAGTGAAAGACAAAATGGACCTGTTGGCTGACTACGGATTTAAAGCCATTATGCTGGATGACGGATGGTTTGACATAATAGGTAAATGGGATCCCGATCCGGGAAAGTTCAGCGATGAACAGGAATTGATTGATTTTGTTCAGGAGGCTCACAAACCGCAATGGGGGCAGCATAATGATAAGTCCTTTAAAGTCTATCTATGGTTTGATTTGCTTGGGACAAATACAGCTGAAGGCCTGGAACATCTGCTGGTAAAGAACAGGGATGGCAGCCTGTACAGGAGCCGGCAGTCCAAATACACTTTCTGTCCATCAAGCAGTCAGTTTTTAAGCTTTGCCAAGGACACACTTATTGAAAAGATAATTCACCAGTGGGATGTAGATGGATTATATACTGACTGGGAGGACCAGAATCCATTGCCCTGCTATGCTGAAGACCACCATCATTCCTATGTGTCTGAAAGTGTTGAAAATAACTACCTCGCCTTTAAAACAATGCATGAAAAGGTTATGGAATTAAAGCCCGAAAGCGGATGGACCGGGATGTGTGCCTGTGCATCGGTACACGATGCATATCAATACCCGTATTATTTGCTGGGTGATGCTTCTGATCCCACCTCAAACAAGCAGGTAAGATGGAGAACCAGGTGGATCAAGGCGCTCAGGGGACCAACAGCTCCTGCCGGAGATGGTTATGTTGACAAAATGAACTACAATAATATAGCCGGCGATCCGGCCATGAGTGTAGCCACCGGAAGCGTCCTCACTTCTTTGCGCTGGAATGTAGAGGAACTGGGTGGGGCCGATCATGCCCGAAAATGGATGGATCTATATTTTAGTGAAAGACTTTACCGGGGGGAGTACCTGGGATTATATGATATTGAATATCATAAACCTGGAGGTTATGTAATCAGGAAAAAAGACGGGACGGTGTATTATGCC
>DAOWJB010000325.1 GCA_030640625.1 Bacteroides sp.
TATTGACTGTCACATGCCATTTGCAGCGAAATCCGGTACCACAAGAGGTCAAAGTGGTTTCGTAGGCGATGTTCGCTCACACCTGATGTCCATTACTCCCGACACAGCGTCAATGTTTACGCTCGATGGTGCATGGGTAAGGGATGACTCGGCGAGAGAAGCTTCCTTAAGCCCGGCTTACGCCTGCCTTGGCTGCCATAATAATGATCCAGAGGATGGAATTCCTGAAAAGACCCTTGAAGCAGCTGCACTATCTGCTGCAGGTATGCATACTGCCACTTCAGTTTCCCAGCATGCAGAATTATCACTCGGAATCTATCCGAATCCGTCATCCGGACCAACTGTGATTACTTTCACACTGGCCAGGGCTGAAAACGTAACACTCCGGGTATTTAATTCAACAGGCCAAATGGTTTATCAATTATCAGAGGTCAGACGGCCAGCTGGAAGTCAGCTGATCCAATGGAACGGAACAAGCAATACCGGTGCTAAAATGGAGTCTGGTTATTATTTTGTTAAGCTTACTGCTGGTAACCTAAGCTCAGTTCAGAAATTGGTAATGATGAGGTAATATCCCAGTATCAGTTTCTTACAGCTAGTTTTTTCTTGATGTGCAGGCAGGTTTGAAAACCTGCCTGTATTTTTTTTATGTGGGAAGGTTGTTTGCTATCCGGGAAGATTTATTGCTATCCGGGAAGGTCGTAGTAGATCCCGGCTCCGGGTCCCAGTGGAAGTCCGAGCAGAAGCCAGGCAATCAGCAGGACTGACCAGACAATAAAAAAGGCAAAAGTGTAGGGTATCATGGTGGCAATCACCGTGCCTATCCCTGCTTTTTTTTCGTATTTCTGGATAAAGGCGATGATCAGGGCAAAGAAACTCATCATGGGGGAAATGATGTTGGTAACGCTGTCACCGATGCGGTAGACAACCTGGGACAGCTCCGGGGAGTAGCCCAGCAGCATAAACATGGGAATGAAGACCGGCGCCATGATGGCCCATTTGGCCGAGGCCGATCCCATGGCCAGGTTGATCAGTCCGGATAAAATGATAAAAAGGATCATCAGGGGAATGAGTCCGAGTCCAGATGCCATCACCAGATTGGCCCCCTTGATGGCAAAGATGATCCCCAGGTTGCTCCACTTGAAATAGGCAACGAACTGGGCGGCAAAAAACACCAGCACATAATATATGGCAAGGGATTTCATGGCATCCGCCATCCCGTTCATTATATCTGCATCCGACTTGTATTTCCGGATGGTTAGTCCGTACGCTATCCCCATGAGGGAAGCGGTAACAAACAACATCGCAACCACTCCCCTGATGAGTGGAGATGACAGAACGCCTCCGTCAGCACCCCTGAAAAAACCGTTTGCCGGAAGGATCCCAACAAGTGTAATGGCGAGGATCGCCAGGGCCACATAACCGGCCCTGCGAAGGCCCTTTTTCTCGATCGGACTCAGTTTCTCCAGCTTGCCATCAGAACCATCACCTTCATATTTTCCAAATCGCGGCGCGATAAACCGTTCCGTAACCCAGGTCCCGGTAAAAGCAATCACTATCGTGGATGCTACCATAAAATAATAATTGGCAGTGGGATTCACCAGGTATTCAGGATCAATGATCTGGGCAGCTTCCTCTGAGAGTCCGGCAAGCAGCGGATCGATGGTCCCCAGAACCAGGTTGGCCGAAAAACCGCCTGACACCCCGGCAAAAGCAGCAGCCATACCGATCACCGGGTGGCGGCCGACGGCAATGAAAATGATCCCGGCCAGGGGGATCAGTAAAACATATCCGACATCACTGGCAACATTTGACAGGATCCCTGACAATACAAGCACAAATGTCAGGAGTTTCCGGGGGGAGGACAGCACGATCTGCCGGATCACAGCCCCGATCAGTCCACTGCTTTCGGCAATCCCGATCCCGAGCATGGCCACCATCACGATCCCCAGGGGAGCGAAGCTGGTGAAGTTTACCACCATATCCGTGAGGATGCGGTGAACCCCATCTCTTGAAAGCAAATTGACCGGTTCGATGAGTTCGCCGGTAGCCGGGTGCAGGGCGGTCCAGTTTACCGCCGCAGCAATGGCAGAACAAACCAGGATGATCAGGGCGAAAAGTCCAAAGAGTGTGGCAGGGTGCGGAAGTGCATTCCCCACCTTTTCCACGCCGTTCAGAAATTTATCGAAGAATTTTCCCCGGAAGACCTTGAAACTTTGTACCGCCATATAAAATGAAATAAACCCCTAAAATAAGGTTTTTTCCAGACAGGGGATCCGCCAGCCATATGTACTGGACATATTAATCTGTTTTACCTCCGTATACAGGCGGTGGTGATCTTGCCCCAATAATCCGGACAGCTAATTACACAATCTTATTTTCAGGGAATTTTACATTGTTTGTAAAAAAGTTTTATATTTGTACTACTATTACTGTAGGACAAGTAGTATAACTATAAAATAATGAAATTTAACACAAAGACACGATACGGCTTAAGAACCATGATTGAACTTGCCATGCATGGAAACGACAAAGGGGTATATCAGAAAGAAATATCCGAAAGGCAGGAAATATCATTTAAATATCTCGATCAGATTATTGCCTCTCTGAAAGCCTCGGGCCTGATTGTTAACTCTGAAGGCAGAATGAGCGGTTATATACTTTCAAAGGATCCGGAAAAAATCAATGTCTATGATATATATAAGGCCTTCCAGCATGAATTAATGATTATTGACTGCCTGACAGCTGAAGGCCACTGCAGGCGTGATCGTTTATGTGCGGCAAGAGACTTCTGGAATGATCTTAACAATCTTATTGTGAAATACCTGAAATCAACAAATTTGAAAGACCTGGCTCAAAAACAGGAAGAAATCAATGAACGTGAATCAGCAAGTATGTTTTTTATATAAAAATTAATGTGATGAGTCTAGTATGTCCAATATCAGAATATTATATCGATGAAAATGCAGCACGGTTGAATGCATTCTTTGCACTTGTACTTATTCTTATCTTTTTAGTGACACCGTTTAAATGGATCATTTTCTTACTCGTAGCGGACTTTTTATTAAGAAGGATCTTACATGGACGGTTTAGCTATATTTCCCGGATAAGTAATTTAACCACGGGTGTTCTTACCTTAAGGAAAATAAAAATAAATGCCGGA
>DAOWJB010000063.1 GCA_030640625.1 Bacteroides sp.
CCGGATTTTTGGTATGACATTGCTGACGAATATGGTCTGATGTTTCAAAACGAATGGCTTTACTGGCAGGATCATGGCTGGAATGAACAAATCAGGAAGGAGTACACTGACTGGGTAAAAAGTGACGGAAGTCATCCGAGCATAGTGATATGGGATGCCCTTAATGAGAACTGGAATGAATTTATTGGCAATGAACTGATCCCTGAACTAATGGAACTGGACCCAACACGGATATGGGATGCAGGGTATATGACCGCTTCTGATATGGGCCTGGATGAAATGGATGAACCACACCCGTATGATGGCCCCATGCCCTGGAAGGATATGGAAGTGTATTTAAATGATCCATATCCGCTTGGGAAACTCGATTACAGGAATGAGGCGAATATCAGATCCCTGGAATCCGGAGCGGCACAGCTTGTCAATGAATATGGCTGGGTTTGGCTCTGGCGTGATGGCCGCCCGTCAAAACTTACCATTGATTTTTATAAATATTACCTGGGAGAGCACTTAACAGTAGAGAGCAACCGTCAGTTCCAGGCCTACTGGTTACAGTTAGAGACTGAATGGTTGAGAAGCATCCGGGAACATGCAGGTGTGCTGGCTTTCACCCATCTGACTAATAATTATGGATATACCGGAGACTGGTTTGTCGGTAATATAAAAGATCTTAAGCCTTCGCCGGTTTTGAAATGGTTTAAATATGCCTTTTCCCCGGCAGCTGTTTTTATCAATCTTACAGATGAGAGGTATATTAAATTCACAGAAACTCATAAACCTGGTTCAAACCTTATTTTTTCACTTGTTGGAATAAATGACTATGAAGAAGCAGTACATGGTCATGTGCAACTGTCACTCTATGATGAAAACGGAGTTGAAATACCATATGATACGCACAAGGTTGAATTATCACCAACGATAAGGACCACCATACCGGTTTCAATTAAACTGCCCGAAAAGGCAGGAGGATATTTATTGCTTGCCACTTATGCACCCGACAATAACTACGGAGAAAAAACAATAAGCAGGAGATACATTAAAATTGGCAGTTTGGATAATTATAACTTTTGGGATATTAATCTTTAATTATGAAAAATAGAAGTGTTTCCAGGCGTAATTTTCTCAAGAAATCGGCCATTACATCGGGCATGGCCACCTTTGGCTTCCATGGGTTAACGAATGATTCATCAGTTCCGGAAGAATTCAAAAACAGATTACCACGCGAAGTATGGATCGCCGGAATTTCGCAGATGGATGTAAAGGCCAAAACGCCTCAATTAATGGTTGAAGAGGTAATTCGTATCTTAAATGATGTGTTTATTTATCAGCCTGATGTGATTTGCCTACCTGAGGTTTTCCCAACTTCAAATATTGAACAAGATCTCAAACTTTCAGAAAAACTGAAGATATCAGAGGAAGTATCAGAACGATTCTCCAACCTGGCAACACAGAATAGTTGTTATATTATTTGCCCTCTATACACCTCTGAGAACGGGAAAGCATACAATTCTGCCCTTGTTTTCGACAGGGAAGGTGTAAGTCTGGGCGAATACCGTAAAATTCACCTGACAGAAGGTGAAA
Organism: Bacteroides sp.; assembly: GCA_030640625.1. GTDB lineage: Bacteria > Bacteroidota > Bacteroidia > Bacteroidales > SM23-62 > SM23-62. The sequence goes on from DAOWJB010000063.1 coordinate 1,582, forward strand.
TTGAAAAAGGCCTGACCCCCGGTCCTCTTGATCCGCCGGTATTTCAAACCGATTTTGGTAAAATCGGGATTCAGATCTGCTTCGATATGTTATGGGATGATGGTTGGACAAAATTGAGAGAACAGGGCGCAGAAATTGTTTTCTGGCCTTCGGCATATGCCGGAGGGAGTAAGGTAAACACAAGGGCCAGTCAGCAAAGATATATCATAGCTACAAGCACCCGTAAAAACACCTCTAAATTATGTGATATTACGGGAGAAGTCATTACACAAACCGGGATCTGGGATAAAAATTATTATTGCGCTCCTGTCAATCTGGAAAAAGCATTTTTGCATACCTGGCCTTATGTCAGACGTTTTGGCGAAATAAGAAAAAAATACGGCAGGAAGGTACGGATCACAACCTTCCATGAAGAGGAATGGACAGTCATTGAAAGTCTTTCTCCCGATGTTTTTGTTGCGGATATTTTGAAAGAATTTGACCTGAGGACCTTTGAACAACATACCCGTGATGCGGAAATTGCCCAAATTAAGGCTCGTAAGGACTTATAACCTAGAAAACTATATACTTAATTTCGAATTTTATGAAAAATCTGATCACACTCATTTTTATTGCATTTGCAATCTCAGCAAATGCACAAACCAGGTCCATTCAACAATCTGCCCCTCTTTCATCTGCGACCCCTGAAAGTTCGGGCATGTCTACAGAAAGATTAAACCGTATTGATGCGATGTGCAAAGAATCTGTGAAAGATGGAGATGTGCCCGGTATCGTTGCACTGGTGGCACGAAATGGCAAAATCGTCTTTCATGAAGCCTATGGCATGGCTGACAATCAGTCGAACAGAAAGATGAGTAAAGATGATATTTTCAGAATAGCATCCCAAAGCAAAGCCATTACCTCAACTGCAGTGATGATGCTCTGGGAAGAGGGGAAATTCAGGCTGGATGATCCTGTTTCCAGGTTCATACCGGAGTTTAAAAACCCAGTGGTTTTAACATCTTTTAAATACGAAGACACGAGCTATACCGCTGTACCTGCTGATAAAGAGATCACTATCCGGCATTTGATCACCCATACATCAGGAATTGGCTACGGAGTGATTGATGGGGATGAGCGTTTCAGGATGATTTACAAAAAAGAAGGAATCACGGATCTGTTTACGACTGAAAACATTACCATTGAAGAAAGTGTAAAGAAGCTTGCCGGATTGCCATTGCATCATAATCCGGGTGAGGATTTTACGTACAGCGAAGGCCTGGATGTCCTGGGGTATTTTATTGAAATTGTCTCCGGAATGCCTTTTGATGAATTTCTGAGAAAGCGATTATTCGATCCCTTAGGTATGGATGATACCTGGTTTTACCTGCCCGGTTCAAAAGCGGACCGGCTTGTTTCCGTGCAAAAAAAGGAAAATGGGAAATGGGTTCGTTATCCGGTAACTTTTTACGATACAGATTATCCCATTAAAGGCGCCGGGCGGTTTTTCTCCGGGGGAGCGGGCCTGTCCAGTACAGCAAAGGATTATGCAACATTTCTTCAAATGTATTTGAACGGGGGTGAATTGAACGGGGTCAGGATTCTAAGCAGAACCACCGTTCAGTCGATCATGGGTAATCAAACCGGTGATTTATGGGGAGGTGAAATTGAGCATTACGGACTGGCCTTTGGTGTTATCACCTCCGAAGGCCAGGATGCTGGAGGTCAGGGCAGTGAAGGTACCTTTTCCTGGGGAGGTTATTTCAACACCCAGTATTTTGCAGATCCAAAAGAAAAGACAATCGGGGTCCTTATGAAACAAACTCAGGGGCCAGTCAATGATAAAACCGGCTGGAAATTTCCATTGCTGGTTAACCAGGCCATTGACGACTGATTCATTTTGTTTCAATAACAGCTCTGTGAAAATTATCAGTTGTGACTTTCCTGGTGTTATATTCCTTTAGATATTTTTGATACTCACTGTCTGAAGGATAGGATTCATCAGAGCCATAGGGATAACATGTCATGCCGTGAAATGGTAAGGGCAATACGGTTTTTCCGGTTGCGGTATTTAAATCACCGTCTTTCACCCATCCCACGCTATGAATCAGAAAGTCTCTCTCCCATCCGGCGGGTAATTCAGGTAGCCCTTCAGCACTGAATTCAATGGTTGTTTCATCACCTGCATTTTTAATAATGTATTTGTCATCTGCTTCTGTAAGAAGAGGCAATACATCACCGTATCGGGTGTAATTCCCCAGCAGGTCCCTCCACTTCTGTTCGGTGGTAACATCTGCATAATCAAACCAGTGTGGTCCATATCTGCCTCCCTTTCTGTAGGTACGGGAGAATCCCCTGAAATGCAGGTCTGCTGAAGCTGGATTTAATTCGCTTGAACGAATCGGTGTACCCGGACTCTCATTTGAAAAGAATATATGGTCCCAGTATATTTCCATATTTGTCCGGATCCGGATCCGGGTGTCTGATGTGAGAATTTTCCCTGAAAGATCTGCAACAATGGTTTTATCTTTCCCCATAGGGAAGCTCAAATCATCAATTACTGTTTCCCATTCACCTATATTATTGATTACCTGAATATGTGGAGTAACTATTTCAACCCCGGCAGATTGTGAAATTGATGCATTAATACTGGCGTCAGTCGGAAATATCCAGCCATTGAGGTAGAGATAAGTTTCTTCAGATCGATCAATCTCACCTAAATTTAAGACCAGGCCGCTCATCTCTGTTAATCCCTGGTACTTCCCCGGTTTAAAATATGATACATATTTATCATCTTTTTCAGCGATGAACGGAAGAATGTCTATACCATTCCTGTCGCATGCCGACACCGGAATATGTTTTTCTCTGACCTGGTAAACCTGATAACCCGGATCAGGGGAAGGCATAAACCGTTCATCAACAAATATTTCAACTGAATCTGGATGATCAAGAACAACCAGCTGTATTTTATCAAAATATATTGTTTCCCATAATTCATCGGTGATCTGAATGGAATATTTATTATTCTTTGGTTTTAATAGTTCCCCCGGGATTTTAATGTAATCAACAGATGCATCAGAACTGGCATATGCTGTTGCTTCACCCATAATACCGAGGGGCATACCGAGTGCACTTCTCCACATGATATCTTTCGCGAATACATATTCCTCTCCATTCCATGTATAAAGAAACGGACATGATCCTTTTAAAATCTGTTCTTCAACCAGCTCCTGATCTGTCCCCGGGAAAAAAATGTTTTGTGGAACTCCGTTTGTCCATAAAATACGTATAACATCAGCCTTTGTACGGGGACCCAGTCCGAAATGAATGTCGGGTTCGGTTACAACTTTTGATTGATATAGATTTCCTGCCCGGACTTCTACTTTAGCCCCGATTCCATAGTAATTATTCTTTGCGCTGCCGGTCCTGAGGCCAACAAGTTTCATCTTTACAAAATGATTATTATTTCCACCGTCATTACGCAGGAAACGAACACGGCCGTCTAATCCCGCGATAGCTACATCAAGGTCACCATCATCATTGAAATCCATAATAGAAATTTGTCTGCCGGATGTTACATCATCAGGTAATATGTTTGATACAACATAAAACTTTCCCGTACCATCGTTCTTATAGAGAAACACTCCGTTAACACCTTCTTTCTTTGAATCACCTACTACAAGAATATCAAGGTATCCATCATTATCAAAATCCAGGAAAGAAGCATCGTACACCCGCACACTTTGAAGGGTCTGAACCAACTCTTTTGATTTATTGTCTGTCTCAAAGCTGCCATTACCAAGGTTACGAAGCAATCTGCAATTTCCAGCCTTAAGTGAACTAATAAACAGGTCTAAAAAACCATCATTGTTATAATCTCCGACTGAAACAGAACTTGATCCCACTTCACCTTTCAGGCCGCTTTCTTCAGTGATATCCTTAAAAATCCCCTGTCTCTGATTAGCATAGAGCGTGTTTGAGGCATCACTGTTTACTACAAAAAGATCAATGTCCCCGTCTTCATCAAAATCACCAAACCCCGCATCAGTGCTAATTACGCTTCCACCTGACAGATTGGATTTCTCAGCCTGCTCAAGAAAAGTATCATCAGAATTATTTCGATAAAGTAAGTTTAAGCCTGGCCTGGCAACAAATAAATCGAGATCTCCATCGTGATCAAAATCAAAAAACAGGGACCTATTTCCTTCCGATCTGTCTCCAACTTCAGCTTCATCTGTTACATCATCAAATGTTCCCTCACCGCTGTTTCTGTATAAAATATTTGATCCTTCTTTTACAACATATAGGTCAGGAAATCCATCATTGTTGTAATCGGCAAATTTAGCTGAAAATTCCACCCCCTTATGCAGGATGCCTGCTTCAACTGATACATCCCTGAATTTCCCCCATTCATTTTTAAATAAATAGTGCTTATAGGATTGAGATTGCGGGTCAAATTGGCCTATGTACAAATCTGAATTTCCATCACCATCATAATCACATGCTGTAATGTGTGTATGATTTTTACCGTATTTTAGAATATCCAAGCCTACAGATGATGTAATATCGGTGAATTTAATTGCTTCGAGTAAAGTTTTCCAATCACCGGTCAGGGAAATACCCTGTTGCTGATCAAATGTAATCACCGGGGATCCAATTAATGAGCCTCCCGGTCCTTTTAAACCCATGATACCTGCCTGATACGGAGAGGTTACCTTTAAATAATTATGGAAAATCATGAATGAAACAGCCGCTTTATCAGCATCCGGAACCTGCAGTGAAGCAATTGTTTTATTATAATATTCAATTGCCTCTTTTGGAAATTCAGGGAAAAGTTTACTCAATTTTTCCATTTGTTCCAGAGCCTCATCGATATGATGGTCATCAATCAAAATATCAATTAAATTTAACCGGGGTACAATATTTCCAGGTGCATTTTCAACCAGTTCATTTGCATATTTCCGCTGTATTTTTATAGATTCTTTGTCTGTTGATGATGCGTATAATTCAGTGAGGCTATATAGTGACTTAACGTGGCCGGGTGAAAACTGAATTGCCTGTTCAAGTTCTTTAATTGATTTTTCAGGCTTATTGCTCATTTCATAGACTTTTGCCAGTATCAGCCTGATATCCGGATCCTTTGGATCAATATCAATGGCTTTATTCAGCCATTCTTCAGCTTCCTGGTATTTACCCATTCTTAAATAAACAATGCCCAGGTTCGCATAACCCAAAACTTCTTTGGGATCAAGGTCTACAAGTTTCAGAAACTCAGCCTCAGCTTCCTCTAATTGATTCTCTTCAAGATAAGCCAGTCCAAGTGTTTTTGTGGTGATCATTTCAGCTGGTGTAACGGCATTCTTACTTTTCTGCTGATTACAGCCAGAGAAGAATAAGGTGATAACCCACAACATCAACAATAAAACGTATTTGAATTTCATTTTAGCAAGATAGATTGTTAGACTGAGACATGGTCACTTTCAACAAAATACGAAAAATATCATACTTTAATCCTCTTCAATAACATGCGGCTTTCCGTTGTCTATTGTCATTAGGCTGGCATTGCCTGAGCGGTTCCCGTTTTCATCAAATTGTATTTCGCCTGTAACGCCGGTTTTAAAATCTGTTTCTGCAAATGCATCAATAATCTCATCACGATCCGGTCCTGCCCTCTTTATAACTTCAATGATAACATTTATACCATCGAAGGCATAGGCAGCTGCTGCACCAGGCTGATAACCATAAGCTTTTTGATACTCTTTTTGAAATGCAATACCTTCATGAGTAAACCAATGACCGGAAGATACCAGTATGATATCCTCGAGGATATTCCAATCGGGACTTGATGCTTTTTGCTCATCCATAATTGATAATGATCCAAAAATAGTTTGTTTCATATTTCGCTGCTGCAACTTTGGTATTATGGTCGAAGCAAATGCAGGTTTTCCAAATAATACAATGGCTTCTGTACCATATTTTTCTATATCCGTCAGAACCTCCCGGAAATTCTGATCGGACAATTTACACAAAAACTGTCTAGGTGTTGCAACATTCATTGAATCAGTAACTTTCACAAAGATGCCAACAGCATTCCTGGAGTCGTAATCATCCATGGTAATGCTTACCACATTTTTGATCCTTCTCTTTTCATAGATTTCCTGAACCAAAGAAATTGCCTGCTGTCTGTCATTTGGTACACATCGAAAATACCAGGGAACGAAAGCCTGAGAAAGGGTCATGTCTGTTGCCCAGGAAGACAAAAAGACAATTCTGGTTTTCGTCGCCACCTGTTCTGCGAGGTGTGCATTCCGGCCATCCAGGGAACCCATGATAGCAACCACCTCATCTTCAAACACCAGACTTACCGATTCTTTTGAACCTGCTCCCCAGGGTCCCTCAGTTGAGCGAACGACCAGATGAAACGGCTGACCTGAATAACCCCCTTTCTCATTTGCTTTCTTAATGGCTAATTCAGCACCGTGTTTTGCTGCTAAAGCTTCTGAATCAGGAATTAAAAGTCCGATTTTTACTATTTTATCCTGTTTTTTTTTACTTACTGCCCACGTGGTTTGTGTAGCAGTATGATTCAAAGCTTGAGCTTCAATGATGGCCGATCCGCTTGCTAACACTATCAGGAAGCAAACCAGAGATAATGATCTAAACTGAATCATGAATTATTCATCAAACTTTAAATCCAGATAACTAAATATGTATATCACAAGGGTTTTAGACCAGGGATGGTTTATGGTGATATAATTTCCTTCCTATTGCCTGAGCTATTTTCTCAATATCCTTTACCAGTTGAACAAACTCTTCCGGGTAAAGGGATTGTTGGCCATCACTTAAGGCATCTAAAGGTTTATTGTGAACTTCAACCATAATTCCGTCAGCACCGGCAGCGATTGCAGCTTTTGTCATAGCCGGTACCAACCAGCTATGTCCGGTTCCATGACTGGGATCAACAATTACAGGAAGATGGCTCATACGTTTTAAAACAGGAATTGCACACAGATCAAGTGTGTTCCTGGTATAGGTTTCAAAGGTGCGAATACCTCGTTCACACAATACAACCTGGTCATTACCCTCGCTAAGGATATACTCTGCAGCATTAAGATACTCATCAATGGTAGCCATTAAGCCACGTTTGAATAAAACAGGTTTCCTGCATTTGCCTGCTTCTTTTAACAGAGGGAAATTATGCATACTGCGAGAACCTATCTGTATGATATCGGTATAATTACAAACCAATTCCATCTGACGGGTATCCATAACCTCTGTAACAACAGGCAAACCGGTTTCTTTTCTGGCCTCACTGAGGTACTTAAGTCCTTCTTCCCCAAGTCCCTGAAAACTATAAGGGGAAGTTCGGGGTTTATAGGCTCCACCCCGCAAAATATTTGCACCTCCGGAATACACTGCTTTTGCAGTTTCCAGCAATTGTTCCCTGTTCTCAACGGCACAGGGACCAGCAATTATGACTATTTCTTCTCCCCCTATTTTTATTCCATTCACATTTATTACTGTGTCATTTGCTTTTGTCTGACGATTGACCAGATTGGGAGCAGAACTCCCGTAATTACCTTGGTTATCACCTTTATGTGTTTCCATTATTCTGTTCTTAATCAGCCGTACTTACAATTTTATTGTTTATTGATGTAACAGAAGTAAGCGGTGGAGGAGGAAAAAATTCAAACTTGCCATCGCGTACTTCAGTCATCCAGATAGCACCGATATCATTCCAGGATGCATCAAAGATTATCTCTCCGGTAACACCCTGATATCCCTGAAAGGTTTTAAGGTCAGTTAGAAGATCACGAATAAGGGCACGGTTAAGTCCAGCTTTATGTATCGCTTCAATGATTATATTCATTCCGTCATAAGCGTGGGCGGCAAAGACGTCCGGTTCCATTTCAAATCTTTTATAATAATTCTTTTGGAATGCTCTCAATTTCGGATGATCCAGTGTTGGATTATACTGACAGGTAGTTACTACACCCTCTGCATCCTGGCCTGCTATCTCGAGAAATACGGGAGACATTAGTCTGTCACAACCATAGACAGGTTGCTCCATTCCCATTTCCCTCATTTGCTTTAATATCAGGGCTGTCTCTTTTGCGTTTCCCCAAAGTACTACAGCATCGGGAGAAGAATTGATTATACGTTCGATTTGCGTGGTAAAACCCGTTTCACCATCAGCAAACCGAACCTCAAGAAACAGGGGATAACCGATTCGAAGCGCTGCATCCCTGAATTCCATTATCCCAACCCGGCCGTAACGGTTGTCAGCACGCATCACGGATACCCGGGAATGTCCTTTTTTACGGTAAATGTAGTTCACCAAAGCATAACTACTCTGCCGGTCATCGGCAATACAACGAATCATCCAGGGTATGCGTGTTTCAGTAAATGTAGGGTCCGGATCTCCGGTATTAATCATGGGAAGTTCCAATTTCAGAGCCACCCGCAATGCAACATGTGAATTGACATCATCAATGGTACCAATAAATGCCCATACTTTCTCATCATTCATTTTTACCACTTCATTGGCAGCAGCACCCCATAATCCCACATCATTGTGTGCCAATATCTTAAAAGGTATGCCATTGTAGCCGCCTCTCTCATTAATTTCTTCCATTGCAAGGGTTGCGCCCTGTAACATTTGGATACCCTGTGGAACCATTACAGAGCCTTCCAATGGACCCAGGTATCCAATTCTGATTTCGTTAAGATCAGTAGGTGGAACCTTTTCACGTCCGGCACCGGTAAAAGCCTGGGGATCATCAAAAAAATTTATATAGGCTTTCTGAAACCTGCCATAAGGTATCATCTCATCAGGTGTTTTGCCATAGTTCATCTTCTCCTGGCCGTTTAACTGCAATACTGATAACAGCATGAGAAGAGTTGACACCAATGTATGAAGTGTAAGTTGCATAATTCAGGTTTTTAACTTTTATTTACAAATAGCGATAGCTTCAATCTCAACAAGTAAAGTTTCCCAGCAGAGTCTTGACTGTATTCCGGTACTGGCAGGCAGAGGATCAAGTTCTAACCATTGAAAAAATGATGTTCTTATTTTATTGAATTCAGTATAATCCCGCTCAATGTCTCTCAGGTAATTGGTTGTTCTTACCACATCGTGCCAGCTCATACCTTCCGCTTGCAGTAAATTAGTAATATTTCGGTAAGTACGCCAGGTTTGTGCTTTAAAATCTCCAATGTGTTCAGGTTTGCCCTGGTTATTTACACTGGCCGTACCTGAAATTAACAGAACTTTATAACCACCAAAGTCAAAGCGCAGGGCTCTCGAAAAAGATGATGGTTTCTTATAATTGTATGCTTCATTGATTACATCAGGGGCATGTACTGCATACTTGAAAATAGGTGGCCGTTCGCTATGTATTGGAGGATAAACATATTCTTTTAACTGATTGTTTTCAGTTAAGATGCCCAGTTTAACCATCTCTTCTATTTCACCATCAGTCAGTTTATCCAAATTAATATGTAGTTGTATTGAGTCAATCATTTTTAGTTATGCGAATTGAGCTTAATAAAAAATTATGTCAATGTTGTACGTTATTATTCAAGTCTTTCACCCCGGCATACACCTTTAGATGTTGCAAGCCAGATTTCATCGTCCTGAAAGTCGACCCCGATCACAAAATTGTGAGAAATGGAGGTGGATACAGCCAATTCTTTGGTTTCGGAACCATTGGTTATCAGTATTTTACCATTTTTGTTGTTCTCATTTTTCTGATAAGACACCCAGGTTTCCCCATCAAAACTGCTTAAACCCAGATCAGTACACAGCCAGACTACAGGACCATCAGCCTTAAGAAAGTTAATAAAATTACTGAGCAGTCCGCTATCATGGTCAAAGTAACCTTTCCAGTGTGCGCCATCATAACGGCTTAAGCCAAAGTACGTTGCCACCCAAAGAATGCCATCAGCATAGGATACTCCTGTTGTTATATCATGAACCACACCATCATCAGGAAACAGGTCTATTTCCATTTCTCCGTCCGGATCAAGATAATCCCTGAAATTTTCTGTTTCGGTATTATACTCAATTACCCCTCCACCCCATGCTGCAATATATACCTTTTTGTCTCCGGCACAAACTCCGTAAGTCCATGGCTCATGCATGGGAGCATTTCTTTCAGTGTAAATTCCCCACTGTCCGGAATATGTATCGTAATGTCCGGCACCACCACCGGTAGCCACCCAGACATCTTTCCCATCACAAATAACCGAATAGATCACATCATTTGCGAGGCCGCTGTTAAACTGTGTGAATGTCTCGAACCTGCCGGCTGACCAGCGGTTTAACCCTCCAAGGGTACCTAGCCAAACATCGCCCGTAAGTTCACTCACATCGATTGAAAGCACACCTGAATGTGCAAGTCCATCTTCAACTGTATATGTTCGCCATTCATCATTTTCATACACCGCCAGTCCTGCACTCGTTCCAACCAGTACCCGGTCACCATCCATACGGACACAGTATGCTTTATCGGCCGGTAATCCATCTTTACTGGTAAATGTCTCCCAGTTGCCGTACATGGGCATGGATCCGGCTGCTTTCTTAATATCAGAACTAATTCCTTCAGATATCCTCTGTGACACTTTTTCCGGTCCAGGCGGGATGTTATCATTTTGGGAAAAACCTGACAAAAAAATACTTAATAGTGTTATTGACAACACCTTGATTCCATTAAGAAAAATCCGGTTTAAACTGTTCATAGTTCATCGATTATTCAGGATTAATAGCGGCTTTATAAATTTCAGTGTTCTCATTATAGTATTTAGCATCCCTTAGAGATTTAAGGTACTCCACAAGGTCATTGAGCTGATCCTTCATCATGTCATTGCCTACACCATGCATATCTTCATCATTAAATTTGGTCCATAATTCCTCCAGCGTAGCTGCACGCCCGTCATGTAAATAGGGTGCAGATTCATAAATGTTATTTAACTGAGGTGCATCAAAAAGCATCGGGTCATCTGTTTCTGATAAGGTGCCAACGTCTGCCATTTTCATATTCGTAAAATAGGGTGGCGGATGACAGGTTACGCACCGGTTCTCAACCGGGATTTCTTTTCCGCAATTTGCATGCGTCCGGTAAAAAATCTTCTTTCCTCTTTTTTGTATCGCGGTTAATTCACCTGCTGGATTAAACCTTAAATTTGGCGGATTCTTGATGCCGGTAACGATATAGGCAACCAATGCATCCAACTCGTCATAATCAAACGCTTCGGTTCTCGTCAAAATGGTTGAGAACCGCATTCCATCCTGTTTGTAAACACTTGAATTTTTACCATTCCATTTATATGGTGGAATATCACCGATATCTCGTAAGGTCTGTGTATTTGCCAGATTACGTCCCATATCTTTTCCGGCCATGTTATATACAAGTCCATCCTCATGTGCATCAGGATGACAGGTATAACAACCATACTGATTCTGAAAAGTATACCCTGAATTATTAAACAGCCTGCGTCCTTTTCGTGCTACAGTTATTCTGGATGGGCCTTCAAGATCTATGGTTTTTATTGTCTCCATTTTTTCCGTGCTAATTACAGCAATTCTATCTTCTAACCTCTCCGCCACATAAAGATATTTCCCGTCAGGAGAAAGAACGAGGCCTTTTGGATTAGCTCCTGTTGGAATTCGTTTTAAAACATAGCGGCTGCTAATACCAAGATGATCTGAATAGGTCTTTAACATTTCAGGAGTTGACTCAGCAAGGAGTTCGCGAATTATATTGAGATCAACGACTGTAATGAAATCAACCCCCGAATGACTGACAAAGGCTTTCTGTCCATCAGGAGTTATGGTTAAATCGAAGGGGTCGGAATAATATGCATTCGGCTCATCCAATAATAGCTGAATGATTCTACCATCATTATTTGGCTCAATTATGCCTATTCCGTGTGTCATCATCCACCCTCTTTCTACCTGTATTGAAGGTATCATGTTTTTAGGCCGGATAAGTGTGGCTATAGCCATATCCCCGGATGGCGTAAATGCAACATTTTCCATTAAATATGCAGACTCAAATATTTTGCGTTCTTTGACCCTCTGTGTGCCGGCATCCATAACTGTCAGCTCAGTCATAGGAGGAGTTCCATAGGGTATGGGTAGTGTTCTTCTACTGGTCACGTATACCAGGTTGCCGGCAGGCGATATATCTGCTCCCACCGGATTATTGCCTGCCATTAATCGTTTTATCTCAGTTTTTGTCTGAAGATTGATAATTGATACTTCCGAGGAATACGAATCTACAACATAAAGAAAACTCTCATCAGGACTGAGTACAAGTCCGGCAGGACCACTTCCTGTTTTAAGTGTGTCCACTACTTTTGATAAGGAAAGATCAATCTCAAAGACATTATCAGCCCACTGATTACTCACGAAAGCTGTATTTCCATCTTTTTTTATTACAACACTATGAGGTTTCTCCCCAACAGGTATTTTATCGATGACTCTGTCCGTTTCAGTATCAACTACCAGAAGTGAGTTTCCTTCCTGTGCAACCACATACAATTTGCTTCCATCAGGCGAAACGGCCATATTAAATGGAGATAAATAGTCTGCATTTATTAATTTCGCAATAATGCCATCCTTTTGAGTATACATGTGACATGACAGGCAGTTCAGCGGATGATCCTCAACTGCCGTAATATGATTGACATGTTGCCTGGCCAATTTATGTGCTGGTGGTTTAATTAATAAACCAATTACTGCCAACACACCTGTAATGACCAAC
>DAOWJB010000276.1 GCA_030640625.1 Bacteroides sp.
ATTTGTTTGATATCCCCGGGAATACTGCTGGATAAAACTGCTTCAGTCCCACGCTTTCCGAAAATAAAAGCCACCTGGAAATACCCGTCCCTGGGGAGGAAGTACATAATGCGCCGCTTTTTACTTGCCATCCGGAAACTCCATCCATACTTGACGCCCGGAAAATTCCACTCTTCTGATACTTTGGGATAGGTGTTATAGATGTATTCCTTGATTTCTTTCCAAATGGGAAAAAGATCAGGAATTTTTTCCTGCAGATCCTCATCTGCCGGTTTCTTTTCTTTATCAGGAAAAATACTTAATACCATAACATATATTGCATTGGATTAGTATCATGTCGACAATACCTCCTCATCATTTTATTCGCAGCTGAGTATTTAAATACTCTCGTATCCGGCTACTTTTTTATTTTCAATCCACCTGAATCTCATATAATTCGAGGATTTCCCGAACGCGAAATCCACCGTATAAGGTCATCAGGGGTTCCATCCATTCAGGGATACACTGGACCTCTTTGGTCGCATCGTGGTCGGTTAGGAATACCCGGGCGGGATCCGATGCAGCATCCTCTCTTTTAAGCACCAATAAATTCACGCTGTTCTCACGGAGCAATGAATCGCTGAGCTCATTCAATGATCCTAACCTGATATCCTGCATGTCCTTCTCCATATAAAAAGATGCCATCAGTCCCCATGGACCATATGGGTTGCTATTGTTATAGGATATCAAGCGGATGGACTGATCACCATAATGCTTCCTGATGTGATGGGTAATGGTCGTCAGTCCGCTATCGGCCGGTTTCAGGCTGACGGTAACAGCACCAATGCAGTTAATGGCAACCAGCATCAAGGCGACGGTCCGCAGGGCGAGCTGACCCGGTTTTCTCCATTTACCCGGATCCCAGTTTAATTCCTGGTATGCCAACAGGAGGATAATGGGTACCAGGTTAATGACCGGAAAAAGAAAACGCAGCTCCTTATGCGGGATAATGGAATGGATTATAAAAAATGGCAGGATTGTCCAGATAAATATGTTCCGCGGTTTTTTGATTATCAGCAGAAGGAAGGAAATAATAATGGGGATCCCTATGGGAAAAAAGCCAAACCGGAAGATACTGTAGAAGTAATTCCACCAGGCTTCTCTCCCAAAGCCTGAGGCCACACCCTCAACCAGATTAACATAAAAATAATTCCAGGCAGAGAGGACAAATTCCCCGTATAACCAGCGGTCGATCAATACCCCAAGCAATAAGACTGCCAGGCCGGATGCAAACAGCTTTGCCAGATCGAGGATTTTTTCCTTTCTGATAAAAATCAACCAGAGGAAAATACCGAAAGCAAGAAATGCATTCTGGTAGCGAAACAGAAAGCTCAGTCCCAGGAGTCCACCAACAAGATAAAACTTATTGCCGTGGAAATCACTTTTTATCAGGACTGAAAGGGCATTCAGCAGCATGATGCCGGACCAGGTTTCCGAAGTGAACCTGACATTTACAAAAGGCAGGAACCATAGGAAATATGATAATAACAGGTATGCTTTATGGAATTCAGGGCGTACCATCCCCCTGCAGGTCCGGGTAAAAACCCGGATGCTGAACAAAGCAAGCAGGGCAGTCAGCAACCGGAGGACAAAAGCCTGTATATAAGGATCTTCGAGAGATATCACCTGCAGGGCCCGGATGACATAAAAGGCAATAAAAGGCTGGATTGCCGGCCTTACCCTGGCGCCGAATTCCCATGCCAGTTCGTCCGGGGAAACAGTTCCCATCTTGTAAGCAGCAAACTCGATTATCTGGTAGTGCTCATCGCCATGATAAAAGCCTGTGCTGAACCAGGCTGAGACAACGTATAATGCCAGGGCTACAAGGAAAATATACCGCTCAAACTTCATGAAATGAGTAATGGGATGTTTTTTAGGTTTTGATTGCTAAATTTAATCTCTTAATATAGGTAAAAATAAGAATAGATAAATTATGGCCGGTTTTCCGAGTATCTTTAATGATGTAATAGGTCCGGTAATGCGGGGGCCGTCCAGTTCACACTGTGCCGGGGCCCTCAGGATAGGACGGGTGTGCAGGGATTTGATGGATGGTGAGATCAGCCATGCCAGCGTACTGTTCGACCCCGATGGATCACTGGCTACCACCCATGAGAGTCAGGGTTCGGACATGGGATTGATGGGGGGATTACTCGGATGGGAAGCCACGGATAGGAGGCTGCCGGAAGCAAAGTCACACCTGGGGAAAAATAGTATCCGGGTGGAATTCACGATCAGAGATATAGGTGCCGTGCATCCGAATACATATCAGCTGATCCTGAATAATCCATCCGGGACCTGTCAGGTTACAGCCTTATCTGTGGGCGGCGGCATGATAGAAATAATCGACATTGACGGGGTAAAAATATCCTTGGCCGGGGATTATTTCGAAACATTGGTCTATTGCCAGGATCCGGATTTAATTCTTCAGCAAATTAAGGAAAGGGTGGACCATGATGATGTTTCAGTACATCCTGGCCCTGATACAATCATAGAAGTAAAATCTCAAAAATTCCCGGATCAGGCTGTACTGACAGACCTGCTGGCGATGAAGGAAGTCCGGCTTATCAGGAAGATCAGACCTGTTCTGCCTGTGCTGTCCCGAAAAAGCATGGAGCTCCCATTCCTCAGCTCACAAAAGATGCTGGAATTTAATCGTGACAGGGGACTTGCCCTCTGGGAACTGGCCCTCCTGTATGAAAGCCTGAGGGGGAGTATCCCTGAAGAAGAGGTGTATGAAAAAATGAGACAGCTGGCAGGTTATATGGAGGATGCCATCTCATCGGGGTTGAATGGAACCGAATATAATGACAGGATCCTTGGAAGCCAGTCCCCCGCCTTCAAAACAAAAATGGATCAAAACCAATTGCTTGGCGGGAATCTTACCAACAGGATCATTATGTCTGTCAGCGCTGTCATGGAGGTAAAAAGCGCGATGGGATTGATCGTTGCTGCCCCCACAGCCGGTTCATGCGGGACAATTCCGGGAGCGGTTCTGGGAATAGCTTCAGGGATGGGCCTTTCACAGGATCATGTGATAAAGGCCCTGCTTTCAACCGGTATGATAGGGATATTCATAGCCCGGCATGCTACTTTTGCAGCAGAATCCGGAGGATGCCAGGCGGAATGCGGCGCTGCATCAGGGATGGCTGCAGCTGGACTGGTATCACTGGCAGGAGGATCCGTTGAACAATCCCTGGCAGCATCATCCCTGGCCCTGCAAAACTCATTGGGAATGATCTGCGATCCCATAGCCAACAGGGTGGAAGCCCCCTGCTGGGCAAAAATATTATGGCTGCCATGAATGCACTTTCCTGTGCAAATATGGCATTGGCTGATTATGACCAGCTGATACCACTGGATGAGGTGATCAAGACCATGAAAGAAGTTGGAGCCAGCATTCCCCGGTCACTGCGCTGCACGGCTCTTGGGGGACTGTCCATCACCCCTGCCGCCAGAAAAATTGAAAATGAAATGAAACATAAACCCAAAAAATAAAACACCATGAGAAGGTATGTTAGAGTTACATTGCTTGGTGGCTTTGCCGCCATATTGCCACTTGCCCTTGTTATCCTTGTTTTCCGTTGGATCATCGGCCTGATCGAGAAATATCTGAGGCCCATAGTCGATCTATTCAATACAGATTCAGAGCTGTTGCTTTTTACCATTTATGTCATTTTGGTTGCTGCCATCCTGATTTCGTTCTTTTTCATAGGTGTCATTATCGAGACAAGGATCGGCAGGTTCTTTACCTCTGCCCTGGAAAAAAAATACCTGATGAAGATCCCGGGATACAAGATAGCCAGGGAAACGGTCATGCAGTTCTTTGGCAAACAGAAGTCATTTTTTTCCGAGGTAGTCCTGGTAGACCTCTTCAATGCGGGAACCCTGATGACCGGGTTTATCACGGATGACCAGGGAGACATGATCACTGTATTCGTACCTACCGGGCCAAATCCGACATCAGGCAATATTTACCATGTCCGAAAAGAAAAGGTTTATAAAACAAAAGCAGCTGTGGATCATGGAATGAGGACAATCATCAGTTGTGGTGCGGGATCCAGTGAAATATTCAAAGATATTGATCGTCCTGAACTGAATATCAAGCCGATGAAGCAATAACATGCTGATCTATTCTATATTCCGCACACACCGGACATAATTGAATACATGCTTGACATCTCCCTGGGGGCCCCAGTAGGAGGAGATTACTTCCGCCGGGAAAGAAAGGAAGAAGCTAATTCATAAAGAGTGCAAAAATCGGAGCTTCTGATCGCCCTTGGCCGGAAATAAATCAATTATTGAAAATAATTCTTTGACAAGTATTTAACAATCGAATTGAGTGGACCAATATAAAATTCCCTCCATCGGCAATACTTGCTTGTTGACGTTAGTTGTTTAACTGACAATTGTAACAGTATCTACAGCTTGGAAAAAATGGGTCATCTTTCCGTTTTTTGCTGTCCATACATGAGTGGCATTGGCTTTAAAAGGATTACCGGTGGCTTTATTTGTACCACAGTAATAGCCTACCATTACCACTTTATCATCTGCTCCAAATATTTGTTTTACTTCAATATTGAATCCATCAAAGTAAACTGGGAGATTCATGATAACATTTGTCACTACTGCTTCGTGCCCTTTGAAAATGCCATCGCCTTTCACAAAAGGCATACCCTTGCATTCGTGCCATTCAATTGCGGGGTCCCATATAGCTAAAACTGCCTCCAAATTACCTGTGGAAAAATCAGAATACCCTTGCTTAACTAATTCTACATTTGTCATAATAATACTATTTAATGGAGAAAGTTACATAAATAATAAAGCAAAGTCAAGTACATCTGATAAATGGTAATGTCATTAAAGAATAAGTATTTACGGCACTTCAGAGGTAAACTGAATCACAAAATTAATTCTTCTAGGTAAAGACCGAGCAGAAGGGAAAATTAACCATAAGATTGGATTTGGGTTAAACTGCATATAACCTTAGGAGATAATGCCAGCCGGATCACAAATTAAGACCCGACTATTTGCCGGAGCTTTTATTGTGTTTAATTTTTAGTTTCATCCTCATCCTCTTCGTCTTCATCTTCATAGGATGTAGTATTAACAGAGGATAGA
>DAOWJB010000330.1 GCA_030640625.1 Bacteroides sp.
AGCAGCCGGCTTAACTGGTTCAACAGTACAGCTGCCTATCATGCCAATGAATGGCCTCCGATTGCCCATGGTGTGGTCTCAGATCCGGCTGATCTTATCTTCGATGATGTTACCCTGATGGTAGGTGATTCAATGGAATGGTGCTATGCTGCACATGACTTTATCGATCTTGATTCTGCAACTAACGGTACCATCCTGGCTGCTTATGCAGATACGAATCCGCTTATTGCCCGTTTTGCAGCAAATGTGGAATTTTATGATGGCTCAGTAGATATGCCCGCCGGTCCCAGGACCTATTTTGGCTTTGGCAATGACAAACTGGGAATTAACTACTTCCCTTTAACCAGGGATGCTAAGACAGTCTATCTGGCTGAAATATGCAGGATGGTAGGCATTGATGCTCCAGAGATTAAGTTCGGGGCCGCAGACTATAGCATTACCTTTATCACGGATGATGAATATGATGATCCCCAGATCAAGTTCCTGGAGAAGAACGGTATCAGGGTAACCAAATTCTATCCGGATGATAACCTTTCTACAGTAGGACAGGATACCATTGATATGCTGAATGATGCGGAATTGTTGATTATCGGACGCAGTCCCAGCAGCAGTGATTTCAGGGATTCTGCCGACAGGGTAACATGGAATGCCCTGACCCCTCCGCTCATCCTGAATGCACAGTATGTGGCAAGAAGCAGCCGGCTCAACTGGTTCAACAGCACCAATGCTTATCATGCTAATGAAGGGCCTCCGTTGGCATATGGAGTTTCCTCAGATCCTGGTGATATCGTATTCTCGAATGTTACCTTGATGGAGGGTGATTCAATTGGCTGGTGTCTGCCTCCGCATGACTTTATCAATGTTGATTCTGCAACGAATGGTACCATCGTGGTTGCTTATGCAGATACGAATCCCCTTGTTGCCCGGTTTGATGCAAATGTGGAGTTCTATGATGGTTCAGTGGATATGCCCGCCGGTATCAGGACCTATTTTGGCTTCGGTAACGACAAGCTGGTGGGGTACAATTACTTCCCGCTGACAGATGATGCACAGCAGGTTTACCTGAATGAGATAAGCAGGATGCTGGGAGCAGAACTGAGCATGGCTAAAACAATAAGTCAGGATATGACCCTCAGTGATATTGAGTACAGTGTTGTTACTGCCACGTTTGATCCGGCATTCCATCCTGATTCAACTGAATATTCATTGACCCTGGTGCAGGATTCAAACGTTGTTGATATTACTGCCATCCCGTCCAGTGAAATGGCAACCACGGTGGGTGACAGTACCATCGATGTATCCATGGGTGATACTATTATGACAGCGATTGTAGTAACCGCTGAAAACGGCAATGCCATGGAGTATGAGGTTACGGTATACCCGTTTATTGCAGTCGGAACGTCAGAGATTATCGCGACAAGCAGACTGCACATGTACCCGAACCCTGCCAGTGACCAGCTGAACCTGGTTTCTGATGGGGAATTCAGCCGTGTCAGGGTATACAATACCTTAGGGAAGGTCGTGATTGACCGGGCACTCAACGGTCCCGGCCATATTCAATTAGACATCCGTTCTCTGGATCCCGGAATTTACCTTATTAAAGCCGAAATTGGAGAAAATGCTGCTATAGGCAAATTCCTCAAGAAATAGTATATGTTATAAAACAAGGGGGCTGCTCCATACAGTGGGTATCCCCTTTGTTTTTGTTAAAGAAAGAGGGATTATCAGCAACGGATTTTTATAAATGGTCCATAATCAATAATTTTGGTTTCAATTTAATTACAATTCAATAATTAATTCTTTAAAAAAAATAGCTATGAAAAAACTTTACGCAAGATTTTGTACGACTTTATTAATCCTGGTTCTATTCTTCACCTATGGAGCGAGTCAGAAATCAATCCTTTTTGTCGGCCGCGATAATATTGGGGACTGGCAATCTGACCGGGATTTGTATGACAGCCTGGAAGCCTGGGGATATGCTCCGGAATACTGGGAGAGTCCTGAATTTCAGGAAGGTGTAGGACTCGACTATAGTTTCTATGACGGTGCGTTCTTCAGTGAAACAGTGGATTCAAAGAATATGGCAAGGTTTGGCACGACGGATGATTATCCCCTGCCATGTGTCAATATGGAAGGATGGACCGCTGTCGAAACCAACGACCGCTGGGCCTGGTTAAGTGATTACACCACGGAATTGTTTCAGACGGCCGATGCGGGAGGCACTGAGGATGATAAAACCATTATCATCCAGGACAACTCCCATTACATCACAGAGATATTCAACGTGGGCGATCAAATAACATGGTCGGGTGCAACTGATGCAACCGATATAGCTGATAACAGGCCGGTTTCGATCAAAGAGGTGAATATAACCTATTCGAACAAATTAGCCGTGGCCAAATCTCATTCCAGCATGGCTGATTTCTGGACCATGCTCACCGTGGATGAAATGGGTGCTTCCAAGAACAAGATGTTTTATTGGGGTGTTAACAACACAGGATTAAACGGCTCCGATAATGTTGCAACCGATAAAAGCCTTGGGACTACTGAATTTTTCCAGATCGTTAAAAGAGCCTGTGAATGGGCATTTGATGATGCTGGCAGCTCAACATCAGTGAACGAACATCGTGATCTGGATGGTTTTGCCCTGGTGACATACCCAAATCCAGCCTCAGATAGGGTCACAATTCGTTTTAAATCTAACGGACCTTCATCTGCCAGGGCAACGCTTTACAATATTTCCGGACAGCAGGTAGGTAAATTTCAACAGAGTACTGTACCAGGTAATAATTTTATCTATCTAAACGCTGATGAATACGGCGCAGGAGTTTATTATCTTCGTCTTGAAATGAACGGGGATACCGAATATGCCAAGATAGTTATACAGTAAATACCGATTTCGAAAATCTGACATTAAGACCGGAACGGGAGTTTCGGTCTTATTTTTTTTATTCAACTGCCCACCACCCACAGATTTAGGCTGAATTGAGTAATATCACAGACTGGTTAATTTAAATCACCTGATAATAATCCTCCTGCTTTCCACACCTTTTTTAGTTTGTATTATCACAATATATAACCCGGTTCCCAGGTCTGTCACATTCAAAGGAATACTGTTTTCGCCTATATATAAAAAATCAGTATAAACCTGCTTTATTGTCTTGCCAGAAAGATCTATAAGTTTAATCTCAACTTTCGAGGATTCCTCCAAATCAATATGAACTAATGCCTGTCCCGTAACAGGATTGGGTGAAATTTCAAATCCTGGCCAGTATACATCCATACTCCGTTTTATCAAGGTTGGAAGGGAATCTATCTCACCATCGGGATTCCATATTTTATTGTATTCGGTTCCATTGATTGCTAAGCTATCAAGACATAAATTATTATAACTTTTTAGACTAAACGGAATGGAAATATTATTGAATTCGCAGTTTATCAATCGGAAATTTCTGATAGGTGCGCGATCGTATCCTAAAAACTGAACACCATATCTTGCCTTATTACATGTCATATTCCTTACCTCTATATTTCGGACAACAGGATCAAAGGTTGAGATATCCCCTTCACCATAATAAAAATTTACGCGCACTGCTGCATTGGAAACCTGACCAACCGTGATATTTCGCAGATATATATTTTCAATGAGCCCTCCACGAATGGAATTTGTTTTTATTCTTAATGCCCGATCCAGGTTTGGGCTATCCATGAGGCAGTTCTCAGCAAATATTTGATTGGCACCACCGGATATTTCACTGCCTATAACAATACCACCGTGTCCATCTTTCATATTACATTCCTGTATTACTACATTGGATGTTGGAACGTTAATCCTTCTGCCATCAGCATTTCGTCCTGATTTTATGGCTATACAATCATCACCGGTATCAAAGTAACAATTCCTGATCAATACATTTGTACATGATTCGGGATTGCAACCATCGTTATTGGGTCCATGACCAAGAACTGAAATATTGCTTATGGTTATATTTTTACATAAAACTGGGTGAATATGCCACATCGGACCATTTAACACTGTTATACTATCTATCAATATGTTGGAACATCTATATGGTTGAATCATATTAGGCCTTAAATAATGCCCTTCACCAAACACTCGTTCCTCAACTTCGATACTATCTTCAGCCATCTTACGTAAGCTACTAACATCCTGGTCATCTAGATTAATCCATGACCACCAATTATCAAAGCTGGCTTGGGCATCCAAAGTTCCTGTACCAGTAATGGCTATATTTTCTTGTTCAAAGGCATAGATACATGGGGAATAATTAAAACATTCGGTTCCTTCATAACGCGTATAAACTGCTGGAAGATAATCCGCCGGGGTTGTACTGAACTTAATTACGGCGCTGTCAGAGATATATAAATTGGTATTGCTTAGCAAATGAATCGTACCCGTTAAGAATTCACCTGCAGGTACGAACACACGACCCCCACCAGAATCATTGCAAGCCTTTATGGCAGAATTAAAAGCCGAAGTACAGTCCGTAATTCCATCACCCCTAGCTCCATAGTCTACGATGTTAAAATCTCTGGCAGGGAAAATTGGTTTGGTGATAGAAGCGAGAATTCCAGGTACATTTGCCCAACCTGAATCAGGATGATCAATGGTGCGTACATTAAAATCGGAAGACAAACCTCCAATATTTATATATAGAGTACTAATAGTACCATAATCGGATGCGGAATATAGTCTTACCCTTATTTTATCACTGTTCTGTATTGTTCCTTTCATACTTGTGTATGACCCGCTATTGATAGAATACTCACCACCAAGTATGCTGATACTAACGGCTGAATCGAGGCCTGCAATTGTAATCAGCTCTGAACTAATAATGGTTTTTAACGCAACGTCATATTTATCATTGAACTCAAAAGGATCAGGGTTGTCTGATTGAGTTTTCGGATTACTTACTATAACCGTATAATTATTGGCCCCACTGATTTGGCCCACAGATCCTAATACTACCCAGGTATCTTTTTGATAACTTTTCTTATATAGACTGAATGTTTTAGGGGATTCCTCACTATTGATTATATCTTCTCCTGTATCTGCCCATTGACTCAGCCAGTGTAAAACTTGTAACCGATCATCAAGGGCAATAATTATATCTATATCATCAGAAATATAAAACATTGCCAGCGTATCTCCGGTGAAGCCCTTAGAATCGTTTGCTGTGCGTATCCATTCAGCCCCAATATACTGAGCTGGTATTTGATTTAATAGGTAGCTGCGGTCTCCAAATTGTTGGGTTCCTTCAAATAAGTCACTTTGGACTGACCAATCTGACTGATTATTGTTATCAAAAACCATTAAATCACTGACTACACCAGCAAAGGATACAATCTGAACCGATAATAACTGAATAGTTATACCTATGCTAATAATATAGTTCATCATCATCATGAGTCTTCTTGGTTTAAAGTTTTACTTTTTTTTGTCGATTATGCAAAACTAACAAAGAAGACTTTTTTATACCTATGCAAGACACACTTTTTGAGACACTATCTACCTTTCTACCAACAATTTTCTGTGGAATTTATTCAGATCCTGAATGGATCACATCCTGATCAGTTTGCCGGACAGGACAGTATTTTTAATAATCAACCTGTACAGGTACAGTCCCCTGCAATCTGTCCCGGGCAGGTAAATAAGATGATCACCATTAACCCTGCCCAATGTCCTGTCAAGGACCTGCAAGCCCGTGGGGCCATACAGGAACAAGCGAGCCGGGCCAGGTTGAGTACAGGTAATCCGAAGGCTTATTTCATCTCTGATTGGATTTTGGAAAACAGCTTCTATTTCCGCTTGTTTATTGAAACCCAGACCTGTGGTAATGTATACTTCAATTGAATACGTACGGGTTGAACCGTCGACAGAAGTTGCTATGATGGTAACTGTACCCGGGAGTGAAGTGGGCCTGGTTATCATAATTTTGGTATCTGCTGCAGAGGCAAATGCTGAAACCGGAAAATAGATTGTTGAGCCCTCAGGCAGGGGTACTGCATAGTTCAGCACTTCAGGATCATAATCATCTATCGGGTGACCAGCAATGATGATACTATCCAGTCCCGGATCGCTGGCGGCACTGTCAACAGAATAATAAATTCGGTAAGACTGGAATGTAGCTTGGTCATTGGCAAGGATAGTAAGGTTGGCAAATCCTGGCAGGGATTCAGGTTGTGATACCTCAACTGTTGAAAGCTGATAAGCCGCGGGGTGGCTTCCAGCACAGGTATCTCAGTTGTACCGGGAGGAAGTTCCACTATGTATTCATAGACCTCCGGGTTCCAGCCAGGAAGATCTTCCCCGTTGACTTTCAGGCTGGCGATATTGGCATTGAGGTTTGCCGAGTCCATAAAAACGGTTGTGTGATTTTTAAGTATTTGATAGACCGAATCCTCATCCACAGCTAGCTCCCAGTCTGCCTCGAAAACCTCCGGCTGAGTCTGCCTTGAGAAAATACCCTTAAGGTTGTACCTGCTTGCATTTGAGGTGCTTAGCTGGTGTCCCCAATCTACCCGGTTGGTGGTATCTGAACCGGGACCGGTACATTGATATTCAGCGTAGAAACAGGTATTCTCCCGGCCATCCCAGGTTTTCCAACCTGCTGGAGCTATGTTGTCGTATTCAATGCATTGAAAAAATACTGTTTGTGCATATGGTTTCCAGGGTCTGCCAAGCCAGACTTTTTTTATCCCCGGGGGTGCTGTCAGCCTGCAGTTGAAGAATACATACCCAAAACACCATAATCTTCTTTGGTTGATGCAGCGGTGATGTACCCGCCAGTTCGTTCTGTATGAATCTGACAGCTGTCGAAAACAGTGGTTGTATGTCCAAAAATATAATCTACCGCTTCTTCAAAAAAACAGTCCTTGAAATAATGCCTTCCATCAGAACCTTTGTAATAGGTATCCTGCCAAGAAATAAACCTGCACTGCAGATAAACCTGTCTTTTTCCGTAAGAGGAAACAGCCACATTCTGTCCATCTCCTGATCCATCTGGACGGGCCTCATTGATGAATGTTATGTTCATGGCCCTGAAATCATCCGGATTGATCTGGATGGTCTGTGAGGTAAATGTATTGAGTTCTACCCCATCTACAATTTTCCCTGCGTAATCATTCCAGTCAATAACGGTGCTGTCAACATTTTCACCTATCATTGTCAGATATCTTTTGGATGGAGGTACAACAAGTTTCTCCCGATAGGTGCCTTTCTTAATAAACAAAACTGTTCGTTCCTGGCTGTTGTCAGGAACGGCATCAATACCTTCCTTGACGGTCATGTAATCACCTGACCCCATCCCATGCCACTACGATGTCGATATGTGTATGCAGATCGGTTTGGAGAAGACTGTCAGCAGCTTGAATGGAGTTAACAAAATTAACAAGTGAAAGGATGATAAATGATACTATTTTGCATGCATTATCCTGGAAACCGATGCTGCTGTTTCAGTTATCATCCGGATAAAATATATACCGTTTCTTAGCCCGTCTCCATGTACATCATAAATATGATATCCCGCTGCCTGATTTTCACTTGCGATCGAAACAACCTTCCTGCCCGTTAGGTCTATCAGTGCAAGATCTATGAAAGAACCCTGCTCGAGGGTATAACTGATCTGTGCCACGCTGGTAAAAGGATTCGGGTGAATGTTCAGTTTTATACCCTGGCTGTGGACAGGTTCCGTTATTCCGGTTGCCACGATGGCTGCCAGAACACTGTCCGTATAAAAGGATTCAACATTGTTGTTAAAGGCCTTCATCCGGTAGAAAAATTCACCGTGGGTATCCACGTTACTATCAACATATGTAGTATCGTTAGCAGGTACACTTGCCAGTTCTGTCCATCCACCCCCTGATTTTCGCTCGATAATAAAACCGGATTCATTGTCTGAGAAATCCTGCCAGGCCAGGGTAACTTTACTGCCGATAATGGTATCCACGTATAAATTAACAGGCCTGATCAGATATTCAAAGGCTTCAACCAGTCCGTTCAGGTAATCTTCCAGGTTGGTGTAACCGTTACCGTTCTTGTCACCGTTCCGGTCCGCAGGATCATTTTTATCCAGTCCCATGGAATCTTCCCAGTCATCCGGCATGCCGTCATGGTCGGAATCGGCAGGTGCTGTCGTACTGCTCAATACAGGCCATCCTCCGACAGTTGTCTGGGTATCTATGATTCCCTTGCCGGTACCGTAGGCCCCTCCGTAAGTGGCAGTCTCCGTTATTGTTTCATGTATGATACGGGCATCCAAAGCATCCCTTTTCGGGAGTACGGCTCCGGTATTTGCAAGCACATGTTCAAAGGCAACTTCGGCTGCATGCTCAGTTATGGCCGGTACCGCAACCGGATCCGCCAGTTTGATGGTTTCCTTGACTTCCGCAGAAGGTCCCTGGACACCTGTAGTCCAGTTATCCTCCGTAGTGGAGGGATAGCCGTAGACATAATTGTCGCTGATATAAAACATGCCCCAAACCCCTGCGGGCTGCGCATTGGAACCGTTATCGGCATTCGGGTTGATGATCCTGTTTTTCCTGGAAGTGGCAGGTCCGTATTTATAATAATTGTTCACGATGTTGTAACTTCCGCCTTCCGCTCCGTAACAGCTGTTTCCTCCCCAGTTGTAGATGACATTATTCCGGTGGTCAATTTTTTCAAGATCGGGCAGGTTGGAATACCGGCTGCCGCAAAATCTCGGGTTCCGGCTGGTATGATGCGCCAGCAGGTTATGATGGAATGTTGCCCCTTTACCTCCCCAGATGCCTCCGTAACCGTGTGTTCCCTTATCATGGACGGATTCGTAAAGGCTTTCGCTAAGCAGGCACCATTGCAGGGTGAAATTCTCGTTATCGTAAAAGGAGACACATTCGTCGACTGACCAAGACATCGAACAATGATCGATGATTATGTTTGTATGGTACCTTCCATTCATTGCATCATCCTGTACATTAAACTCGTCTCCCAGTCGGCTTCGGATATAACGGATGATCACATTATTTGCATCGACCGTAAAGGTGTAATTTCTAAGACAGATGCCATCACCCGGTGCGGTTTGACCTGCGATGGTAATATTTCCATTCTTGATCTCAAGTGTGGATTGCAGGGCAATGGTCCCGGAAATCCGGAAAACCACGGTTCTTGCACCGGAGGCCTGTATTGCAGCCCGAAGGCTGCCACTGCCGCTGTTGTTCAAATTGGTAACCTCGTATACTGCTCCGCCCCGACCACCTGTGGTCATGGCGCCAAAACCTTCCGCTCCGGGAAAGGAGGGCACCTGGGCGAACAATGCCGAGGGAATTAACAGAAAGGATACCAACATCAATTGATCCAGTAAGGGAAGCGTTTTTTTTCTATTATTACCGAACATGAACTTATGGTTTTAGTGTATAAATGATGAAACAGGGCCGTACTCTTAAGTAGGGCCCTGTTTTGAGTACTATTATGAGTTATCGTTTTAATTATAACCTGGATTTTGATACGTGGGATCAGCAATGGCATCAATCTGAACCTGGGGAATGGGGCGAACGACGAATTTATCACTGAAATTTGCACGTGCCTCCGGATTGCCGGCCAAAGATTTCATGCGTTCCACCATCTTTCCGCTTCGCTTCAGGTCAAACCAACGTATCTGCTCTCCGCAAAACTCCCTGGCCCTTTCATCAAGGAAATATTCCAGGGTCAGATCTGCACCGCTGTTGATCCCGTAGGAGGCAAGCATGGCAGCCCCGTTCCCGTCGACCGACCGTGCATTGGCAAGCGTGGTCAGCAGGGCATAGGCTTCATCAGTATTCGTGCCTGATTTCCAGAGGGCTTCGGCGGCATTGATATACATTTCCGATATGCGGATTACATAAGCATCCCTGATGCCGCGCTGTGAGCCTGCACCATTGGGGGCAGCCCTCTCGGGATCGGTAAATTTGCTGAGCTCAAAACAGAGGTTGCGGTCGTTTGTGCGCTCTCCCCGGATCGTTCCGTCAGCATTAAACATATGTGAGTGATCCAGGGTCCAGAAATCCCGGTTGTAGTGCCAGATATAATTCTGGATGATCTCATCTTCAATCAGGGTATCGGTTTCCGGCCAAACACCTTTGATGAACACAATGCAGGTATCCCCGGGCTCCACGATGGGCTTGCGATAATAGACTGTGTCTTCGGGATCATTGTGCCACTCACCAACAGGCCATTTCAGACGGGTAGTGTTGTTGGAGATCCAGATTGTTTTAAAGGAACCATAGAACCTTTCATCCACGTCCTCGTGAAAAGCATCAATCAGGTACATGGTAGGGTTATACCTGCGGAAGGGTCTTCCCCCTTCGAGGTCCCTTTGCATCCCCTGCATGATGTCATATTGCATTCCGAACATCAGGTGTCCGTGATGTCCACCTTCCCGGTCATCCCATGGTTTATCGCCATCTCTCTGGTATACCCTGTAGCTTTCAGGATCCACATTCATTACCGCATACTCTGTTCGGGAATAATTTATTGCCCAGATATTTTCAGTGTTATTGTTGTTATTGTCAAGTAACCAGACATCTGAATAATTGTCGTACAGGGTATAATTGCTGCTGCTGATAACCGCTTTTGCGTCCTCTGCCGCCTTCGATAAGTAAGCGTTATCCCCTGAATGGTATCCCCAGGTGAGGTTCATCCGGGAACGGAAGGCGAGTGCGGCATCTCTGGTAACCCGTCCGTAATCACTGTTCCCGGTATTATCTGTGTCAGTCAGATTATTCACCGAATAGTCAAGATCATCCAGAATAAGTTTATACCAAGCATCGCGTGGAGTACGGTTTGCCGTCGTTACCACACCCACAACGGGTTCTGTAGTAAGGTGTACCTCACCCCAGGTTTCATAGATTATCCAATTATAAAGGCCTCTCAAATACCGGACTTCCGACAGTCTTACCTTTGTCTTGTCTTCATCAAAAGGTGTTCGTTCGGGATCAGAAAGGACAGCAATGGCATCGTTACAGGCATTCACTCCCCGGTATAGTTCAACCCACAATACAACAAGCCTTGAATTGGTGGGATTGAAATCGGTGGTAAATGTATACTGGTATTGCTGTGGATGCTGCTGTCCATAGTCATAGATATCTGTCCCGGCAGTACTGAAATCATAACCCTCTTCTTTTGCAAACCAGATCTTAGAAGTTGTGTAGGAGGCTGATACCAGGTTTTCCATGCCTTTTGCTGTGGAATACCGTCTATCTGTACTGTCACCGGCAAGGAATTCTTCTTCCAGGAATTTTTCGCAGGAGACAAAGCCGATAAGCACTAAAATAAGTGTATATATGATCGTTTTTTTCATGGTTGTATCTTATTTATGATTTATCGTTAGAACGTCAGGTTTGCCCCAATGGCAAACATTTTTGGAATTGGCAGGCTCATGGCTCCCCGGTATTCCGGGTCATACCTGCCCTGCTTAAAATATTTACCGAATGCAAATGCATTTTTAGCGGTAACGTAAACTCTTGCAGAGGAAATAAAGGCTTTTGAGGTAAGGTTGGCTGGGAGGGTATATCCCAGCGTGAGATCACGTATCTTGACAAAGGAACCATCTTTATATCTCAGCACAGTCGCTTCTGACCATCCGCTACGGGTTAGTCCCGGATTCAACCTCGGATAGTCATTGGTCGGGAAATTGGGTGTCCAGTAATCCCTTTCCATGGAGTTTTCACGCCTGTCAGGGGCCCACTGGGTTTCAATTCCATCACTGACCATCTGTCCGATTCTGGCATAAACGAATATTACAAGATCGAAGCCTTTATACGTCATGACTGAGTTGAGTCCACCGGTCCATTTTGGTCGTGGTGAGCCAAGAACGACCCGGTCCAGGTCAGAAATAATCTCATCGTTGTTCACATCCCGCAGTTTAAGGTCTCCGGGTACCCTTCCGTAGAGGGCGGCCTGCTCTTCTTCTCCAAGCTGCCAGATTCCAATTTTATCGTAGTCATAAAAGACATCGACAGGTTCACCGACAAACCAACGATTTGCAAGATCTTGCTCAACCCCCCCAACAAGGAATGTTATCTCTTCACTATTGGCAGCAAAGGTAAGATCTGTGGACCAGGTGAAATCACTGCTGCTTACATTCACGGTCCGGAGTGTAACCTCGATTCCCTTGTTTTTGGTTTCCCCCACATTCTGCGTAATAACAGGTACAGCTGAAGTAGGTGGTAAGGTCCTGTCCTGGAGGAGATCTTCCGTTAGGGATTGGTAAAATTCAAGGCTACCGCTGATACGATTCCTGATAAATCCGAAATCCAGTCCCAGGTTCATTGTACTTGTTGTTTCCCATTTAAGATCCGGATTTGACAGGTAGAATGTCCGGTAACCAAGGTATGGGGTCTCAGGCTGTCCGAATTCATAGTACATGGGTGTTAGCTGGATTGAGCCTACAGATGCATATGGTGGCACAGACTGGTTGCCGGAAACACCATATCCAAACCGGACTTTCAGGTTGGATAGGGCTGAGATATTCGACATGAAGCTTTCTTCACTGATTCTCCAGGCTACTGAAGCCGAAGGGAAAAAATCCCATTTATCGGCCAGCTGTGAAGCACCATCATACCTGCCGGTAAAGGTAGCAAGGTATTTTCCCTGGTACCCGTAATGTATCCTGCCGATAAAAGATGCGAGTGAACTTTCCGTCAATTGCATCCAGTCTTCCTCGCCCTGGGGGGCGATCAGTTTATCCTGGTTGGCAGAATTCAGTGTCCACCACCAGGAAGTTCCCAGCTCGAGATCTTTACCTGACTGGTAAGCTCTTTCTGACCGGTTTGAGATCGCTTCCGTTGCTGCAGTTACTTGGAGGTGGTGATCGCCGAAGTTCTTGTCATAGGTAAGCACGTTTTGCCAGGTCCACCTGTAATTATTTATGTATCTTACTTCACCTTCACTAAGGCGGTCAATGCCTTCGAATTCTCCTCTGAACGTTCCTTCTCTGCTGAATCCAAGATCAATGTTGAAGGAAGTCCGGAAAGTTAAACCTTCCAGGAGATACAATTCGGCAAAAAATGTGGAGAACACCCTTGTTTGATATTCTTCCCTCAGATAATGATTTGGATCCTGGTCAATTACAGGATTTGAAAATGGAACCCTGTCGTTGGGTTCAGGTATAATGTTTCCTTCCGGGTCATAAGCAGGTGTCAGTGGATTCTGGTTATAATTGATTCCCCTTCCCTTTATGTTGTCGGTAAATGACAGGAAGGATGAATTGCCGATGGTCAGGAATTTGGCGACCTTTGAATCGACGCTCGATTTAAGGGAATACCTTTTGTAATTGTCATTTGGAACAAAATTATCTTCATTCATATAATTTAATGACACGGAATAACTTGTATTCTCATTTCCTCCTGTTATCGATAGATGATAGTCCTGTTGCGCTCCGAAATCGTCCATCTGTGCACCGATCCAGTCAAAATTTTCTCCATTCAGGTACCCCTC
>DAOWJB010000226.1 GCA_030640625.1 Bacteroides sp.
AACCAAACAAGTGGGGCATCTTTCAGAATTATTGTGGATGTTGGTGATTGGGACAGATCTGTAGGCACCAATACACCAGGACAATCGGGAGATCCCGAAAGCCGATTCTATAAAAATCTATATGAACCCTGGGCTATCGATGAATACTTCCAAGTATATTTTTCAAAGAGTATAATTGAGTCAGTAGCTGTTGAAAAAATAAAACTTATTCCAAAAGATTGAGTTGCCATATTAAAAATATAAAAATGGAAATTACAAGAACCTTTGACTTATTGGACCGATACCAGGATCATTTTATTAAAGAAGATGCCCTGGTAGTAAAACAGGATGGAAAATGGAGAAAATACAGCACACAGGAATACATCGATTTTTCATATCATTTCAGCTTGGGTTTGTTGGCAAAGGGATTTAAAATGGGGGATAAAATTGCTACCATTTCAAACAATAGGCCGGAATGGAATTTTATTGATATGGGAATGGCGATGATTGGAGTAGTGCATGTTCCATTATATACCTCCCTGAGCTGTATCGAATATGAAAATATACTCAAGCATTCCGATGCCCGATTTGTTTTTGTTTCTGACAACAAACTACTTGAGAATCTTAAACCCGTAATTGATAAAATTGGAAATGTCGAAAGCACCTATACGTTTGATCCTGTTGAAAATGAAAAAAACTGGTTGGAATTAGTATCACTCGGTAAAAAAAGTGAAGTATACTACAAAAAAGAGCTTGAGAAAATAAAATCCATTATTAAACCTGATGATCTTGCATCTCTGATTTATACTTCAGGAACAACAGGAACATCAAAAGGAGTATTGCTTTCACATACCAATCTGGTTCGAAACTTTTTAGCTGCTGCCGAAATTTTTGACCTGAAACCCGAGCAAAAGTATCTGAGCATTCTACCCTTATGCCATGTTGGTGGCCGGATGGGAAATTACCAGACCCAGTATAGTGGTTGCAGCATTTATTATGCTGAAAATATGGGAACGATTGCTGCCGATATGAGAGATATTAAACCTCATGGTTTTGATGCTGTCCCGCGTATTCTTGAAAAAATATTTGATACCATTATTACGAAAGGAAAAAAGCTTACCGGAGCAAAAAAAGCCATATTCTTTTGGGCTGTAAAAATCGGATTGAAGTATAAGCCTGTTGGTGAAAGTAATTGGTTTTACAGGTTAAAGTTGAGCATTGCTGACAAACTCATCTTTACAAAATGGAGAGATGCTATTGGTGGAAATATTGAGTTGGTAGGCTGTGGAGGTGCAGCCTTACAACCAAGAGTGGAAAGGATATTTTGGGCGGCTGGAATAAAAGTACTCAACATGTATGGACTTACCGAAACCTCTTCAATTATTACCATTAATCGAAAGAATAAACCCGATTTGCGACTCGGTTCTGTAGGTTCAATAATATCAGGAGTTGATGTAAAAATAGCCAATGATGGAGAGATCCTTTGCAAAGGCCATAATGTTATGATGGGTTACTATAAGAATCCTGAACTTACAAAAAAGGCATTCACTGCTGATGGATGGTTTTGTACCGGTGATATAGGCAGAATAGAGGACAATAAATTTTTAAAAGTGACCGACCGCAAGAAGGAAATATTTAAGCTTTCAAGCGGTAAATTTATTGTTCCCCAAATAATTGAAAATAAATTCAAAGAATCATTATTTATAGAACAAATTATGGTTATTGGTGAACATGAGAAATTTGCAAGCGCGATAATCGCGCCGGACTATTTATATATCAATGATTGGTGTAATGCAAATAACATTACCAGTACCGATAATTCTGAACTTCTAAAAAACAGTCAAATAGTAGATCTGTTTAAAAAAGAAGTGCAAAAGTATAACGAAGCAATATCCGATTTTGAAAAGATCAACAGGTTCAGGTTGGTGTCTGATGTTTGGTCACCGGCAACAGGCGAGCTTTCACCAACCTTGAAGATGAAACGGAAATTTATCGCTGAAAAATACCAGTATCTGATTGATCAGATTTATTTAAAACAAACTGACTGATACCAATGATTATCACTAAAGTAATAGATAATAAAGCAAAAAGAGAATTTCTTGATGTTGCTAGAATTATCTATAAAAATGATAATACCTGGGTCTGCCCCTTAGACAAAAGTATAGATGCTATTTTCGACCCGAAACAAAATACTTACTACAATCATGGAATTGCTGAGCGTTGGTTGTTAAAAGATGAGTCTGGCAAATTAATCGGACGTATAGCAGCATTTATTGACTGTAATACAGCAGAAGATGAAAACCAACCTACCGGCGGAATCGGTTTTTTTGAATGCATAAATGATAAGGAAGCAGCATTTCTTCTTTTTGATACTGCTAAAGCATGGCTCATCAGTCAGGATATGCAGGCCATGGATGGCCCTATAAACTTTGGCGAAACAGACAAGTATTGGGGGCTACTCGTTGATGGATTTATGTATTATTCATATGAAATATCATATAACCCTAAATACTATCAGGAATTGTTCGAATCATATGGATTTAAAACATATTTTAAACAGGAAGGATTTCATCTTGATGTATCAAAAAAATTGCCTGATCGATTTTTACGTATTGCCGAGTGGGTAGCAAAAAAGCCTGGATATGAATTCAAACATTTTACATGGAAGGAAGAAGAAAAATTCACAAAAGATTTTGCAGAAGTATTTAATATTGCATGGGATTCATTTAAGGAAAATTTTGAGCCTTTAAAACCAGCGTATATCCGAAATAAGCTTAAAAAGGCAAAAGTCATTGTTGAGGAAGAGTTTGTATGGTATGCTTATAAAGATGGAAGACCTATTGCTATTTATCTTATGTTTCCTGACGTTAATGAGATATTAAAATACATGAATGGCAAACTACACATATGGAACAAGTTGAAGTTTGTGTATCTGAAAAGGAAAAAAGTCATTACCCGGGCGCGCGGAGTGCTAATGGGTGTTATCCCTGAATTTCAAAACCTCGGAATTGAATCTGTGATTATTCTGAAAATAGCAGAAGTATTAGAGCGAAAAACTCAATATAAGGAAATAGAATTTTCCTGGGTGGGTGATTTTAATCCGAAAATGAGAAAAATTTTCATCTCTGTGGGATGTGTCTCAGTTAAACATTATATAACCTACAGATATTTATTTGACAGAAATGCTGAATTTAAACGATATCCTATTCCGACAGATAATCCGGATAAAAAGAATTAAAAATAATTGCAAATGAAATATGATATAATAATTATTGGCAGTGGACTTGGGGGACTGACAGCCGGGGCAAAGCTTGCCAAGGAAGGGAAAAAAGTATTACTAGTAGAGCAACACGATAGACCGGGCGGATGTGCCACAACATTTAAACGCAAAGACTTTACTTTTGAAGTAGGCCTGCATGAAATGGACGGATTGGATAGAAGGGATATGAAATCAAAAATATTTCGTGATCTGGGCGTGTTTGACAAGGTCCAGTTTCTGAAAGTCCCTGAATTTTATCATTTTACCAATGGCCGATGTGAAATCACCATTCCACATGATCCAGAAAAAGCAATAGAGATACTAACTGACAATTTCCCGGAAGAAGAGAAGGGTATTAATGCTTATTTTGATCAGATTCTTAATGCCAGGAAAAAGGCCAAAGAATCTGAAGGAAAAGCAGAGATATCCCTGGGCGAATTTCTTGATTCAATAATCAGTAATGAAGACCTGAAACTTATCCTTCTAGGTAACCTTGGCTACTTTCACGATGACCCATTTTCAATTTCACTAAACTATTATTCCGTGGCCCAGGGAAGCTATTTCCAAGGAGGTGGTAATTTTGTTAAAGGAGGTTCACAAAAGCTTTCAGATTACCTTTCCGATTATATTACGCAAAATGGT
Organism: Bacteroides sp.; assembly: GCA_030640625.1. Taxonomy (GTDB): domain Bacteria; phylum Bacteroidota; class Bacteroidia; order Bacteroidales; family SM23-62; genus SM23-62. The sequence continues at coordinate 3,881 of DAOWJB010000226.1, forward strand.
GGAAAAGTAATCCTTAAACACCTGGTTACTGAGATTATTACTGAAAACAACAAAGCTGTTGGAATTAAATATAAAGGAATTGGAAATAAAGCATCAGAAACAGAAACGATATATGGTGAAGAAATAATAGCCAATGCTGCTATTCCAAATGTTGCAAATACGCTATTACCAAGGGAACATGGTGAAAGATTACAACAAAAAATAGATAAACTGGAATTGGGCGCATCACTTTTAACAGTTTATATTGGCTTTAAGAAAAGAGCAAAGGACCTGGGAAGCAGGTATTATTCAACTTTTGTTTTTGATGATTCAATAAAAACTCAGGCTGACATTAAGGATAATAATAAAGGTGATTTTAAAGACCGTAGTTTTACCTTTATCGATTACAGTCAGATTGATGCGGCACTTACAACTGAAGAAAAAAGTGTAGGTGTTATCTGTAGTATAGATTATTATTCTGATTGGGACAAACTTAATGAGGAAGAATACAAGGCAAAGAAGAAGAAAGTAGGTGATGTCTTTATAGGTAAATTAGAAAAACTTATTCCTGGAATTAAAGATCAAATAGAGTACTATGAGGTGGGTACTTCAAAAACCATCGCTCGCTATACATTAAACCCTGGCGGAGCTGTTTATGGATTTGCACAAACACCCCAAAGGATCATCTCCGACAAAATTCAATCAATTGATAATTTGCATTTTGCATCTGCCTGGACAAAAATTGGAGGCGGATTTTCAGGGGCAATTTTTAGCGGATATTTATGTGCCATAGATATTTTAAGAAAAAGCAGAAAATAATTATTATCAAAACTAATTGGCACTCATACCGCCAATAATTTGCCACTTTCCATCTTCCTTATACCAGGTATGAATGATCCTGTAAGAGGCTGATAGTTTTTCTTGCTCCTTATTCACCGAATTCACATCGATAAAATAGTAAACCAGTGCAGTATTGCCTCGCAGCAGAATTTCCTGGGGTCTTATCTCAAACGAAATAATATTATTTTCCGATGGCTTATTGAGAGCGGTCATCGCAGCAGTTACATCAACGGGTTTTTCGCCCCACTCCGGCCATCCAATAAATTCCTCATCCCAGAATTCAGTTAAGCTTTCAATGTTTCTATCCATGTAGTTCCGCATATAGCGTTCTTCCAGATTCCAAAGTTCCTGCTTAATTGATGCTAAAGATAACTGATTACCAGGATGTTGCTCTGACAACCACCTGACAACAACATTGGCCAGTTCAGTCCTTTTCCCTTCGAATGCGTGATTTGAGTCAAAGATAACTTTTTCCACTCTTTTAGCTCCTCGGACCTGTAAGGCCCTGATCAATGGCAAAACGTGTCCTTCAAGAGTAGAAGCCTGATCGTTCCAGCCACCAATTATTAAAAGTGACTTTTCTGAGAGATTCTTAGCATGCTTTACAAGATCATATTTGTCCGAATTTGCCAATAGCTCTTCGAGTGCTTCCTTCCCGCCAGGTCCTTTAACGGAGCCCTTAGAAAACCTGTTATTCATCGTTTCAACAAACATCGCTCTAAATTTATCACTTTTTTCAGCCTCTCTGGCAATTTCGCTTAGGTCAGCCGCTGCAATAGAAATGACATATTTAATAGAAGAATCACTGGCTGCTGCTATTAATGCCATGTTCCCACCAAAACTATAACCAGCAAGAGCAATATGATCTACGTTAACCCCATATTTTTTTACAATTTCATCAGACTTAATAAAGTTCAAAGCTGAAAATACATCTTCGAGCGAATTCTTAAGAGAGCATATACCCTCACTCTCATAGAATCCACGGTAATTGAACACCAATGCATTCCAACCTGCCCTGGGTGCAGCCTGAGCAAGTCCGAGTACATCCCGGTTTCCTCCAGGTGATCCATGTAATAGGATCATCGTAGGATGAGGTCCGTCGCCCAGAGCTTCACTAAAATAGCCTTGAAGTGTTGATCCATGACTGTCGAAATAAACAGGTACCAGTTCAGGTGAGATACTTTTATTTAAATTGACGGGGTCCTCTGGATTACTCTGTGAAAATATTAAACAGGGTAAGATAATCAGGGTGATGAACATATATCTAACCAGAATATATTTAAGGAGTAGGCCTTTCATTTGGACATTATTTTTTCATCGGAAAACAGCGCTTTTTCTCCTCTTATACTTGCTAAGAAACAAGCTGTTAAATGTGGTGCATCCTCAAACATCATTGATGTTAATTTCAAGCTCGAATAATTTCTGTCCTCTAAAACCTGTATCAATTTTTTCCAGTAATCAGTTGTTTCTTCGACATCTCCGACCGATATGAAAACCCTTGCAGGCAAATCAGTATGGTTTTCAGCATATTTTTTTCCAGTTTAAAAGTGGTGCCGTCATCCCACCATATAGATGGACTTGAAATTTTATACCGCTTGAAAATACCAGGATGTTCAAAGAGAACGTAAAGGGAAAAAAGTCCACCCAAAGAAGCACCAGATAGTGTTCTGTCATTCAGATTGGTTCTATATTTTGCATCAATCACAGGAATCAGTTCATCACGGATGAAACGGAAGAATTTATCTGCTCCACTGCTGGAAGGATATTCCGGGACAGTGGTAAAGGTATAATCTCTCATACGATTATTTCCTTCCTGTCCGGGATACGCCCCATAGGCGATACCAACAAGGATAATCTCAGGCATCTCTTTGCGTACCGGCAGCAAAGTAGACATTTCAGCAGCTGTACCAAATCCAATATCCGCATCCAGTCCATACATAACAGGATATGTTGTATCACTTGTTGAGTAGCTGGTTGGTAAGTGAACATAGATCTTGTATTCTTGCTGAGTGTTTACAGAAAAAAGTGTGAACTGTTCTGAATTGGCAATGGTTACAGGAGGATTTGTTTCATCAGGTTTTTGTTCAATTTGTGCACTGCCTTGCCACATATAACAAATAATGATGCATAGCAAAATGAATTTTTTTATGATCAATTTTTTAAGCATGATTATATGTTCTGATTTTTTAGGAGATTGACATTCATCTAAATTTACAATGTATTATCCAGATAGTCAACCCATACAATCAAATGCATAAGTTATTAAGATTAGTAATACTTTCTCTTGATTTTTTCACCCCTGAACTACCTAACTTTATTATAGAGCTTTGGCTCTCTTTGTTTCAGCCTATCGCATACCTCATCTATTGGATAATGCTTACCATTAAATGCAGTAGAAATGAAAAAGCGGAGATTTGCATTACTTATTGATGCCTTTATCAATCTCATACTGGGAGTACTTCTATTGGCCTACTCAGCTGATCTGGCTAATTTCCTGGGTGTACCGTATGATCATTCGGCGTTTTACCCGAATATCCTTGGGGCAGTTTTTATCGGGATTACTTTTACGCTGATTATTGAGGCATTCAAACAAAAACAGACCTCAAGTGATGGACTTGGTTTGTTCGGGGCCATCTGCATTAATCTCTGTGGAGGTATTGTCCTGTTGATCTGTTTGATTCTGGGGAACATGGACCTGCCTGTCCGGGGCATGGTTTTTCTCTGGGTCATTGCCCTTTCTGTTTTATTAATAAGCAGTTTGGAGCTTTATTTGCTTTTCAGGACAGATTGATAATTTACGCAGAAATACCTTTTCTCAATTCTTTTCGGGTAAGGCAGGTGTATATTCTTCCACCCAGGAGACAGCCGGGTGTGGCGGCTTGATTATTAGTGAACCGCCTGCATCTTCTCTACGTGGATGCAGAGAGCATCCTTCGCTATCGTTTTCTTGATCCACCTTATCAGCCTGGGAGACTATCCATAACTGGTACCCAAACATTAATCAGGACATAAGCGATGGGCTATGTTTAATGTATTCCCGTTCGGTTGATAAGTCGGTACTGGGCAAGCCCCTGGCAATCATGGTGAGCATTTGTCGGTTGAACGATGACTGAAAGAGCGGTAAATTACCTTACTGCTCGTCCCAGTTTGCAGAAACAATGCACAAGATAACTGTCACTGCAATCCAGAATTTATTGATATGTTTTTCATTATTTAGCATCCTTCTTTTTCTTGGATCGTCTGCTTAGATAAACCACTAATCTCCAGACCAAGAGGCCAACAATCCATAATGGCCAAATATTCAGGAAAAACAGTATGAAATCCACGAATCCCTGCCAGCCCCTGTGCAGGGCTTTTTTCAGTCGTTGACCGAAATTATCCCTGTCAGCCGGTTCATATTTGAGATCCTTTTTCTGGTAGATCCAGATATTCAGGGTGCTGTAGTTAACCCTGTCCTCAAGGTACCTGAGCCTTCCCTCCTTGGATTCAATTTCCTGTCGTACCCTGCCCAGTTTTTCTTCAATATCAAGGATATCCTTAACCGATCGTGCCTGATCCAGCAATTCCAGGTATCTTTTCTCCACCTGTCTTTCGTTTTCCAGCCGTATTTTAATATCGTAAAACTGTTCTGTTACATCATTGGCATTTACCGTTTTGCTTATGATCTTGTCCGGTCCTGACTCCACCCCGGTTAAGAAAAGGTCAAATTTATCAGCAGCAATCCTGCAGGTGATATTAAAACTTATCTGATCCTCCTGGTCATTAAAAGTTTCTGAGGAGATATAGCCATCATAAAAGCTAACCAGGGTATCCAGTCTCGTCCTGGAACTTTTTAGATCATCTGACTCAATGGTCAGGTTCCCGTTCCGGATTATCTTTTTCTCGAAGGTCTCAGGAGCGGGAGGGGGAGCAGGAGCAGAAGCAACAGCCTGGCTGGATATCATCCTGGATTCTGAGGCTGCTTCATCGGCAAAATAAAACGCTTCATCTGATTCTTCCATCGGTAGCTCATTTACGGAATGATCACATCCCAGGATCAGGATAAATAAACTGGAAAAGAGGAGTTTTCTATGCATTTCTGGCTGGTATTTATGTGAATGGTTTTTCTGGATATAATTTACGGAATAATCATTTTAACTTATCATATTTCCTTATAAAAAAGATTCGCCTAATTTTATGTGTCTGTAGGAAGCGATAAAACATATGATTAATTCACAAGAATTCCGCAAATATGCCCATGAATTCGTTGACTGGATGGCGGATTACCTGGAAAGTGTCGAAAAATTACCTGTTAAATCCCAGGTAAAACCGGGAGATATTTTCAGACAGATACCCGACAGTCCGCCCGTTAAAGCTGAATCGATGGACAAGATCTTCCAGGATTTCCAGCAAATTATTTTACCAGGGATGACCCACTGGCAGAGTCCAAATTACTTTGCTTATTTCACGGCCAATTCAAGTTTTCCATCCGTACTTGCAGAGATGCTGACCTCGGCAATGGCTGCACAATGCATGGTCTGGGAAACATCACCTGCAGCTGCTGAACTCGAAGAAAAGGTACTCAACTGGCTGCGTGATATGATCGGCCTGCCGGAAACTTTCGCAGGGGTTATCCAGGATACGGCATCAACAGCGACACTTGTTGCTTTGCTGACTGCAAGGGAAAAATATACCGCATACAGGATCAATGAAGCCGGGTTCCAGGATACTGACCGCTTCCGGATTTACTGCAGCACCGAAGCCCATTCCTCCATAGAAAAGGCGGTAAAAATGGCCGGCTTCGGCAGGAAAAACCTGGTCAAGGTACAATCCAATGAGGCACTGGCCATTGTACCTGAAAGTTTACGCAAAAGTATTCAGGATGATATTGCAGCCGGCTTTACCCCCTTATGTGTGGTAGCGGCCTTGGGAACCACGGGCACGCTGGCCATTGATCCCCTGCGGCCGCTGGGGGATATTTGCCGGGAATTTGACGTTTGGCTGCATGTTGATGCTGCGTTCGCCGGAACAGCTCTGGTGCTTCCGGACCAACGATGGATGATAGACGGAATTGAGCAGGTGGACAGTTTTGTTTTCAATCCCCACAAGTGGATGTTTACGAATTTTGATTGCTCGGCCTACTATGTGAAGGATACGGAAGCCCTGATCAGGACCTTTGAGATCCTGCCTGAATATCTGAAGACCGGGACACGGGGGACCGTCAAGGATTACCGTGACTGGGGAGTACAGCTGGGCAGGCGGTTCAGGGCTTTGAAACTCTGGTTTGTTATCCGTGATTACGGGGTGAATGGGATCAGGCAGAAAGTCCAGGACCATATCACCTGGGCCCGGGAACTGGCAAAGCAGATCAGGTCTGAATCCGGATTTGACTTATTGGATCCCCAGCATTTAACACTGGTTTGTTTTCGCTACCGACCGGAATCTGAGATGGCATCCGAAGAAATTAACCAGGTCAACATGGCCCTTATGCAAAAATTGAATGCCAGCGGCAGGATCTATCTTACGCATACCAAGGTAAATGGTCAGGTGACGCTGCGCATGGTCATTGCACAAACCCATGTCACACGTGATCATGTTCAGAAAGCATGGAAATTCATCCGGGAGACGGCCGCAGAAATTGTAACATCATAGGAATTAGATATGAAGAGAAGGTGGACACTGGAAGGAAAGACAGCCCTGGTAACCGGGGGTACAAAAGGCATGGGACGAGCCATTGTAGAATCGTTCCTCTCCTGGGGTGCAGAAGTATTTTTCGTTGCCAGGAACGAGCAGGATATCGCCCGGATGGAAGCTGATCTGGAGAATAAATCTTTCAGATACCATGGTATCCGGGCGGATGTCAGCCTGGGTGACGACCGGAAGAAAATCATCGAAATTGTAGGTGGAAAGGTGAATAAACTCGATATACTGGTCAATAATGTTGGTACTAATAAGCGTAATAAAATAGAAGATTATTCAGAGGAGGAAATCAAACTCATTATGGATACCAATTTCATGTCTGCGTTTGATATTTCGAGGCGAATCCTGCCTTTGCTGAAAGCATCCGGTAAGGCAAGTGTTGTCTTTAATTCTTCTGTGGCTGGAATCAACCATATCAGGACCGGTACTGTTTACGGGGCCAGCAAGGCAGCAATGATCCAGCTGACCAAAAACCTGGCGGTCGAGTGGGCCGAGCATGGGATCCGGGTAAATGCCGTGGCGCCATGGTATATAAAAACCCCCCTCGTGGAACACATACTTGCAGATAAGGAGTTCCTTCAGGAAATACATGACAGGACCCCCATGAGAAGGGTAGGGGAGCCGCAAGAGGTGGCTGATCTGGTCACTTTTTTGTGCATGCCGGCAGCATCCTTTATTACAGGCCAGTGCATAGCTGTGGATGGCGGATTTACCATTAACATGTTATAATATTTCTGAATATGGACTTTAATAAAATTCGCCTGTTAAGTTTTGATTGTTATGGTACGCTGATAGACTGGAAAGAAAGCGTTCTGAACATCCTTGAATTTTTTTTTAAGGACTTTCCCATAGAATTCAGCCGGGACGAATTGTTCAGGGCTTTTTTAGAGGCCGACCGGAAAATGATATCTGATAAATACCTTTCCTACAGGGATATTCTCGCAGGTGTGCTTGACTTGATGGCGGAACAACTCCGGATCTCCCTTGATCCTGCTTCGAGGTACCTGCTATCAGACCGTTTTTCTGAATGGAAACCTTTTCCGGATACTGTCCAAAGTCTGAAAAAATTAAAAGAGAAATTCCAGTTAGCAATCATCTCAAATGTCGATGATGAACTTTTTTCGATCAGCAACAGGTTACTGAAAGTGGAATTTGATTATATCGTGACGGCGCAGCAAGTTGGGTCATATAAGCCTGACCTTCGGAATTTTCAACATGCACTCGGGGATTTTGGTATCGAAAAGGAGCATCATGTCCATGTTGCCCAGAGTATCTATCACGATATTATACCTGCCAACCAGCTGGGCTTAAACAAGGTCTGGGTAAACCGCTACGGGGAGCCGGAACGTACCGATTCCATTGAGTTTCCTGACCTGGAGGTGCCGGACCTGTCAAGCCTGGTGAAAATCCTGGAAATCGAGACAGCCTGAACCGGCTACTGGATCTTAACTACCCGAATGGTTTTCGTGGCATTCTTTGAGAGGTACTTCACAAGGTAGATACCCTGGTCAATTTCTACGCCTGAATCATCTCTCCCATTCCATGTAATGGTGATCAACTCCTCAGCAGGATAATCCTTCAAGTCAATGATCCTGACCAGCTGTCCGGATGCATTGTAGATCCGCAGGCTGGCATGCTCATCATATTGGTCTGCAGGTATCTCCAGTCTGAATGTGATCTCCGAGGAGAAGGGATTCGGATAGGCTGCCAGCGAAAGACCTGTAAGTGCAGGTTTTTCATCATCAAGGCCAACAAGCTCTCCTCCTTCCCTGAACTGATCCTCAATATCAATTTCCTCAATTACCATACCCGGCTCGAGGGTCAGGAAGGCTGTATAGTACGTCAGGATACGGTTTTCCAGACTTTCGCTGATGATTTCCCCGATGAGTTCATTGCTCACTGCAGATTGCTCAAGTGACTGTATATACATCCCCGACCAGATCTGTCTGGCCACTGTATCAGTGAGATGAATACTGCCCGCGTCCACACTGATTTCTTCGGAGAAGGACTGGTCATCGTAAACACCGGATAATATCAGTTTGAACGGGAAGCTGCCATTGTACCTGCCAACCTGCAGGATTGGTCTGTTTAGATAAGCAGTGCTGCCTATCAGTCCAGCATTATACCTGCTAAAACAAAATCCCTGTTCCAGCGTCGTATACAGGTCAAAGGAGCTGATGAATCCACCAGCCGATTGTACCAGTTCTTCAAGGTTCTGGATTTCATCTTTACCGTTCCTGAGTGATACGTAGTTACCATTGGTCTGCCTTGTCAATAAACTATAGAAATATTCATTCCCATAATAATTCCTTCCGCCCATCCATATCCCGTAATAGTACATATTCAGGTCCAGCACATGGATCACCGGCCAGGGTTTATAGGCGCCAAGGTCTTCAATCAATTGGTTGGCCTCTATGTTCGAGTGTATATTATAATCATCTGAAATGATCAGCAGGGCTCCATCATCTCCGGTAAATTTCATGCCCTCTGCGATCAGCATTGGCAATACGGAATAAGAATTGGAAATATCATCCAATGATTCAAATACCTTGCTTATGGTGTCAGCATTGGCCGGGAGCCATTGCTTTCCCGCTTTATATATTTCGATACCGGATATCATGATATTGAATGAGTCGGTTTCTGCCAGGTTATTCCTGATCGTGCTTTCCAGGATCCCGGAAAGCTCTCCCCGGGTTCCCTCATAGTCCACCAGGAAACAGATTTTTTTGGGCTCATCAACATCAAGCAGGACTGAAGGTAAAAGGGCAAGCTGGTAATAACCCGTATTCCCGTCCGGATAATGATTGATGAACAATCCATCTTTCATGGGTGAATCAAATCCCAGTGTATAACTACTGTTGTCAGTAGTAATGACGGTCCCCATATTGACCGGATATTCACTTCCCGTGTAAGGCACAAATTCAGTGACCGAATCCGAATTAATGGTGGGATTTTTCCAGGTGGTATCTGTTTGTGTAAAAACATTGATTTCTTCCGGCCATGCCTCACCAACCCTGAGTTGGGTGACTGGTACCGGAACGGTAACCTGCTTAGATGACCAGTTCGCCGGTACCAGGTAAGTGATCTTAACTTTCCTGGACATGTTACTGGTCAAAGGATATACCCTCAGTTCATAGGAAGTAGGACCTAGCTTGGTGAGTATACTGGGGTCCCTGCGCCTTTCTACAATACCTTCATAGATGGCAGAAGCAGTCCACCGGTCCATTATCAGTGCCTTTTCCGGTTCACCCTCAATCCACAACCAGGAATCCGTGATCATGGCATTCGCCGGCAGATCAAAATTATAGATCGCTTCCAATTGGACAGATGAATCTGGCTTATGCTGGTCGGTTGCAAATGTCAGGTACATGCCAATCTCAATGAATGTCCCTTTGGGATGAACGGTGAGATCGGCCTGTGTTAGATATGCTGGTAAATAATTCCAGGGATTCATTGGATCAATGATGCGGAGATTATTCCAGGCTTTAATATTTATCAAAGCAGAAAAAATGAGCACGATGAGAACTATGCTTTTTCTTTTCATTCGTTTAAAATTTTGTAATTAATTGAAAATAAAATAATTAAAAATTTGAGAACGAATGCAACCGCTTCGCTCTCACATGATTTTTTTTAATCATACTTTTTTGTGATTTTATGATTAATAAAAATCATGTTCGTTTCATGATTATTAATTGGTTGCTCCTTCAAAGATAGCACAAATCGGGCCTTACTATTATGCTGTAAAGTATATCAGGCAATGTTTCTCTCGATTATGTATCCGGGCCCTTTACAGTGACTTTTTTCCGGAATTTTTTCAGGGATTTTGTTTCCATGCTCATTCAAGGTTGTTCAATGTCTCAGGAAAAACCCGTAATAATAATTCAGATCCGATGGCACTTGACAGCAATCTCTCTTTCCTGTTGTTCAGGAGCAACTGGGTCCAGTTTGTAAAGCCCCCGTCAACAAGGTCCCAGCTCTGCTGGTCCGGGTCCCTGAAACGGATCCGGAAAGCGAGTGGAGAATAATAATTGCGTGCTTCAGTTCTGTCAGGATCTGACAGAAATCCAATGCCCTCAAAAGATGCTCCCAGGCGTTCAAACATTTCTTCAATGTATGACATCCTGAATTCACCTGTAAAGTCACTGACATGGACCTCCGCATCATGAAGTACCTGCAGTTTGGAAGCGAGTGTAAGGTAAAACCGGATATGCTCTTCCAGCTGGTTCATTTCAAAGCTCGAATTACCAGTATCCCGCCCGGCACTGACAAGAGAAAAGACACGAAAGTGGGCACTGAATTTTTCTTCCTCAAAATATTGGGCACGTAACAACCTGTGGGATGAAGAGCATTTTATGATGACAGGCGATTTTGAATCCCCGGCCAGACATTCTTTCCGCAGATGGGCTGCTTTTAGTGCCAGGGTAGTGGTGGAGTCAGCCACTACCTCGGAATTTCTGATGGTCGATACCATACGGTTCTGGCTCAGGTTGGATATGGATGTGCATGTACCCAGCGGGGTGACCGGGGAAAGATCCAGTGAGTGCCAGTCCCCCGAAAGCAATGAAAACGCAAGTTGATCGAAACGGTTATAATCTGCCTGAGGAATTTCAGAGGGTTTGTAAAAACGGTTGTTCTGAAATTCATTCAGCACCCAAGAGGGGGATATATTCATGGACCTTTTCCGGAAGGCTTCAATAAGCAGGGATTGAATGTCTGAGGAATTTAATTCTTCAGCCAAAAGCAGGAATAATTCTTTCAGATGCGGGTCTTTCTGAAGCCTCTCCAGGATTTTATTTTGCATGCTTTATGAAATTTGTTAAACATTTGATAAATTACTAAAAATTAGCTTTATGTTAATATCATTATGCGACCTTTAACTTCTGAAAGAATAGAATTTTAATTACATGAAATCCAGCTTCATCTACCATTTTTTTGCAATTAGTTTTATTCTCATTTTACTTTCAGATACTGCCCTGGCCCAGGACAACGATCAACCGGCAACCATCATTGTTGATCAATCAGGGAGTGTACATCCATGGAATCATTTAAAGGTCAATAACGATCCGGATAATTTCCAGTTTGCCATTGTAACGGACCGGACCGGTGTACACAGGCCCGGGGTTTTCCTGGATGCTGTGCATAAATTGAATTTACTCCAGCCTGAATTTGTGGTCAGCGTCGGCGATCTGATAGAGGGTTACACAAGGGATGAGCAAGAGATATACAGACAATGGGATGAATTTCACGGATTCATCAGACAGCTGCAGATGCCCTTCTTTTATGTGCCTGGAAACCGTGATTATATGTATGATGTTATGGCCAGGATATGGGAGGAAAAGCTTGGTCCTTCCTATTACCATTTCATTTATAAGGACGTATTGTTCCTCTGCCTTAATTCTGAGGAGGCAATCAGGGGATCAAGTATGGGCGGGATTGAAAAACCGCAGTATGACTATATTAAGAAAGTGCTGGAAGAAAACCAGGAGGTTAAATGGACCCTTCTTTTTATGCACCAGCCTCTCTGGATAATGGACAATACGAGGTACTGGAAGGATGTTGAGAAACTGCTGAAGGACAGGGAGCATACTGTTTTCGCAGGACATCATCATCATTACGTCAAATACACCAGGAACAACAATAAATATTTCACGCTGGCAACAACCGGCGGGATCAGTCAGTTGCGTGGACCAAACTTTGGAGAATTTGATCATGTTGTATGGGTGACCATGACCGACGAGGGACCGGTAATTGCCAACTTGCTGCTTGAAGGCATCTGGCATGAGAATGTTGTTACTGAGGAACTCACCGATATGATTGACGCTGAAAGGATCATGATTGAACCCGTATTCGAGGAAAATTATTTCAGGGAAGGTGATTTCAAGATTAAAATCACCAATGATGCCAATTATCCGATGTGGACTATATTTCGTTTCGGTACAAGCAAACATCTGAATCCACAGATAGTTGAATTTCAGAAATCCATACCACCCAATTCTGTTGAACAGATTGATATTACCCTAAACTCTTTTAAAAATGTTCGCCTGAAAGATATCGATCCAATTCCATTATATGCCTGGTTTGTATATAGTTATGAAGATGGCCGTGAAATAAAACTGAATGAAAGCTATAAGCTGGCACCCATTAAAAAGGAATTTTTCGGACAATCGGAAAGTGAGGTTATCCTGGATGGTAAGCTTGATGAATGGACCGGATTACCATATCGTGGAAATATTAAATCTACCCTTACAGATAATGTTGATGAGTATACGGGTGACTATGATGCACATTATGAATTCAATGTGATGTATGATGAGGATTATCTCTACCTGGGAATGGCCGTCTGGGATGATGAACTGAAAAATAAAAAGAATGGATCATTTTGGGATCAGGATGCGGTTTTGATAAATTTGGATGCAAGACCGGCTCGTATCAGTGCCAATGGAAGAGGGAACAATCGCTTCAAGGATTTTATTTACCTGAATATTATACCTTCCACCTCCAGGAAAAACCCTCCACGGATCTATCAGGAAGAAAGACTGCCCGAAGGGATCAGGGTAGTTACTAAAAAATCAGTGCAGGGATTTGACATGGAACTTGCCATACCCATAGCGTACATCCAATCTAATGGAGGGGAAAACTGGGAAACCATTCGTCTGAATGTCTGCTACTTCGACCATGACGAAAACTCATCCAGAACCGGTATCTGGTGGTATCCGGAATGGACTTCAAAGACCAATTTCATTGGCTCTGGCATATTATTCAAAACCCTGGCCGATTAGTTTCGTAAAATTGCAGACACTCATAATTATTGTTAATTTTGAGTAAGTTTAAATAATCTAAATAAAATTAATCCTCAGTAATGCAAATCGTGTTCCTGGATAAGAAAACAGTAGGGGAGGTGGCAAATTTTAATTTGCTGCACAAGCTGGGAAAGGTTGATGTTTATGAACAAACCGGGAAAGATGAGGTTGTCAGCCGGGCTGCCGGGAAAGAGGTGATTATAACCAATAAGGTGGTTGTGGACAGGGAAATGATAGATGCCTTGCCGGATTTAAAGCTCATTTGTGTTGCTGCCACCGGTACCAACAATATTGATCTGGAATACGCACGAGAAAAAGGGATCACTGTCAAAAACGTCCTTTCATATTCAACGGAAAGCGTGGCTCAGTCGACTTTTGCCATGTTGTTTCACCTGCTTAACCGGCTTTCATATTATGAGGCCTATGTCAAATCAGGTGCCTATGCCAAGGGAGATATTTTCACTCATCACGGACCGGCCTTCTGGGAACTGAATGGGAAAAGAATGGGTATTATCGGACTTGGAAATATTGGCAGACGGGTGGCAAGGATTGCAGAAGGGTTTGGAATGGAAGTGGTGTTTTATTCAACTACCGGCAGGAACAATAACATCAATTATAAGAGATTTGATCTTGATACCCTCCTGGGCACATCAGATGTCATAAGCATTCATGCACCCTTATCAGATGTAACCCTTGACCTGATCAATTATGAAAAGATGAAATTAATGAGACCCTGCGCAATTTTACTGAATACCGGCAGGGGAGGGATCATTAATGAGGCTGATCTTGCCAGGGCATTAAATGATAACATCATTGCTGCGGCTTGTCTGGATGTTTTGTCATCGGAGCCAATTAATTCAAGCAATCCCCTTTTAAAAGTGATGGTTAAGGAAAAAATCCTGATCACACCCCATATTGCATGGGCCAGTCTGGAATCCAGAGCCAGGCTGATTGAAGGGATCGCACGCAATATTGAACAATTCAAACGGGACAATGCTGTTCCATAGAACTCCGGAAATCTTGTATGATTAACCTGGTACATTTCACACTGCGACCTGCATTTGTTTTTATGCTGCTTGCCGCAACCGTTTTCAGCGTTTCAGCACAAATCAATAAAAGGAAGGTTACACAATCATGGGAAACAGATACTTCAAATGTTACTGTATCGCTTGAAGAATTGTGGATCCTGCTGGCACGGGATAAGATCCCCCCAATTGATGAACCTGAGTATTTTAATGAAATAGAAGCCACCGGGGTTTTTTTCGAAAATGAACCTGTAGTCAGTGTGGTCGTGGATAGTATTGCAAAAGCCTACCCTTTGAGCATCCTGACCTATCATGAAATAGTAAATGACCGGTCAGGAGATACTTATTACTGTGTGAGTTACTGTCCCCTCTGCAATTCCTCCGTGGTTTTTAATCGCAGGCTGGAATATGATGGTGAAGAATACCTGCTTGATTTCGGAACTTCAGGGATGCTGAGGAAGAGTAATCTGGTGATGTGGGACCGGCAGACCGAAACCTGGTGGCAACAGATTACAGGAACGGGCATGGCAGGAAAACTGGCCGGTGTTAAATTGGAGATGCTGTCCTGCCAGATTATATCAGTAAAGGATTTCTTCACCAGCTATCCAGGGGGATTAATGCTGTCTACCAATACAGGCCATACCCGGAAATATGAGAGCAATCCATTTGAGGATTACGATGATCCTGGCAATACAAAACCCAGGTTATTCGATGAGGAGCCGGATAAGAGGCTGCCAGCAATGGAAAGAGTGGTTCATATTTTTGGCAACCGTACACCAAAGATTTATCCTTTATCCCTGTTGCGTGAAAAGCAAGTCATCAACGACAGCCATGAAGGCCTGGATGTAGTCATCTTTTATAAGGATGGCAGCGTTTCAATTCTCGATAATAAACAGATCAGTGAGTCAAAAACCATCGGATCAGTAACCGTTTACGATCCGGTCCTGGATGGACAAAAACTTACCTTTAATGCTGTTAAGAATGGTTTTAAGGATATGGAGACAGGATCTATATGGAACCTGACAGGACAATGTATAGAAGGAACTAACAGGGGAAAACAGCTTAAACCTGTGGTCTATGGCAATCATTTTGCCTTTGCCTGGCTTGCCTTCTACCCTGAAACATTTATCTATGGACAGTGAAAACCAAACCCGGTCTGTTCCTCGTGGCTCATGAAAGTTCAGCGCCCACTCTCTCCAGCAAGGCCTTGGTAGCCATGATGCCCTCGAACTCTCCAAGTTCACTTCCTTCGTATTCGATACCGATATAACCTCTGAACCCGGCATCTTTTACAATCTGAAGCATTTTATAGTAATCTGTCCCTGTTTCGTTTCCTTCTTCGTCGAATTCGTGAGATTTTGCACTTACCCCTTTGGCATATGGCATCAACTCTGCAACCCCAATATACCTGTCATACTCTTCATCATCAGAGATACGGAAATTACCAAAATCAGGAAGGGTACCGGCCCGGGGATGATCGATCATGTCCATTACCCCGCTGAGCCATTTGCCGTTTGATGACAGTTGCCCATGGTTTTCAACGATCACATTAATGTCTAATGGATCCGCAAATTCACAGAGGCTCCTGATCCCGTCCGCTGCCAGTTTCATTTGCTCGTCCCAGGTTCCCTCACTTGCGGCATTCACCCGTATAGAATGACAACCAAGGAAGTTGGCTGCTTCCACCCAGCGATAATGATTGCTGACCGATTGTTTGCGGCTGGCATCATCCGGGTCTCCCAGCATGCCTTCATCATCGACCATGATCAGTAAACTTTTAACACCTTCGCTGTCACATCTGTTTTTCAGTTCCCCGAGGTAACCCTGAGCATTTACTTTTTCAAAGTAGAAAGTGTTAACGAGTTCAAGAGCATCTATCCCGAATTCATTCCTGGAGATTGCAGGAAAATCGAGCGGATCTCCTTCTCCATTAGTATATCCGTCGCTGGTCCAGCGTTTAAAATACCGGTGTAACGACCACTGAGCCAGAGAGATGGAGAAAAACATCTTGTCTGGGCAGGTACAGCCATTGAGCATACCGGGGAGCACACTATAAGCCGTAATACCGGCAGTGAGTCCTGAGACTTGTTTTATGAAAGATCTTCTGCTTTTACTCATAATTTATGGTTTTAAATAGGGGAAAGAGGTTGCCGGTTTGAACAACTGGCAACTTCTTTCTGACAGTTCATCCTTTCAATACCAGGTGATTAAAGTTCTTTGAGTTTGATATTTCGGAACCAGGCAGCGTGCCCATGGTCCTGTAAACATATATATCCTGTTTTGGCAACATTGGCAAAGTCAGGGTTGAATTCAGGGAACTTGCTATTTGCGATCTTTTCGTTCCATTCATCTGTCCACAGGTGGTATTCCAGCACAACCTCTCCACTCATGAAGTGGGCCACGGTGCCTTCATACACCATGATTTCAATCGAATTCCACTCCATTGCGCCTTTGGCATTTTGTGGATTGGCCGGGATCAGGTCATATAATGTTCCGGCCAGGCGGTTACCATCCTTCCCGAGTTTAGTATCAATATGATCTGAAAAATTATCAAGGATCTGAAACTCGGGGGCGGTGTACCAGATCTTTCTTCCATCCAGTTCCTGTCCCAGGTAGAAGATACCTGAATTTCCTCCTTCCTCAATCATCCAATCGAGCTTCAGATGGAAATTGGTAAATTTCTTGTCATAGAGAACATCACCTCCGAGGCCTGCTTCACCCAAACCTGAATGAAGGCATTTCAGGGAACCATCTTCAATTGCCCATCCTGTATCCGGAAAGGCATCCAGTCCATAGCCTCTCCAGCCATCTAATGATTCCCCGTCAAAGAGCAACACCCATCCGTCGTCAATCTCGGTCTGGGTAAGTTGATTCGGTCCGACTGACTCTTCAGCTGCTTTGGAATCGACGGCGGTCTTGGATTTGCAATTAATAAGGATCATGCTGCCGATTACTATCCCGGCCAGCAACACAAAAATTAATCTGAACATTTTCATGGGTGACTAATATTTTTAGGTTTTATAATAAGGTCAAGTGAATTTGTATCGGTCCCCAAATTTAATGATCCTAATTTCATTTTACAAATAGAATTGATATGGATAATAAAGCAGCTGCATTGAATTCTGAAATATTTTGATCAAATTTAGGAAGTAAACCTAAATCATCAGGTCATATGATATTTGGAGAATTGCTGCAAGGCATCAATGGTGGAAAAGTACTTGATGTGGGATGTGGATCCGGACAGTTTATGGAGATACTAACACAATCACTCAAGTCATTTGAATCAGTCACGGGCATTGATGTAGATGAGACCATCCTCAGGGAAGCCAGGATGAATCTTACAGGGGATGCATTCCGGTTCATAACAGCCAGCTCCCAATCACTTCCCTTTGAAGAAGGTTCATTTGATTTTGTCTCCATATCCAAGACCCTCCATCATGTGGAAAATGACCGTCAAACGCTTGCTGAGATGATGAGGGTATTGAAACCAGGAGGTTTTGTATTGATCAATGAGATGATTCGTGATGGTCTTTCAGAGTCTCAGCAATCACATATGCATTATCATCATCTCCGGGCAGAAATTGACAATCTGATCGGTATAAGCCATGGAACAACCTATTACCGGAGCAACCTTCTTGAATTGATACATTCTGTTGGACTGAAGGATCTTTCGCTGACTGAACACCAGCCCCAGGAACCAGCACCCAAAAATCCGTCCAATATTGCTGAATACATTGAAAAAATGACCGGCTGGCTGGAAGAAATAGCTGATCATCCATTATATGAGGACTATGAGAAAAGGATGGCAGTCCTGCAGGAACATTTTCAAAAATATGGAATCTCATGGCCCACCCAGATAATTGCGCTGGGCAAAAAAACATAAACAATCATCAAATCCTTAAACCATATCTAAATTCAAATTCCTGTTTGTTGCATTGCTGACCGTCCAGCTGAATATTAATGCTCAATCCAATACCCGGCGGGTCATCAACATACCTGATATACCCGGCTATCTGACCTTGAAGTGTGATTTTCATATGCATACTGTATTCTCGGATGGCAATGTCTGGCCTTCTGTCCGTGTCGCCGAGGCCTGGCAGGAAGGGCTGGATGTGATCGCCATTTCGGATCATATTGAATACCATCCTTGGTAACTCAGATGTTCACAATCCAACTGGACTTGATTATCCACAGGGCGGTGATGATCTTTACGGGCAGCCAGTCCAGCTACGTCCAGATCCAGAATAATTCTGATCTCGTATTCCATCTGGCAATGGAAGAGGGGGTCAATGGGTTTGGTTATGCACCAGAGTTAACCTTGCACCCTGGTAGAATCGCAATAATGCCGCTCATGAATCTGGTTGAAGGGAAGGAAGGCAAAGCTGAGGTAAGCATACCCTACACGGTCACAAACATTTTTACCGGTCCGGATACACATCTGTCCGTCTCCCTGGATATTCAGGTATTGTTTATTTCCGAAGAATGACCGGGCTGCTCTATCCGTGATCGCTTCATTTTTTGTAATTTAACAGGATAAAATCAAAATCATGAAAGCTGTAAGTATCATCTCTATTATTTATGGTGCCCTGGGTCTTATGTGGGCCACCGTAGTCACTGTGCTGATCCGTGTACAGGAAGCGCTCTTTCAACATTATCCCTGGCCACCTGAGGTATCTGAATTCATAGATATGCCTGCCATGCTGGACAGTGTATACGGGGTGATCGGGAATCTCTTCCCCTTTGTTTTCTTAATCGCTTTACTATACATCATATCCGGGATCCTGCACCTTTCCGGTAAGCCATCTTTTAAAAGCATCGCCTATGCTGCGGCCATCCTGAACATTGTATGGTATGTGGTTTATATGGTTTTGGTGCAGGTGGAGATTGTTCCCGTTTTGAACACCATGGAATTGTTCCCGAAGAATCTGCTAAGCATACTGGTGATCCTTGGCATGATCCTCAATGCAGTTTTTTACTGCGGCTATCCCACCTTCCTGATCATATTCATCAAAAAAGGAGGAAAGGAGTGGGATACGCTCGATACTGGCTATAAGTCTTGATACTATATATTTTACATCATTTTTAAATACTGTAATTATGAAAAAAATCTTAATGATCGTTCCTGCGATCTTATTCTGCCTGGGAATTATGGCTCAGGAATGGCATGCCGATCTCACAGACAAATGGGAACCTGTTCCACCAATTGTTACACCTGGCAACGGTACAACTCCTCCATCTGATGCCATTGTACTTTTTGATGGGACGGATATGGATCAATGGGAAAAGCCAAATGGGGAACCTGTGGGATGGAAACTGGAAGATGGTGCCATGACAGTCGTTAAAGAAACAGGGGCTATACAAAGCAAACAATCATTCGGTGACATGCAGCTGCATCTTGAATGGAGAGCTCCGGCAGAAGTTGTTGGCGAGAGCCAGGACCGTGGCAACAGCGGGGTATATATTCAGAATCGGTATGAGATACAGATCCTGGATTGTTACGAAAATCCAACCTATGTAAATGGGCAGACAGGTTCCGTGTACAAGCAGCATATTCCGCTGGTAAATGCCTGCAGGCCCCCCGGGAAATGGCAAATGTATGATATCATTTATGTTGCTCCGCGCTTTAAAGAAGATGGATCGCTGTTTTCTCCGGGTACTGTTACGGTATTACATAATGGGGTACTGGTACAGAATCATGTGACCATACAGGGCACGACCGAGAACGTGGGATTGCCATTATATAAGGCCCATCCGCTGAAACAACCCATCTTGTTGCAGGATCACTCAAATCCCGTGAGTTTCAGGAATATATGGGTACGTGAGCTTTGATTCTGTTCAGGGAACAGGCTGTGCGGCATATGCAGGGAGTTCTTCAAGGTATAAGTTGAAAAAAGTCGGAACGACCTGGGAAGCCAGCCGGTTCGGGGAATTCAGCAAAAAGACAACACCTGTCTTCTCTTCCGGGCAAAATGCAATTTCAGCACGGTATCCCCTGACGTATCCTCCGTGATACAGGATCCTTTTCCCTTTGTAGTCAAAGATCCTCCAGCCAAAACTATAATACCTGGCGTCGATTGGATCCCAGAATCTTGTGTATTGCCATTTGAGGGGTGTATTGATCTGAGGTGTGGAAATCAAGTTAATGATAGATGTGTCGAGTTTTTTCGGAGCAAAACCCAATAATGCCGCCAGCCATTTACCCATGTCATCAATACTCGCATTCACGCCGGCGGCAGGCAGTAAGTTGTAATATCCTGTATTCAGGGGAAGGGGATAGTATTCACCATTTATTTTGTCATGGGGAAATGCCACATTTGGATTCCATACGAGTCCCCTGTAACCTGTCGAGGCATCCTTCATTCCCAGGGGCCTGAAGATCTTCTTATACAGTAATTCACCGTAATCCTTTTTTGTTTTCAGAACAGCCACGGTATCGATGAGGCTGAAAACAACATTCTGGTACCCGTAATACTCACCCGGATTGCCGGCAATATCCACAGTTGCGAGTTCAGGTATGATTTCTTTAATGGTTTTACCCTCTTCAGCCA
Source organism: Bacteroides sp. (assembly GCA_030640625.1). GTDB lineage: Bacteria > Bacteroidota > Bacteroidia > Bacteroidales > SM23-62 > SM23-62. The sequence continues at coordinate 24,752 of DAOWJB010000226.1, forward strand.
GGTTATCATAGGCATGTGGAACCAGTCCGGAAGTATGATTTAACACATGTCGCAGGGTGAGGTCATGTGTATTTATGGAATCTTTGAGCCTGAAGCCGGGAAGGGATTCAATGATCCTGTCATCCATAGAAAGCGTCCCTTCATCCTGTAGCAATGCAGCCAGTACTCCCGCAAAACCCTTGGATACAGATGCCAGGCGGAAAACAGTATGCAGGTTGACAGAATCACTGGTGCCTGCACGTTTAACCCCATGTGTGAGTGTATATACAATTTCATCCCGGTGGAAAATCGTAGCTGCTGCACCGATGCACCCTGTGCCATTAAGACTGTCGCGCAGGAACATGTCAAATTTCCGAATGGTCTTCTGGATGGGCAGGGAATCAACGCTGATCGTTTTTTTTTGGATAGAAAGTTCAAAAGGGGAGGATAGTTCTTTGGAGTGCCCCTGTCTGAAAACAATAATCAGAATAAATGCTATTCCTGACAGGATACCAGCAAGTGTCTTGATCTTCATGCCTGTCTAATCCATGCTTTGTTCGAAAGACTGGGAGATAAGGACTATTTGCTTGTATTCTTCAGGGGTCAGGTCATTGAAGAAATAGTTAACGGGGTCCACTTCCCTTTTGAAAATATGAACCTCATAATGCAAATGGGGTCCGGCTGAAAGGCCGGTATTGCCAACAAACCCGATTAGATTGCCTCGTGTTACCCTTTCTCCTTTTCGAACAATGTAATCACTCAGGTGAGCATAGTAGGTCTCTAAACCGTAACCATGGTCGATCACGATCATTTTGCCGAAAGTTTCTGAAGTCCGGACATCCTTAACCACTCCGTCCGCGGTCGCAAAAACTTCTGTCCCGATAGGTGCATGGAAATCAATTCCTTCATGCATTCTGACAATATTCAGGATAGGATGTTGTCTCATGCCAAATCCTGACCCTGTCCGTCGGAGGTCTTCATTAGAGATAGGCATAATGGCTGGCAAATGTACCAGCCGGTCCTTGTTGCTGAACATCTCTTTCAAAACTGACCTGAAGGAATTCATCTGCACTTTTAGATGTGAATCCAGCTCATCAATTTTTTCAGCAGTATTGATGACCATCCCGGGGTAAGCTGCATCCCTCAGGTTCATGGCAGGGTCATGCCCGCCAGTACCTGCATCCCGGATGGATGAAGACAAAGGTTCTTTACCAATGAGGGAACGGTAGATACTGTCATCCATTGTCCTGATTTCTGATAATGCAATCTCATATTCATCGAGCCGTTCATTCAGGGACTGATAGAGATTTATAAGTTTCTCATTCTGTGATACCAGTGTTTTTTCCCTTGGTGTCCTGATGATGCCTGAGGTTAAATAGTAGCCGGTAGTCCCAAGGGCAACACAAATAAGAATAAATACAGAGATCCTGGTAATCCGTTTTTTCAGACTTCTCTTTGCAGGGGTCAGTGTGAGGTGATCAGGATTGAAATAGAATTTATTCTGGGTCATCTGCTTGGGAATGATCTGGTAAATATATTACTATAATGTTAATTGTACAACTATTAAAATAGTCGATTAATTAAAATATTTCAAATAATTTTTTGCTGCTCAGGATCCCAGAATACTTTTTTATTTTCCCTGTAGGAGATGATGGCCATCTGGGCAGTAATGGCTTCCTGGAATCCCTGGTCAATATTGCAGCTTGGTTGTTGACCTGTGCGTATACAATCAAGCCATTCCTTGATATGTAAATGTGTGGTATCAACACGTTTGCCACCACGGTAAGTATACAGGAGTCCCCGTCCCGCAAAATAAGCCTCAGTGGCTGATGACACGGCATCCACATTTTTCTTTCCGGGAATATAATTGAACAATGGTTTTTCCGGATCTATGATTCCACGCTCGATCATTTTTTCATACCGTGTGGAATCTCTGTCTGGCCATACCGTCAAGGAGTTGCCCAACTGCATGTGGCCATCATGACCCATGATCACCTTGCCCCGGTTTCGGCTGCTTGCCAGGCTCGCACTGTATAACAGGGTAAGATCACGTTGGGGGTATTCACAGGTAACCTGCCAGACATCGGGTACTTCACGGCCATCCTTAAAGAAATATATACCTCCTGATGAAACCACGGAATATGGTATGCCTAGGTCAAGGATTTGGTTTATCGCATCATACTCGTGGGTAAAGAGGTCACCGGACAGGCCGGTGCCATAATCCCACCAGCATCTCCAGCGGAAAAATCTTTCCAGGCTGAAAGGATGGTCAGAATACGGGCCACTGAATTGTTCCCAGTCGATATTATGCGGTCCGGCCCCATCATCGATCTTGTATTGCCAGGCTCCGTTGGGTGTATTCCGGTTGGTGCAAACCTCGATCAGATTGATATCTCCCAACAGGCCTTTTTCAACAACTTCCCTTGCCTTCAGGTAGCTTTCTGTTTGCCTTCCCTGGTGTCCCAGCTGAAAGCAGATCCCGCTTTCCTTCACGGCATCAACCATTGTATAGGTTTCTTCAAGGATACGCGTCATGCCTTTTTCCACGTAGACATGCTTTCCGGCCCGGGCAGCATCAATGGTCATCTGGGCATGCCAGTGATCGGGGGTGCCAATTATGACAGCATCAATGTCATCTGCCTGAAGCAGTTCCTGATAGGTTCTGTATCTGCGGGCATTGGCTGTGATACCGGCATCTGTTCCTTCCCGCGAGGTATTTCCAGATGCCAGCAAGGCCCTTTCAGCGCGTTTATCGTAAACATCGCAAACACCATTCAACTCAACATTAAGGTCCTCCTGGGACAGAAAATCTTCATATCTTTTATCATCAGAATTTATCAGGGCGGCTTCTTTCCATTCCTGGATCAGTTCCGGATGGGCAAACCCGGTCCCCCTGACCAAATGAGCCCCTCTGCCTCCATAGCCAATGATTCCGAGACGAATGGTTTTATCCCTGGAAGGGGAGGGAGGGATGACGGGTGCGGAGGCATCCATGCCGATTTCCTTCAGCAGGGAATGTTGCAGATAATGATCTTTCCTTCTTTTTCGCCACCATCCAATTGCAAAGGCTCCAAGAAATGGCACAGTAGCCAATCCCTTCAGCATGTTACGGCGGTCCATCCTGCCAAATAATCCTTGCTTATCGTTTTCCATAATTATTGCTTGTTTTATTCTGTAACACCAAAAATAATTCTGTCAATTCCTATGATCCTGCCGGTGGGAAACAGGCATAATACCCACAGACTGATTAATTCGAGCAGTGTTTTATTCACGATCAGGTAGCTTCCTTCTGAAGGCAGAACATACTCGAGGTTTAGGAACGGAGGATGGCTCAGAAAATAAAATCCAAGCAAAACCATTCCTCCAATGGCGGATATTCGGGTAAATACACCAAGGATGAGTCCGAGTCCCACAATTATCAATCCCCATACATTCAGAAAATCAACTACGTTCAGAACAGCCGGATTGGCTGCCAGGGAATGAAAGAATCCTGCCAGGATCCACTTTGAATCAAGCAGGTAACCGATAGATGACCAGTCCGGGTTGACTAGTTTAACCAGTCCTTCATAAAGGAAGTGCCATCCGATCAGCACCCTTAAAAGAAGAAGGGCTGTAAATTGCCATTTGGAATATTTCATAATGAATAGACTAATGCAGGTTAGTAATGAAAGCACAAAAGTATTAAAAATCCTGTAAGGTTGTAAAAGCCAGAGAATGATTTATATCAACAAGGATTTAACAGAAGCTGCCTTATGAAAGCTGTATTTATCTCATGAAGGGAATGTATGATTTTGTCTGCTTCTTTCAGATTCAGGTCTCCGCTTTGTTGATGCAGGAGTGCAATCACCTTCATACCTGCTGACCTGGCAGCCCTGACACCATTTTCAGAGTCCTCTATCACCAGGCATTTGCCGGGATCCATGCCTGCCTTCAATGCCGTTTTCAGGAATATATCGGGTGCTGGCTTAGAATTTTTCACATCATCGCCGCTGGTAATACCTTTAAAATAATGACGGATGTTGTTTGTCAGGAGAACCTTCTCAATGATCTCCCCGGAGCTGGAGGAGGCCACCCAGGACGGGATTTCATACATGGCTAAATCTTCCAGTAACTCCATGAGTCCTGGCATGAGGGGGATCCTGCCAGGCTGGTTGATCTCGGCCATAAACCTGAGTCTTTCCTTCTGCACCAGAACATCCATATCCGGCTCAATTTGATATTTTTCCATCAGGTACTGCCACATAAACCTTTCCGATGTTCCCATAAACATCCGTTGTTCTTCTGGTGAAACAGGAATCCCCAGCTCATCATACATCTGACGCTCAATTTCCTGGTAAACCTGCTCAGAGTCAACAATGACCCCATCCATATCAAATATTACTGCTAATTCAGCCATAAAAGATTCAGGTAAAACCCAGACGAAGATAAGTAATTACTCCTTATGGAAACCCCCAAGATCTCCTTCGAGTGTATTATTGGAAGCCGGATCATTGATCCCGAATTCCGAAGCACCGGATTTGATCAGAACACCGTATCCTTTGCTGTTGGTTATGGAAGAATTGGTAATGGTAACATCCGTGGCGGTTGCTTCAACAATAACATTGGCTTTGTCTTCAAAGGCGCCGCCTCCATCCCGGATCACAGCATGGTTCATCAGGATCTTCTGTGTACCATTCAAGAAGATACCATCCCAATGACCCTTTTTGGATACCGTTCCTTCAAAAGTGACAGGTGCCCCTGACTGCCCGTTTGCCTCGAGTCCACCAGACACCTCCCATGTCATTCCGGCCAGCATTTGTATAGTAGTCCCGGCTTCAACCACCAGATCCTTTGTGGCCTTGATTTTTACCGGTTCAATGATACTGTAATCAATTTCGGCATCCAGGTTTAGCCATTTACCGAGAGGATCATCGACGCCCATGTGGACCTCGACGGCCGGGACTGCTGAAGATGCAGCATGAATGGTATTCCCGTTCACTACCTTATTTACATCATCCATCCTGATCCGGACTGCGGATATGGCATTGTTTTCCAGGGTATTGTCTTTAAAATTATCGAAAAACTGGATATGGGCTATGCCAGGCATGTAGAGGCCAATGCCTCCACTGCCGGAGATTTTGCAATGATCCATGCTCAGGGTCTGTTCAGCGGTGAGGGCAGCGTTTTCATCCTGGTCCGGGAAAGCATTGCTCCCCGCATTCAGGATATTCGTGTATGAGAATCCGGCATGCCCGTTTTTCACATGAATGCCTATCCATGCACCGGGTATTGGATTGATCCCGTCCATGTTTACAGGAGCGGTATCATTTCCGGATACCGTCAGTATTCCGTTGACCTTGATACCGGCTTCCTGATCGAAATACATATTCACACCGCGGGTAATGCTCAGGTTTTTATTAAAAGTCAGTATTCCGGTTATCCGGTAGGCAATCCCCATATCACTGAAAAGGGGATCTTTGGTTTCCTGGGAGGAATAGGTAGATTCGTATAATTCTATATAGGTGCCGGGTGTTTCATTTTCAAAGAACTGACCTGCCAGATCACTCAGCACGTGAACGGGAATTACCATCGGACCAAAGGCATTGTTTTCAAAACGATTATTGGTATATGGATAGACCTGGTTCGGGCTATCAAAGAAAAATTCAGTATTATCTTTCACGACGATCCCGTATCCTCCACTGTTACGCAGTGTATTTCCCGAAAATGCAAGGGTGGAACTTCCAACGGCCAGTACTGCAGTCTTCTCATTCTCATTGCCTGTAAAGGAAGCGTTTCCGGCATTTTCTATGACACAGTTGGCAAAGGTATTGCCAGTGCTTTCTACATAGATACCTTTCCAGCTTGAATCGATTGCTGTAAATGTGGTATTATCGGCGTATATGTTTCCCTCATTCTTTACTACCAGGGAGGCACCACTGGCGAATTCAATGATGACACCCGGATCAATGCTTAGTTCAGCAAGTACCTGTACCTCTCCAATGGCTCTGTAATCCGTATTAAAATCAAGCGCGATTTTTTTCAGCTGGGTATCCTGCGAGAAGATATCCGGCAGGAGCACAGCACCGGAAACATCAATATTCTGGTAATCCGTGCTGAACAAATCACCTTTTGTCAGGGTAAGCTCTACCTGGTACAGGCCATTGCTCAGGGGAATAAAATAGGCGGAATCGGTTTCTGTATAGACTACAGTATCCTCACCTGGCTGGGTTTTTATTTTCCAGAGGATTTGATAATCACTCCCTGTCGAACCACTTAGATCAAGCCAAACGGTATCTCCTATGCTGGCAAATGTATCTGGACCTGTTTTGGCCACAAGTTCGGGTTCGTGATTATCTTCTTGACATGAACTTATCAGGATAAGGGAAAGGAGAAAAATACCGGGGGTTATGAAGCGGTTCATAATATTTTAATTATATATGTTCCTGGGTTTATTTAAGCTTTTACGGCAAAAATGGCTTTGGGTTTTTTTTTGTTATTTTGCACAAAACCAAAAGATATGTGTTTAGCAGTACCCGGGCAAGTGGTTTCCATCGATCAGAGCGATTCTGAAATGAAGATGGCAAAGGTGGATTTTTCAGGAATTGTAAAGGATGTATGTGTTCAGTGGCTGCCGGAGGTAAAGGAGGGAGACTACGTATTGGCTCACGTAGGCATGGCATTAAATATAGTGGATGAGAAGGATGCCATGGAAACCCTGGAACTACTGAAGCAGTTGGGTGAACTGGATGCTGAAATGGGTCAGGATGGCTGGTGATGCGAGCTTGGGTCGTAAAAATAGGGAGTAGCTATGAAATATGTTGATGAATACAGGGATATAGAGCTGGTTCGGAACCTTTCCAGAAAGATCCATGAGGTTACCAGGGGTAACTGGACCATCATGGAGATCTGCGGTGGACAAACGCATGCGATCATGAAATACAGTATCGGGGAGTTTCTGCCTGAAAAGATCCAATTGGTTCATGGTCCGGGTTGCCCGGTTTGTGTTACACCCTTGGAAATCATTGACAAGGCCATCAGAATTGCCCAGCGTGAGGATGTGATCTTCTGTTCATATGGAGATATGCTGAGGGTACCCGGTTCTGAAAAGGATCTGCTGAGCGTAAAAGCGGAGGGAGGGGATGTCAGGATATTATACTCTCCCCTGGATGCCCTTAAAATAGCTGTGGATAACCCAGGTAAGCAGGTGGTTTTTTTTGCCATTGGGTTTGAAACCACGGCTCCAGCCAATGCCATGGCGGTGAAAGAAGCCAAACGTAAGGGGATCACCAATTTCTCCATTCTGAGTTCCCATGTGCTGGTCCCACCGGCCATGGAAGCCATACTCTCCAGTCCCAAAAACAAGATCCAGGGATTCCTGGCAGCAGGTCATGTATGTACCGTGATGGGTTACGAGGAATACCTGCCCATTGCTTCAAAATACATGGTGCCCATTGTTGTGACAGGATTTGAACCTGTGGACATCCTGCAGGGCATTTACCGCGTTATCCTTCAGTTGGAAAAGGGATCTGCAGAAGTTGAAAATGCCTACGGCAGGGTGGTTACCAGGGAGGGTAATCTGCAGGCAAAGAAATTGCTGACAGAAGTTTTTGAGCATGCTGACATGAAATGGAGGGGGATAGGAAATATCCCTGACAGCGGCTTTCGCTTATCTCCAGAATACGAAACTTATAACGCTGAAGATATCTTTGATGTTGGCCATATTGTCCAGCAGGAATCTGAGCTGTGCATTGCCGGTGAGGTCCTCCAGGGATTGAAAAAACCGGCTGATTGTCCCGCATTTGGTGCAGCATGCAAACCCGAACATCCCCTGGGGGCTCCCATGGTCAGTTCGGAAGGTGCATGTGCAGCCTATTACAGGTTCAAGAAAACAGAAACAGCCTGATTTTTAGAATACAATGGATTTCCAGTTAAATTGTCCCATTCCCATCAATGAATACCCGATGATCACCATGGCACACGGCAGCGGGGGCATATTATCACATCAGCTGATCGAGAAAATGTTCAAACCTGCTTTCAATAATGATCTGCTTAATTCCGGACATGACGGAGCGGTTTTTCCACAGCCGGAAGGAAGACTTGCATTTACGACGGATAGCTTTGTCGTGCAGCCCATTTTCTTTCCCGGTGGAAATATTGGCGACCTGGCTGTCAATGGGACGGTTAATGACCTGGCCTGTTGTGGTGCAACACCCGAATACCTGTCTGTGGGTATGATCCTGGAGGAAGGACTGCCCATGGGGGATCTCTGGAAGATCGTACTGAGCATGAAAGGGGCGGCAGACAGGGCAGGTGTCAAGATTGTTACGGGTGATACAAAAGTGGTTGACAGGGGAAGCGGTGATAAAATCTTTATCAACACATCGGGTGTTGGCCGGGTCAGGGAAGGAGTGAATATCGATCCCCGTAATTGTAAGCCCGGAGATGTAATCATTCTAAGTGGGACCATGGGGGATCATGGCGTGGCAATCCTGTCAGCCAGAGCGGGACTTGAGTTTGAGACAGCTATTGAAAGTGATTCGGCAGCCCTGAACGGAATGGTGGACAACATTCTCGATGCCAGCCGGCACATATCTGTACTTCGGGATCCTACCCGTGGAGGTGTGGCCACAACATTGAACGAGATCAGCCGGTCGGCCGATGTGGGCATGGTCCTCGAAGAAGAATTGATCCCGGTTTCTCCGGAGGTCAGAGGAGCCTGTGAAGTACTCGGTCTAGATCCCATGTATATTGCCAATGAAGGGAAACTCCTGGTGATCCTCCCCGGAAGTGAGGCGGAAACCGTACTTGATAAAATGAAGATGCATCCTCTTGGACAAGAGGCTGGCATAATCGGCAAGGTGGTCGCCGAACATCCTTCAGTAGTAAGAATGACCACCAGCATCGGTTCCAGCAGGATCATTGATATGCTTACCGGAGAGCAATTGCCCAGGATATGCTGATCAGGGTTTCAGCAGGATCTTCATGCTGTTTTCTTCTTTCCTGTCAAACATTTCATAGGCCCGGGGCCCCTCTGAAAGAGGAAGTTCATGGCTGAAGATCATATCCAGGTCAAACGGCCAGTCCTCGAGCTTGGGCAGAAGGATATCCATGTAATATCGGGCGGAACAGCGTCCTGTCCTGTAGGTCAGGTTCATATTATAGGCATCGGCAGGGGTAAACGTGAACTGGTCAGATGTATGCATCCCGACCGTTGAGATAATGCCACCGGGTCGAACAAGCTTGAGTGCAAGGTCTTGTGCAACCGGACTCCCCACGGCTTCCATTACGGCTTCGGCTCCGGTGCCATGGGTTTTTTCCATAACGTTCAATACAGGGTCTTTATTCAGGGGTACGGCTATGGCTCCCAAGCTGTTGGCCATATCCAGCCGGGCAGGGACAGTGTCTATGGCGACAATATGTTGTGCGCCCTGTTCAAAGGCACTCATGATGGTCAGCATGCCCACCGGTCCACAGCCAATCACGACATAGAGTCCGCCTGGATTAATTTCCGCCATATCGGCGCAGAAATAACCTGTCGAGAGAATATCTCCGCTCAGCAGAACATGTTTGGGAGAAAGGTCCTCAGGAATGCTGACCAGTGTGGTATCAGCATAGGGCACCCTGACATATTCAGCCTGGGTCCCTTGCAATCCTATCCCACTTTCCATCCAGCCAAAGAGCTGGCCGTTTATACAGCGGGCTGTCAGGCCAATATCACAAAAATAGCATTGTCCGCAATTGGTGGTAAATGGACTCGCCACCATTTCACCTTTTTTCAGGTTCCTGATCTGTTTGCCTGTCTCCACCACCTCTCCGATAAATTCATGCCCCATTACCGTTCCCTTATCGAGTCCGGATTCCCGCTCATGGTAGATATGCAGATCAGAACCGCATATTGCCGTATTGATCACTTTTACGATGGCATCTGCAGGTTCCTTGATTTTCGGATCCGGTACCGTCTCATAAGAAATATCCATTTTGCCGTGGAATGTCAATGCCTTCATATGCATTTTTTTCTATAAATATAAAAAACTAAGGTTTAATATGTATACGCTTTTATACGTTCCTGTTAAATCGGCATTAAATTTGCATTCATATTTTTACATATGATCAGATTTTCATATTTTCGCAATCATAATAAGGGAGAGTTGGTTATGAGCAGACGTTTACATTTAATAATTTATTTATTTGGTATTGTTTTCTTTTTTATCCTAGTACCGGGAGTGAATGCCCAGCATGAAGGATCACTTAAGGAGGTAAAAGCCATGCCATTACTGGAGGAGGCAAGTGCTTACCCCAATCCATTCAAGGAGAAAATAACCATAGAATACCAGCTGCAAAGAAACGGACGGGTTGAGATACAGGTCAATAATATACTCGGACAGAAAATCAGATCTTTGATAAAGGAGGACCAGCAGCCTGGTTTAAACCGTGTCCATTGGGATGGAAAGGATGGCTCAGGCAGCCAGGTGCGTACCGGGATGTATTATATTATCTTGCGGACAGCTACGGATAAGACAGTTATTAAAGTCATGAAAACCAAATAAAACTATGGACAAAATTGCTTTGATCACCGGCACTGGCCGGGGAATCGGCCTGGAAATAGGCAAACAGCTTTTGGAAATTGGATGGAATGTCGTATTCACTGCTCGTAACATGCATGCAGGACGTCCCCTTGTTAACGACTTAAGGGAGAAATGGAAGACAGCATGGTTCCATCAACTTGATGTTACCGATGAACAAGGTATCAGTGATATAGCTGAATATATTGAAGATACCTGTGGAAGGCTGGATGTATTAATCAATAATGCGGGGATCCAGATAGAGGAAAATCACACTGCCATGGAAATGGATATGGATGATTTACATAAAACAATGGCAACCAACCTGTATGGTCCTCTCATGTTGACCAGGGCAATGGTTCCTTATTTTAAAGATAGCAAGGATGCCAGGGTGATCAACATCTCCAGCAGGGCAGGGCAATTGTCCGGGATGGGATCAGGACAGGCAGCTTACCGGATCTCCAAGACAGCCCTTAATGCCCTGACAATCATCCTGTCCAAAGAACTGGAAGGGGATGGGATCAAGGTGAATACCATGTGTCCCGGCTGGGTTCGTACCGATATGGGTGGACCGAACGCTGACAAGTCTATCGAAGAAGGAGCCGATACGGCAGTGTGGCTGGCTACTGCCGATAAAATCGAGACAGGGAAATTCTATGCCGACAGAAAAGTCATTCCCTGGTAAGTAACTCAGAGACTTACCTTATTTCCGTTTTGCATTGACTTCTCAGAAGCCTGGTTGAGGATGATGGATGCCAGTCCGTCGAGTGAATTTATCGCAGGTTCGGATCTCATCCGGACAGCCTGTATAAAGTCCTCCAGGTTTTTTATCATGGATCTTTCCCAGACTGATGGTGCCGGGCTTAGCCTGGGTTCTACTTCATTATTGAGTCTGAGTAAACCGGTATGGTCGGCCGTGGCACTTAATTGCGGACCATTAACTTCCATGATCCATCCTGTCTGTACGGGATCAACCCGGATAATGGCCTGGAAGGAGTTGTAATCCAGGATCCAGGTTTTGATCCGATCTGATTTCCTGTTTTCAATGAAAAGAGATAGCGGGTATTTACCTGTAATATAAGATATCATCCTTTGCAGGGGCTGCACTGTTCCGGAAAACCCGTTCACAGCATATCCATTTACAAGATGGGTGGGATGGCAGCTTACCCGGATTTCAGAGAGCGTCTTGTTCTCATTGGCCAGCCAATCTTTTAAAGTTTTTACGGCAGGATAAAAGTGCAGGGGATTCAGCATGCCAATTTTTCTGTCGTAC
>DAOWJB010000187.1 GCA_030640625.1 Bacteroides sp.
CCCCATGCATAATTACAAAAATCTATGCAGTTACAGAAATAATTAAATCAACAAGGCGTGTATATTGACAGGCCTTTTTATGAACAATTTCTTTTATTTTAATATCACAGGATTTTCTCCTAATTTTGTCTGATTCTAATAAAAGACTTATAACTCTGAAAAAATCCAGTATATGAAATTTGATATACTTGTCATTGGTAGTGGCCCGGGTGGCTACGTGGCAGCAATCAGGGCTGCTCAGCTTGGTTTGAAAGCAGGCGTGATTGAAAAGGAAAATCTCGGGGGTGTCTGCCTGAACTGGGGATGCATCCCTACCAAATCCCTGCTAAAGAGTGCGCTTGTCTATGATTATTTCAAGCATGCAGAGGAATATGGAATTTCCCTGTCAGGTGAAGCAAAACCTGATTTTATGGCCATCGTTAAAAGGAGCCGCGGTGTGGCAGATGATATGAGCAAAGGGGTTCAGTTCCTATTGAAGAAAAACAAGGTTGAGGTTTTAACGGGTTCCGGGAAACTTACAGGCAAGAAAAAAGTTGAGGTTACAGGTACTGATGGCAAAAAAACTACGGTTGAATCAGATCACATCATACTCGCTACAGGAGCCCGGTCGCGTGAATTACCGAATTTGAAGATCGATGGAAAAAAAATAATTGGCTACCGCAAAGCCATGACCCTTACCGAACTTCCTGAAACTATGGTAGTGGTCGGATCAGGTGCCATAGGCAGTGAATTTGCTCATTTCTACAACAGTATGGGGACCAAAGTGACCCTCGTGGAGTTTTTACCGAATGTTGTACCGCTTGAAGATGAAGAGGTTTCCAAGCAGCTGGAGCGTTCATTTAAAAAAGCCGGAATGAAGGTAATGACCAGCTCCACAGTTGAATCTGTTGATACCAAGGGAGGAAAATGCAAGGTGAAAATCAAAACCAAAAAGGGAGAAGAAGAAGTTGAAGTTGACATTGTTCTATCCGCCGTTGGTATAAGTCCTAATATAGAAGACATTGGACTGGAGGAACTTGGGATTGAAACAGAGAATGATAAGATCAAGGTGGATGAATTCATGAGGACCAATGTGGAAGGGATCTATGCCATTGGGGATATTGTACCCGGACCCGCACTGGCGCATAAGGCTTCTGCAGAAGGCATCCTTTGTGTCGAGAAGATCGCCGGCCATCATGTCGAGCCAATTGATTATACCAATATTCCTGCCTGCACCTATACAAGTCCGGAAGTAGCATCTGTCGGACTCACAGAAAAAGCTGCCAGGGAAGAGGGTTATGAGGTCAAAGTTGGGAAATTCCCATACACAGCATCCGGGAAGGCAAGTGCTGCCGGACAAAAAGACGGATTCGTAAAAATGATCTTTGATGCCAAATACGGGGAACTACTAGGTACTCATATGATCGGTGCTAATGTAACAGAAATGATCGCAGAAATTGTCGTAGCACGGAAGCTGGAAACTACCGGTTATGAAATGATCAAATCTATCCATCCCCATCCAACCATGTCGGAAGCAGTGATGGAAGCCGCCGCCGCCGCCTACGATGAAGTAATCCATTTGTGATGTGTGCACACTCACACACATGCCTTCACACGCAACCTTTCCAAACTTTCACTCATCTATTGGATGAACAGCGACAATAATTGTGGCAGAGTTTTTGTCCACCAAATTGTAGTAATTTAAACGTGCAAATTCTCACTGAATTTTTGGTGGACGAGCTAAACAATATAATTAATGGCTGCCTGAAAGGTAACAGGAAGTGCCAGGAACAGTTGTATACAATGTTCTCTACCAGGATGTATGGTCTATGCCTGCAATACGCAGATAACCAGGATGATGCCGCCGATATTCTCCAGGAGGGTTTCATCAAGGTCTTCCGTAAACTCGAACAGTTCAGGGGAAAGGGATCATTTGAAGGCTGGATCAGGAGGATCATGATCAATACGGCACTCGAGCGTTACCGCAGCCAGGTAAGGATGTATCCGCTAACAGATAACACGGTGAAAAAGGAAGATATGGTATATGAGGAGGTTTTTGAAAAATTGTCTGCCACGGATCTTGTCAGGCTGGTACAGGATCTCTCCCCTCGATACAGGATGGTATTTAATCTCTATGCCATTGAAGGTTATTCACATAAAGAGATCAGTGAAATGATGGGAATCACGGTGGGGACATCAAAATCAAACCTCTCGAGGGCAAGGGATATACTGCAGCAAAAGGTAAAACAGTATTTTGATACGAGTGAGCATATCAGTTAGGAAAAATGAGCAGAAGAAAAAATACAACAGATCGGCGATTCAGGGACCAGCTCAGGCAATTTGAAGCTGCTCCACCGGATGAGGTATGGAGGGGAATTTCTTCGGCATTGGAACTGGACAAAAGGAAGAAACAAGTTCTGTGGATCAGGCGGATTGCTGCATCCATTGCGGTTATTCTGGCGGTTGGAACCATATGGATCCTGCTGAGGGAATCCCCGGAAACCAAACTGGTCATCCGGGATACCCCGGAAGCAGATAGCCAGGAAATGCCCCAAGCAGATGACCGGGATACCCCGGAAGCAGAAAGCAGAGATACGCCGGAAGCAGAAAGCCGGGATACCCCGGCTGAGGCAAACCTTCAATCAGTTCCGGCGGAAAATGGTATCCGGGAAAAACAGGTGAACCTCGCAGATGCCAATATGCCTGCACCCCAGGGGGAAACATTGTCAGCTTCAACAGAGGGGAATGGTACTGTCTCAGGTGATCAGGTTCATGCCGGTTTGCTTAAACCTGTCCCACGCAGATCTGGTACAGGGTTTCAGACCGAATTTACTGACCCTCAGACCCTGCTGGCCATGAGTTACTATAAGTCAACATTGCCCGAAGAAAGTGAAGGGATAGATGTATTCGAGGAATGGGGAGAGGATGGACAGGCATCACATGATAAATGGGGTGTTGGAACGCAGGTTTCCCCGGTTTACAGTTACCGTAACCTGGAAGTATCAGATGGAAACACGGCCGGCTCATCATATTACAATGACCTTGAAGACGGGATAGTAACCTATGCCGGCGGGGTGAATGTCCAATATGCACCCCTGAAGCGTTTGTCTATTCAAACCGGACTGCATTATTCCAGGACGGGTATGAAGGTCGGTAATGCATATTATGCCCAGCTTGATGAAAGAAACACCTTCATGGATGCTGGTGCATCCAGACAGGCCTCAATCAATAATTCTACCGGGACCATCGAAATGCCGCAAAGCCTGGATAATGCTTATCTGGCTAACGAGGTACCTTTGGCTATCGGAGAATTGGCCTCAATCTCCATGACGACAAATACTCTCAGTGATGCTAATGGGGAGATACTGCAGCATTTTGAATACCTCGAATTGCCTGTAATCCTTCGATACAGGGTAGTTGACAGGAGACTGGGTTTCCATTTGCTCAGCGGACTCAGCACCAATTTCCTGGTAGGTAGCAAGGCTTATTACCAGGAAGACGGCAACAAGAAACAGATCGGCACAACAGCTGACCTGAAACCTGTGAACTATAGCGGTATAATGGGGGTTGGTGTAGATTATTCAATCTCTAAAAGATTTCATATAAACCTCGAACCCACATTCCGCTTATACCTGAATTCCATAAATTCAGATTCAATGATCAAATCCTATCCATATGCCATCGGGTTCTACACCGGTATTTTATATACATTTTAAGCTCCTGCTCTGAGATTTTCAGACCCCGGACTCTTATTTCTTCCATAAAAATTCCGTATTTTTGTGTTTTTTCGAAAACAATTAAGCATGTTACAATCAGGAAAAACACGAACTGTTTTATCAATTACCGGACTGGTCTCTATTACAGTGTTGGTGGTAGCTTTATTCATCCGGGCCACGGATGAGAAAGAGGGACCGGATGACAATGGGAGCCAGTGTAAATATGTGGTAACTTCTGCTCCCATTCCTGATGAGCTGGATTTTGCAGGTGAAAGGACACCCCTGGAAAATTTCGATGTGCTCGAAGCACTGGACCATGAATTGTTGATCAATACTTACTGGCAGTCCCATACCCTCTTACTGATCAAACGTGCCCACAGATTTTTCCCGGTAATTGAAAAAATCCTTGCAGCGAATGGAATACCTGATGATTTCAAATACCTTCCAGTCGCAGAATCTGACCTGATGAACCTGGTATCACCAGCCAACGCGGTTGGCTACTGGCAGTTCCGGAAAGCAACGGCACAGGAATATGGATTGGAGGTAAATGGTGAAGTAGATGAACGTTATCACCTGGAGAAATCTACCGAAGCCGCCTGTAAATTCCTGCTGCGTTCCTATGAGCTTTATGGAAACTGGACCATGGCTGCAGCCAGCTTTAATGTTGGACGGACAGGACTGAATCGGCAGATTGAAAGACAGAACAACAGGTATTATTATGATATATTGCTGAATGAGGAAACCGGCCGTTATATTTACCGAGTGCTGGCACTGAAACTGATCATGTCAGCGCCAGAGAAGTATGGTTTCGTTTTCGAAAATGATGAACTGTACCCACCTATTCCTGTATATCAGGTAACGGTTGACAAACCCGTTGCGGATTTTGCAGAATTTGCCAGCAGGTATTCAATTAATTATAAGGTTCTCAAAATATTCAATCCCTGGCTGAGAGATAATAAATTAAGCAACACGAGTGGTAAAACCTATTATATCTCCATTCCCGAAAAAGGATACCGTGAATTCAGCCAAAGTATGGATTAGAGGATGACTGATAAGTTAAATAATGAATTTTTGGAAGATGATCAGTTCATCCGTGTACTCGGCGCCCGGGTTCACAACCTGAAAAATATAGATGTGGAGATCCCCCGGAACCGTCTGACGGTCATTACCGGTTTAAGCGGCAGCGGTAAATCATCACTCGCCTTCGATACCATATATGCTGAAGGTCAGCGTCGGTACATGGAAACCATGTCTGCTTATGCCCGGCAATTCCTGGGAAGCATGGAAAGGCCGGATGTGGATAAGATAACCGGATTGAGCCCTGTTATTTCCATTGAGCAGAAATCAACCTCACGGAATCCGCGCTCAACCGTCGGAACGATCACCGAAATTTATGATTTTTTGCGCTTGCTATATGCCCGGGCTGCGGATGCCTATTCTCATGTTACCGGTGAGAAAATGGTAAAGTATACCGATGACCAGATCTTGCAGCTGATACAGGAAAAATATACCGGAAAACGGGTCATGATGCTTTCCCCGATGGTGAAAGGACGGAAGGGACATTACCGGGAGCTATTTGAGCAGTTCAGGAGGAAAGGATTCCTATATGCCCGGATAGACGGTGAACTGACTGAACTGACACTTAGTCTCCGGGTAGACCGTTACAAAACCCATAATATTGAGGTGGTTGTTGATAAACTGGAGATCGGAGACGACCGGAAACGTCTTAAGGAATCCATAGCTACGGCCATGAACCAGGGAAAAGGGATCATGATGGTCCTCGACATACAGGAAAATGCTGCAAAATTCTTCAGCCGCCAGTTAATGTGTCCCACCAGTGGCATTTCCTATAATGAGCCAGCACCCCATACCTTTTCCTTCAATTCTCCACATGGGGCATGTAACAGGTGCAATGGCCTGGGAGAGATCAGCGAGGTCGATATATCCAAGATCATTCCGGATACGGGAAAAAGCATCAAAACAGGCGGGATAGAACCCCTGGGTCCCTACCGGAATGCCTTGATATTCTGGCAGCTTGAAGCCGTGGCCAAGAAATATGATTTTACCCTGGATACGCCCATCCGGGAAATCCCCGCCGAAGCCTTTGAGAAGATCCTGTATGGATCGGAAGAGAGCTTTAAGCTGCAGAATACTCCACTGGGAACATCATCAAATTACTTTCTGAGTTTTGATGGCATCGTGAATTACATTTACAATAATCTCGGGTACGAGGGAAATGGGAAGCGGGCTCAAAAGCAGGCTGACCAGTACATCCGAAAAGTTACCTGTCCGGTGTGCCAGGGTGCCAGGCTCAATAAGGAAGCACTCCATTTCCGGCTGGATGGGGAGAACATTGCCGCCCTGGCAGGCATGGATATCATCGAACTTTACAGGTGGTTTGATGGCATTGAACAGCGGTTAAGCAAGCGTCAGCTCACCATAGCCAGGGACATACTTAAAGAACTGAGGGGCCGTTTGAAATTCCTGCTGGATGTAGGATTGGATTACCTGTCCCTTAACCGTAGTGCCAGGAGTTTATCCGGGGGGGAAAGCCAGCGGATCCGGCTGGCTACTCAGATCGGCTCCCAACTGGTGAATGTCCTGTATATACTTGATGAACCAAGCATTGGTTTGCATCAGAAGGACAACCTGAAACTTATCCATGCCCTGAAGGAACTCAGGGATTCTGGTAATTCAATTATCGTTGTGGAGCATGACCGGGGAATGATCCTGGCCGCTGATCATATCCTCGACCTTGGTCCCGGGGCAGGCCGTCATGGGGGAGAAGTAGTTACCAGTGGATCCCCGGATCAGATTGCCGGGGGAAATACCCTGACATGCGATTACCTGAATAATAAAAAAATGATCCCCGTTCCGGCCACCCGGCGAAATGACAATGGTCAAAAACTGGTGATTACCGGAGCAAGAGGGAATAACCTGAAAAATATTTCTGTACCCTTTCCACTGGGATTATTCATTTGTGTGACAGGGGTATCGGGCAGCGGAAAGTCCTCCCTGGTGAATGAAACACTACATCCCATCCTCAGCCAGCGATTCTACCGTTCCGTGAAAGAACCCCTTCCATATGAGGCTATCCATGGTACTGAGCTGGTAGATAAAGTGATAGAGGTGAGCCAGTCCCCTCTTGGAAAGACCCCAAGGTCGAATCCAGCCACCTATACAGGGGTCTTTTCTGATATCAGGAAGATATTTGAACAGACCTCTGAAGCCAAGATCAGGGGTTACAGGGCCGGAAGGTTTTCCTTTAATGTAGCGGGGGGCAGGTGTGATGAATGCAAGGGAGCCGGTGTTCAGACCATCGAAATGAATTTTTTGCCGGATGTTTATGTACAATGTAAGGAATGTAACGGTCGAAGATACAACCGGGAGACCCTGGAAGTCAAGTACAAAGGTTTTTCGATCAGTGAAGTGCTGGGTTTTACCATCAATAAATCAGTTGAATTCTTCCAGCATATTCCATCCATTTCGAACAAGTTGAAAACACTACAGGATGTTGGATTGGGTTATATTACCCTTGGACAGCCATCCACAACCCTGTCCGGCGGGGAATCGCAACGGGTAAAACTGGCTGCAGAACTGGCCCGGAAAGATACTGGAAAGACCCTTTATATCCTGGATGAACCGACAACCGGACTTCACTTCGATGATATTCGGATCCTTCTCGAGGTGTTGAATAAGCTGGTTGACCGGGGCAACACCGTAATTGTGATCGAACATAATATGGATGTTATCAAGGTGGCAGACTACATAATTGACCTGGGAAAGGAAGGTGGTATCAGGGGAGGAGAGGTGATGTGTACGGGAACGCCTGAAGAAATTACACAGTGCAAAACAAGTTTTACAGCTGGATTTCTGAAGGAAGAACTGAAACGTTCTTCCGGAATATTGACGGCATAATACCCGCCTTCTATTTAAATAAAATATTATAACATGAGCAGCAATGAAGAAAAAGTCATCAAGGCCTTCGAAGAAAAGGACTGGAATGAGATCCAGGCATCCGATTCATGGAGGATCTTCAAGATCATGTCCGAATTTGTTGAAGGATTTGAAAAACTGGCCAGGATTGGTCCCTGTGTCTCCATCTTTGGTTCAGCCCGGACCGGGCCGGAAAATAAGTATTTTAAGCTGGCCGAAGAGATCGCATTCCAGCTTACCCAGCGGGGATATGGTGTGATTACCGGGGGTGGACCTGGCATCATGGAAGCTGCAAACATGGGGGCCAAACGCGGAAAAGGAAAATCTGTGGGGATCAATATTGACCTGCCTTTCGAACAAGAAGCCAACCTGTTCATTGATCGTGATAAACTCATTACGTTCGATCATTTCTTTGTCAGGAAGGTTATGTTCATGAAATATGCCCAGGGATTCATTGTCCTTCCTGGCGGATTCGGAACATTAGATGAGCTGTTCGAGGCCATAACGCTGATCCAGACTGACAAAATCGGACAATTCCCGATAATCCTCGTAGGGAGATCTTATTGGAAAGGTTTAATCAAGTGGGTCAAAGATGTGATACTGGCAGAAGAAAAAAACGTCAGTGCGAAGGATATGGATCTTTTTATCCTTGTGGATGATGCAGAAGAAGCGGTTAATCAGATAGATTATTTCTATTCAAAATACCTTCTCCATCCCAATTTCTAGTAACCTCTCTGCAGTTTTCATCGTATTATTGCTGTTAAGCAAAAGCTTAACAGCGTTTTGATTTTGTTAATTTAAAATTTTGAATTGTTACCAAATATTTATGATATTTGCATGTTTGATGTAAAATATTGATAATCTAATGATTAAATCAATCACCACAGCATTGCTGCTTTTCCTGGGCACTGCCATGCTGCTGTCCCAGGACCCGGTTTCTGTTAGAATGACAGTCCCTTCAGTGGTTGGAGCCGGGCAGGAATTTCGGGTATCCATTGCCATCGATAAGGGGGATCTTGAAGAATTCAGCAGGTTACAGCAGGAACTGCCTGCGGGATTAACGGCTGTTCAGGAGAACTCAGGCTCAGCTGATTATAGTTTTGATAACCAGAGAGTACGGTTTATCTGGCTAAAATTGCCTTCAGAAAGCACATTACTCCTCAACTACAAGATATTGGTGCATGAAAGGCTGAAAGGGACCTTTACATTTGGTGGTGAGTTTTCTTATGTGGAGAACAATGAAAGGAAATCTGTTAACCTGAAATCTGAGAATATCAACATCACCCCGTCACCCTCTGTTACGGCGGACAGGCAAATTGATATCGGGTCATTTATATCAGCCCTGGCAGCAGAACAGGCAGGCACCCATACAACCAGTAATGTTATCTGTATCCGGCAAACGCCATATAAAACCGAAACGGGCAATGATATCATGGTGAATTTGCTGGTATATAAGAAGGATATGAATAAGTTTGCCAAGATCGAGGAACAGATCCCTTCAGGATTCAAGGCCGTGGTAATGGAACCAAGGGAGGGGCTTTTTACATTTAAAGACGGGATTGCCAAGTTTGTATGGATGAATCTACCTGATGTTCCCGGTTTCACAGTAAGTTACAGGTTGATCCCGGAAGCTTCCAAAAGCATCAGTGATCTTCAGATCAGCGGCACCCTCTTTTATATTCTGGAGGGACGTAATATCTCTGTCGATATCGCACAAAAGGACATGTACCTGAGTGGGATAAGCAGCGCGAACATTGAAGCGCTCATGGTTTCCCTCCGTAGTGGGGAGGAGATACCCCGGGTGGAAGAAGATAAACCCCCACCTGTGAAAGAAGAGAACCCACCTGTGAAGGAAGAGAACCCACCTGTGAAAGAAGAGAAACCACCCGTTAAGGAAGAAAAACCGGTAGTCAAAGAAACCCGCACAACACCGGTGACTACGGGTTCATCCAGAATTCCTGACCGGCAAAGACTGTCTGTCCAGGATGGTGTTTATTACAGGATTCAGCTGGCAGCCACAAGCAGGTTCAGTGATGCCAACAAGGAATTTGCTGCCTACAATCTGTCCAGGCCGGTACTGGTTGAACAACATAATGGCTTGTATAAGTATACCATTGGTTCCTTTGGCACCTACAAGCAGGCAAGTGGTATCAGAGAAACCGTTCTGTCCAGGGGCATTAAGGGGGCATTTGTTGTCGCTTACAGGAATGGCAAACGCATTAATGTAATAGAAGCCAGGCGGGCAACAGGAGGCTGATAAATTCACCCGGATGAGATCCAGGCTTCCCATAATATTATTTATTATCATGGCTGCCATGCTTGCCCTTGCAGACAGGGCTGGTGCACAGGAGATCGACTATGATTCCCTGCTGATCAGGAGAGTAGAGGTTGAGAATCCTACCTACATGCCTGTGATCGGTATAGCATTTGGAACCATGCACTTTTTCGGGGATGTCAGGAACAGTTTTCCGACTCCCCTGACAGACAAATCTGGATTCAAGGTCAATGTTTCATCCCCTCCTTTTGACAGGAAGAGGACATTTTTGATAAATTTTTCCCTGTTGTTCGGGGAAGTAACCGGCAATGAGCGGTCGATTACAGACATGGAACGGAACCTGAATTTTAATTCTACCATCAATTCATTTGGTGTGGGATTGGAATATAATTTCGGACATCTCTACGAAAAAGAATCCCCAGTCCTGCAACCCTTTGTATCTCTTGGTTTTGAAGCTTTCCTTTTCAATGCCAAAGGCGACTTGTGGCGGGGAAACGTGAAGTACAATTACTGGTCTGACGGAACCATCAGGGATATACCCCAGGCCGGTGCAGGCAGAATTCGCAGTGAGGTTATGATGAGGGACTGGGACTATGAAACTGACTTGCGTGAGGCCGACCTTTATGGACTGGGAAATTATCGTCAGTCCAATTTTGCAGTTCCCCTTGACATTGGATTGGATTTCAATATCAGTGAGCGGATGAAAATGAGAATGGGTGCCAGTTTTCACTTTACCTTTACAGACCTGATTGATAACGTCAGCTCGGAAGGGGAGGGAATCACCGGAAATACCGCCAATGATCATTTTGCCTTTACCTATGTCGGCCTGCAGCTGGATCTTTTTTCAGAGCCCAAGGTCAGAACGGAGGAGTTGCTGTTTGCTGAGCTGGATGACTTTGATTACCTGATGTTTGAAGATGAGGATGGGGATGGTGTCGTGGACGGGGTGGACGATTGTTCCGGAACACCTGATGGGGTGGATGTTGATTCCACAGGTTGTCCCTTTGATGATGACCTGGATGGTGTTCCAAATTATATGGATGACGAGGATTCTCCAGCCGGTGCCATGGTGAATGAACGGGGGGTCGAGATGACCGAGGGAGAACTGGAGACCCTGCTGGCTACGCGCGAAGCCATATCCAGGAGCGAACTCGACCTGTATTTAGTCCCCAGTGAGCAACGGGAGCGTATGGTACTCGATCAGATGGATGCGAAATTCCATGTCCTGGATCTTGATGGCGATAAATACCTGAGTTTCGATGAATTACTCCTGGCCATTGATGATTTCTTTGATTTCAAATCCTTTATGGATACAGATGAGGTCTACGAGGTGATCAATTTCTTCTTTGCCCAGTAGCATGCTGGTTGGATACCCATGCCAACTGCCGATGCCGCTTAACGGAGTTTTCCAAGACGTTCCATATCCCGTTTCATGTCCTTCTGCTTGATGGCTTCACGCTTATCGTATTTCTTCCTGCCCTTGGCAAGCGCAATTTCAAGTTTGGCATAACCTTTCTCGTTGATGAAAACACGAAGCGCAATAATGGTCAGTCCCTTTTCCCTGGTCTGCTTTTCCAGTTTATTCAGTTCCTTTCTGTTAAGCAGAAGTTTGCGGTCGCGGTATGGTTCGTGATTGTTGTAACTTCCCTGGTCATAAATGGAGATCCTCATGTTCGTTACCCAGAGTTCTTTGTTTTTGAAAAGGCAATAGGATTCTGACAGGCTTGCTTTTCCCATACGGATTGATTTAATTTCCGTGCCTGTAAGTTGCATACCTGCTACCAGTTTATCGAGGATCTCGTAATCGAAATATGCCTTCTTGTTCTTTATGTTAATCCTGTTTTCCATCCCCTTCTCATCAAGCTGCAAAGTTAATAAGAATTCACTCACTTGCGTACTTCCGCCTTCTTTGCGACCTTTGTTGGAATGACTGAAGATTCCTCATACAACCTGATCACTGTGCTGGGACATACAGCCGGGGGAAAAACCAGGTTTGCGGCATGCCTGGCTGAAAAACTGGAGGGAGAAGTGATCAGTGCAGATTCCAGGCAGGTATACCGCCGCATGAACTTAGGCACAGGTAAGGATTATGAAGATTATCTGGTAGATGGCAGGCAGGTATCCGTCCACCTTATCGATATCCTCGAGCCCGGCTACGAGTATAATGTCTATGAATACCAGAAGGATTTCATCAGGGTATTTCAGGAGATAAGTACACAAGGCAGGTTGCCCGTATTATGTGGCGGTAGCGGTCTGTATATTGAGGCAGTCCTGAAGGGGTACAGGTTGATCCGGGTCCCGGTAAACCAAAGACTCAGGAAGGAAACTGAACAGGAAAGTATAGATGATCTGGTGGCCAGGCTGGCCGGATTCAGAAAACTGCATAACAAAACGGATATTGTGGACAGGAAGCGGCTGATCAGGGCCGTGGAAATTGAAATGTATTATCAGGTGCATCCGGAACTGGATGATCAAATACCAGCAATCCGTCCCCTTGTACTGGGCATTAATTTTGACAGGCTCTCACGTCGAAAAAGGATAAGCCAGCGGCTTATGGAGCGGTTTGATCAGGGAATGGCAGATGAAGTACAGGCACTGCTTGATGAAGGTATCACCCCGGAGAAGTTGATATATTATGGCCTGGAATACAAATACATCACAGAATATTTAACAGGGCATATCAGTTATGAAGAAATGTTTACTAAACTGGAAACAGCCATCCACCAGTTTGCCAAACGGCAAATGACCTGGTTCAGGAAAATGGAACGTGATGGCATAAAGATCCACTGGTTGGATGGATATCAACCCATTAAGGATAAGATCGAAAGGGCAATTAAGCTGTACCGTTGTTAGAAAGCCCACTGCACCTGGCTCATCATGAAAACCAGGGCAAGGATGATGATGAAATTGAAGGATGTGACCAGGTAATTATAGGTCCCCCGGTTTTTCTTAAAACGCCTTCGTATCATAATCCCGATATTGGGAATGAAAAACGACACCAGCACAATGATATAATAGATGGCTGAAGTGCCGTTTTCCATATTTTCTTCCGTATTCACTTCATTGTCTGCAAAAAACAATACCAGGTAAACAAAGGCCAGAAAAAAGGCCAGGTAAACAAGGTAGGAAAGTTTCAGTGCAACGGTGGATACCCTGCGCTTCCGGTGCAACCGGAAGGGCTTAAGGATAATGATGGCAATGATGTAGACAAAAAGGAAAGTGGCAATGAAAATAAAATGCAGCAGAAACTGGAAGAAATTGTTCATGCCGGACATTGTTGGTTTTTACGAATTTAAGAAAAAACTTTCACGGATCACTATTTCAACCACTGATCGAGCCAGCCAAAGAACTCCCGCTGCCAGAGGATGGCATTCTGGGGTTGGGTCACGAAATGTGTTTCTTCAGGGAATATCAGGAGCCTGGCTGGTATGTTCCTTAACCTGGCTGCATTGTATGCTTCCAGGCTCTGGGTATAGGGAACCCTAAGATCCATCTCCCCGGTAATGATCATAATGGGGGTATCCCATTTCTGAATATGCCTGTGTGGCGAGAATTGATAATTTCTCGGAGTGGGTGTTTCCCAGTACGGTCCGCCATTATCAAAATTTACGAAAAATGTTTCCTCTGTGGCGGTATACATACTTTCCAGGTTAAATATTCCGCAGTGGGAAATGAAGGTCTTGAACCTTCCCTCATGGATACCCTCAAGGTAGAAAGTTGAATACCCTCCATAGCTTGCCCCAATGGCACCTAGCCGTTCCTGATCAACATAAGGTTCGGCACTTACAGCATCGATTGCGCTCAGGTAATCCTTCATGTTTTGTCCACCGTAATCCGTCGAAATCTGCAGGTTCCACTCCTGCCCAAAGGTGGGGAGTCCCCGGCGGTTGGGCGCCACAATGATATAATCATGTGCTGCCATGAGCTGGAAGTTCCAGCGGTAGTGGAAATCGGGGTTGATGGCATTCTGGGGACCGCCCCCGCAGAACAGTATGGCTGGATATTTTTTATTGGCATCAAAATTAGGCGGGTAAATAACCCATACCAGCATGTCCTTATTATCTGTTGTCTTGACCCAGCGTTCCTCCACCCTGGGAACCTTGATATGGTCATAGATATTTTTATTGGTGTTTGTCAGCTGGGTCTCCTGCCCGCTGGCAGGATCAACAAGAAAGATCTCTGTGGCGTAGGCAATATCCTGCTTGGTAGCTACAAATACATCCCCGGCCATGGCAAAAGATCCGTAGGAATGGTGCCCTTCTGTGATCTGGCGGATCTCTTTGCTGTTGGCATCCATTACATAAAGCTGGAATGTGGCATGGATCCCGCTGATGAAATAAAGCTTATCCCCTTTCCATATGACATGGTCCACATTCTGGTCAAAACCTTCAGTCCAGTATTCCATGTTGCCACTTGCCATATCTATGACAAAAAGCCTTACCTGGTCTGCTTCGTATCCGGGTGTTGCCATACTCTGAAAGGCTAACTTGCTGCCGTCTTCCGAGAAGGATGGATACTTGTCGTATCCGGGCATTCCTTCCGTCAGGTTTTTCGTTTCCCCGGAAGCCAGGTCGTAAAGGTAAATGTCTGAGTTGGTGCTCATTGCGTATTCCCTGCCCTTCATTTTCTTACAGGTATAGGCAATCTGTTTCCCATCGGGACTCCATGTTAATTCTGCGTCATCGTGATAAGGAGCAAGAGGAGCATCCCAGGGCTCGTCCATCATGATGTCGAGTGGTTCACCAAGCCCGGTGCTGGAATACTCAGCCACAAAAATATGACTGTAGGCATAATCATGCCATGCATTCCAGTGGCGGTACATCAAATCATCGATGATCCGCACATTGGTTTCGGGAAGATCGGGATAGATCTCCTGCGGTGTCTTTTCCAGCTTCACATCCATGGTAAGCATGATCCTGGAGCCATCGGGTGACCAGTCAAAGCTGTTGATATCAGTCTCCAGGAAGGAAACCTGCTTCTTTCTGTTGCCCGCAGGATCCATTTCCCATAGTTGTCCACCGGAAAGGAACCCGATCTTATCTCCGGTGGGGAACCACTTGGGACTGTAATTCTTTCCTGCTCCGTCGGTAAGCACTACAGGGTCGCTCCCTTTGGTTGAGATCCTGAAAATATCGCTGATGTTTTTATTTGTTTTGACATCATACCTGCTAACGGTATAGAGGACTTCCTTCCCATCGGGAGAAAGTTGCATGCTGCCGAGCCTGCCGAATTTCCAGAGGATCTCGGCGGTCAGGACTCCGCCATCGATCTCTTCCTGGGTGAGGGTCCCTGAAAAATCACCTTCAATACCGGTTTCATTTGGGACTTGCGTACATGCGCAGATGAGGATGCCCGTGCAGAAAAGGGCAAAAAGAAAATTACGATTCATGGTGTTATTAGTTTTACAAGGTTAATGGTCTGGTGATAACAGGGGACTAAATTACACAAAGTGAAAAAAAATGCTATCCACTCCTAAGTGTTGGATAGCATCAAAAGGCGAGTTCCGGGACTCAGGGTTATTCTTTGTCGCCATTAAAGGCCGCCACTATCTTTGTCTCAATTTCTTCTGCCAGTTCCGGATTATCAGTCATTAAATGCTTTACAGCATCTCTCCCCTGTCCGAGTTTGGTCTCAGCATAGCTGAACCAGGATCCGCTTTTTTTGATAATGTCCAGGTCCACTCCCAGGTCGATCAACTCCCCGGTCCGGGATATGCCTTCCCCGTAAATGATATCAAACTCGGCTTTTTTAAAGGGCGGGGCGAGTTTATTTTTGACAATCTTCACCCTCGTGCGGTTGCCTTTTACTTCATCTCCCTCCTTTAGTTGCCCGATCCGTCGTATATCAACACGCACGGAAGAATAGAATTTAAGTGCGTTGCCGCCGGTAGTGGTTTCGGGATTTCCAAACATTACACCGATCTTTTCCCTCATCTGGTTAATAAAAACGCAGGTAGTATTGGTTTTGCTTATGTTGGCCGTGAGTTTCCGCAGGGCTTGTGACATCAGCCTTGCCTGTAATCCCATTTTAGAATCACCCATCTCTCCTTCGATCTCCGCTTTTGGGGTAAGGGCTGCTACGGAATCGATAACGATGATGTCGATGGCGCCTGACCGGATGAGGTGATCGGTAATTTCCAGGGCCTGTTCCCCGTTATCGGGTTGGGATATATAGAGGTTTTCAACATCCACTCCCAGTTTTTCGGCATAAAAGCGGTCGAAAGCATGTTCTGCGTCAATAAATGCCGCAATGCCTCCTGCTTTCTGGGCTTCAGCAATGGCATGAATGGCCAGGGTGGTTTTGCCTGATGATTCCGGACCGTAAATCTCAATTACCCTTCCCCTGGGATATCCCCCTACACCAAGGGCCACATCCAGGGATATGGATCCGGAGGGGATAAATTCTATATTTTCTATGGCACTATCACCCATTTTCATAATGGTGCCTTTGCCATAACCTTTCTCAATTTTATCCAGTGTAAGTTGAAGTGCTTTGAGTTTTTCCTTTCTGATTTTGTCGCCATTAGATTCTTCGCTCATTATTATTGGATTAGTGTATTTTGTGCTATAGCAGCCCTGGATATCAGGTTTCGAGGGCTTCCAGTATCTGCTCCGTATGGTTCTTGGTATCCACCTTGTTGAAGATTTTATGGACCACTCCCTGCTCATCAATAATAAAGGTTTTCCGGAGGATACCATCGTATTCTTTTCCATACAATTTTTTAAGTCCCCATGCCCCATAGGCCTTCAGGACTTCTTTGTCTGTGTCTGAGAGCAATCTGAAAGGCAGCGTATATTTGTCAATGAAACGCTGATGCGATTTTTCGCTGTCCGCACTGACTCCGATCACCTCAAATCCCTTTTCAATCAGTTCTGAATAATTATCCCTCAGGTTACAGGCCTCAGCCGTACAACCTGGTGTATCATCTTTTGGATAAAAATAGAGGATCACTTTCTTGCCCTGGAGTCCTTTCAGGGAGACCTCTTTCCCATGCTGGTCCTTTCCGGAAAATTCCGGTGCCTTCATTCCTTCTGCCAGTTCTTTCACCTTGATTTTCTTGAAACAGTGAATGTAAAATTACAAAGATTGAGAGAATTTCCACCCCGGATTTTCCTGTATATGCAAATTGTTAATATTTTTACTAAGTCTTAATGGCAACCAGGTTGAAATCTCTGTTATCTGGTAACATATTTTAGCTGATAAATGTTCAAATCAAAAATGTTCATATACAGCTTTCTCTGGCTGATCCTGTTCATCTGTCCGGATCCGTTATTATATGCGGCTTCGCCGGATAGTACGCTGGTTTTTTACAAAGACATGACCTTTAACAGTTTTCTTGACAGGGCCATCTCGTATCAGCAGAAGGCCGATTCGCTTTATGAGCTTTCCATCGAATGGAGGAAAGAGGCCATGAAGATGGATGATCCTGCCTTGCGTGATGCATTGCAGAAAAAGATCATACAGGCAGAGGACAGTACGGATATCTACAGGGAAATGGCCAGGGTACATTTTGCATACCTGAACACCAGTCTTCCCAGAGAGAAACAACACAGTCCCTATCTCATAAAAGATACCGTATTGAATGGCATTGCCGTTTATCAATATAATCTCACGGAAGAATTCCTGGTGAAATTGGATGAGATAGCTGAAAGCAGACCGTCAGGGGAGGAGTCACATGTTCAGCCGACCGGAGCCGGGACAAATTTCAGGATATTCAAGCAATCTCCGTATGGTTCCTCACAATCATTTGAATATGACTTTCCGCTGCCTGCGGAAGTGTTTTACCGGATTCAGCTTGCGGTTTATAAAAACAGATTGGCTCCGGATCATTTCAGGGGACTTTCCCCCATCACTACCGAGAAAATACCCAACAAGGATTTGACGAGGTATTTCGTCGGGAAATTTTACCATCTCGATGATGCCAAAAATGCCTTGCTCAAGGTAAGGGCCTATGGATTCACGGATGCCTTTATCATCGGATATTATAATGGAACCAAGGGAACATTTAACAAGCTTCAGGAGTTGGAAAGACAGCCTTAAACCTTTACATATGCATATTATTCCTGGCCTTGCTGCGAGAACCGGAAAGAAATTCTTATTTTTGTTTCTGAAACGAATTAGTAAGCATGGCTGACAAAGAGAAAACGAGAGAATTTCCGGAATTTGAGGAGTTCTATGATGTGGAGGGGAATGAGGAGAATTCTCTGACCCTGCATAACGATGATGTGAATACATTCGAATTTGTGATCGAATCGCTTATCGATATTTGTGAACATACTACCGAGCAGGCAGAACAGTGTACTTATCTGATTCATTATAAGGGGAAATGTGATGTAAAAAAAGGCCCCTTTGATTTCCTCCGTCCCATGAGGCATGCATTGGTGGGAAAGGGACTGAAAGCCACCATTGATTAAGCTATCTTAATTCATCTATATGTCTATATTAGCAATCATCATTATAATCGTCCTCGGGATCCTGCTTTTCATTGTAGAGTTCCTGCTGATCCCCGGGGTCACTATTGCTGGCATTGGAGGGGCAATACTTATGGGTGTTGCAGTGTACATGTCCTATAAGACACATGGCAATACCGTCGGTAATTATACACTGATTGCCACATTGATCCTGACCATTGGCATGTTTGTATACGCCCTGAGGGCCAAGACATGGAACCGCTTGATGCTGAAAAAGGATATCGATGGGAAGGTTGAGGTAGGCCTGGAAAATGAAACCGTCAAAGTGGGAGACAGGGGTGAGTCTATAACCCGCATGGCACCCGTTGGTAAAGTTTTGATCAACGGCCTGGTCGTGGAAGGAAAATCTCAGCGGGGGTTTGTGGATCAACATACCCCTGTGGAAGTAATTAAGGTATTAAAAACACAAGTCATTATAAAACCAATTAAAAAAGAATAGATATGGGACCTGTAGGAATTTATGTTGTCATTATTGTTGGATCCATCATTGGCTTATGGATCATCTTTTATTTCATACCGGTGGGACTCTGGTTCTCAGCCCTGATCTCAGGGGTAAGGATATCACTGCTTCAGCTGATCCTGATGCGCTGGAGAAGGGTGCCGCCCA
>DAOWJB010000296.1 GCA_030640625.1 Bacteroides sp.
ATCGTCAACCCAGTCCTGATACATTTAGTCTTCCTGTAAGCGATCAGGAGTTTTTTTTCAGGATTTCATTTGATAAGCTGGATTATCTCCTTTATGCATGGGAGCATGAAGTTCCCACAAATGAGGCAGCTAAAGTATTGGTTCTTTCTGAAGATGCAGTTGGAAGAGCATATAATGATTTTGCTTCAAAATATCGTGCTACTGCTCATTTACGAGAAGTTCCAAATACATTGAAATAATAATGTTGCTAACAAACATTATTATTTTCCTTCAATCGTTTCGAAAAAAGATAGGATTAAATGGATGAAGCATATAATTGACACACCAAGTGAAGTGGAGTTTATAAAATCATTAGAGAGGCACTTGCTTAAAAAGAGTAATTTTTTTGAACCTTTTGATTGGTGGTTGTTCAGCAAAATAGACCATACACTTGACAAAGAGATCCGGATTCCATATATAGACCCTAAAAATGGGAAAAGTGATTTTCTCCCAGACTTTGTTTTCTGGCTGCAGAAAGGAGATAATTATCACATTTTATATATTGATCCTAAAGGGACTGGAAGGAGTGAATATCAGTATAAAGTAGATGGTTATCGAGATCTATTTGAGCAAAAAGGTATGCCGAAAAGCTTTGAGTTAAGTAATAAGAAACTTTTTGTCCATTTAAAGTTAGGAACAGAAGATACCGCTGTTTTTGCTGAGAAGGACTACTATAAGAAATATTGGTTTAATTTTGATGATTTTGCTCTCTAAATAACGTAACTTTTCGTAAAATTTCAAAAAATTAATTATAGATTCTTCTCCAATTTTATCGGCCAGAGGTCAGGGAGGCTGACCTTACCTGATTATTAACGATCTGCCGATTTTCAAAATCGTCAACGAAATCGTCACCTCTCACGAAAAAGCCCCTGCAGAACGTTAATCTACAGGGGCTTACGGTGTTAAGACGTGGTACCACCTGGACGAGAACTCATTGCTTATTAAAGTACGATTATAGCTGATATTAGCTATTTAGACAGGATATAAATTGATTTAAGTTTCTTATATTTGCAGCGCATTTTACAATCCGTAAACATGGTACAATTTGACCTTATTATGCCCAAGCTGGGCGAAAGTATCGAGGAAGCGACCATAACCAAGTGGTTTGTGAAGGTGGGTGATAAGATCGAAGATGATGATATTCTGCTCGAAATAGCAACAGATAAGGTAGATTCAGAGATCCCAAGTCCCGTTTCCGGAACGGTAGTAAAGATACACTATGAACAGGATCAGACAGTGCCTGTCGGAACCATCATAGCAGTCATTGATACAAGTGAAGGTGATGTGGTATTGGATGATGCTCCTGTTCAGGAAGAAGTAGTTGATGAGCAAGCTCCGGTGAGCGATACGCCAACGCCAGACACGGTTGAGACTATTGAAGCGGTTCCTTTGCAAGAGGTTGAAAAAACAGGTGGATCCGGGCGCTTTTATTCTCCACTGGTACTTACCATAGCCAGGGAGGAAGGGGTTTCCATGGATGAACTTGATGCTATCCAGGGCAGCGGAAGAAATGGACGGGTGCAGAAAAAAGACATCCTTGACTATGTTAAGACAAGGACAGCCCCGGCTGCCTCAAAACCAGTTTCCAGTCCCACAGCCACTCAACCTGCATCTCAACCTGCCGCAGCAGAAAAACCAAAAGTTTCTGTTTCAGTCAGTGCGGAAGATGAGATCATAGAAATGGACAGGATGCGGAAATTGATTAGAGACCATATGATTATGTCCAAACAGACATCTGCCCATGTTACCAACATGCTGGAGACAGATGTAACGGATATTGTTTTGTGGAGGAACAAAGTGAAGGATGAGTTTGTGCAGAGGGAAGGAGAGAAGATCACCTATCTTCCCATCTTCATGGAGGCAATTATTCAGGCCCTTAAAGATTTCCCGATGATCAATGCATCGGTGGATGGGGATAAGATCATCCTCAAAAAAGATATAAATCTGGGTATTGCCGTAGCCCTTCCAACAGGCAACCTGATTGTTCCCGTGATCAAACGAGCTGATTCCTTGAACCTGCTCGGCCTGACCAAGGCGCTGAACAAAATGGCCAATGATGCAAGGAATAATAAATTAAGTCCGGATGACATACAGGGAGGTACCTTCACCATTTCCAATTTTGGTACTTTCCGTAATGTCATGGGTACGCCTGTCATTAACCAGCCACAGGTTGCCATTCTGGCCATAGGCACAGTGGAAAAGAAACCCGCTGTCATTGAAACACCGACCGGTGATGTGATCGGGATCAGGCATAAGATGTTCCTGTCCCTGACCTATGACCACAGGATCATTGATGGAGCCTATGGAGGTGCATTCCTCAGGAATCTTGCCGATTACCTGGAAAGTTTCGATGGTAACAGGGTAATTTAGCAAATTATGAAAAAAGATAGAAAATATAACATCAAAACAACAGATAAGAAAACGCTTGAAAAATGGTTTAGATTGATGACCCTTGGACGCTTGTTGGATGACAGAGCCCCAAACTACCTCAAGCAAGCCATTGGCTGGTCATACCATGCCCCGTATGCCGGTCATGATGGGATACAACTGGCCATCGGACAGGTGTTTGACCGGGAAACGGACCATCTTTTTCCTTATTACCGGGATATGCTTACAACCCTCTCGGCCGGTCTGACAGCGGAAGAGATTATTTATAACGGGATATCGAAGGACCTGGATGTGGCCGGTGGAGGACGACATATGTCAAATCATTTCGCCAAACCCGAATGGAACATACACAATGTCTCTTCATCCACAGGAAACCATACTCTTCATGCAGTCGGGGTGGGTCGGGCACTGAAGAAATACAAAACTCCCGGAATATCCATCTGCTCACAGGGAGAATCATCCGTTTCTGAAGGTTATGTATATGAAGCAATCAACGGCGCTTCCAATGAAAAACTCCCGGTTCTTTTTGTTATCCAGGACAATGGATACGGGATATCTGTCCCCAAAAAAGACCAGACCGCCCGCCGGAAGGTGGCGGACAACTTTGCTGGTTTTAAGAACCTGAGGATCATTCACTGTAATGGCAAGGATGTGTTTGATTCCATGAACTCTCTGGTTGAAGCCCGTAAACATATTGAGGAAAAAGAGGAGCCTGTCATTGTCCAGGCAAACTGTGTAAGGATACATTCCCATTCCAATTCAGATGCACACGAGCTATACAGGGATGATTTTGAGTTGAACTATGTAAGGGAATATGATCCGCTGGCTAAATTCCGGCGCCTGTTACTCCGGTATGAGCGGTTTACGGATGAAGAACTGACTGTCATCGAAGAAGAAATGAAACAGGTGGTCAAGATAGCACATAAGGCTGGAATGGCTGCTCCGGATCCTTCCCCGGATTCCATACATGATTATGTTCTCCCAGAACCCTATGTGCCTGAAAAATATACCGATGGGACACATCAGTTTGAAGGAAATCCCATGAAGCTGATCCAGGCGCTGAATGAGACCCTGAAGGCGGAATTTCGCCATAATCCGGATACCTATATATGGGGACAGGATGTCGCGCATAAGGAGAAAGGCGGCATTTTTAACGTGACCAAGGGAATGCAGAAGGAATTCGGTAAAGAACGTGTATTCAATGCCCCCATTGCAGAGGATTATATCGTTGGTACGGCCAACGGGATGAGCCGTTTCAATGACAAGATCCGGATCGTTGCCGAGGGTGCAGAATTTGCTGATTATTTCTGGCCTGCCATGGAAGCCTTTGTGGAGACAACACATGAATACTGGCGGACAAAAGGCCAGTTTTCACCCAATATCACCATCCGGCTGGCTTCCGGTGGTTATATCGGGGGTGGACTATACCACTCACAGACCATTGAGGGGACCATCGCCACATTCCCAGGTGTCAGGGTGGTATATCCCTCATTTGCCGATGATGCAGCTGGTTTATTGCGTACATGTTTGCGGTCACGGGGACTGAATTTCTATATGGAGCCCAAGGCATTGTATAATGCACCCAAAGCCGCTACGCCCGTTCCGGATGACTTTGAGGTACCTTTCGGTAAAGCACGTATCCGCAGGGAAGGTGAGGATCTGAGCATGATCACCTATGGCAATACCAGCCATCTGTGCCTGGAAGCTGCTCAAAAGATATCAGAGGAAGATGGAGCCAGTGTGGAAGTCATGGATCTGCGTTCCCTGATCCCTCTTGACAAGGAAGCGATACTGGCCTCTGTAAAAAAGACCGGCAAGGTCCTGATCGTCCACGAAGACAAGGTTTTTTCAGGCTTCGGTGCCGAACTGGCAGCCCTGATCACTGATGAAGCTTTTGAATACCTTGATGGTCCGGTTAAAAGAGTGGGATCCACTTTCACCCCTGTGGGCTTCAACCGGATACTGGAAGCTGCCATCCTGCCGGATACTGAAAAAATCCTGACTGCGGCCAGGGACCTGCTGCAATATTAATTCCACATGACCATGCAAAAAATAGCCATAGTCTACAGTTTCAATACAATGAAAACCTCCAAAATTGCCAAGCGCATCAGCGATGCATTCGGGAAAAATGCCGTCGAAATGGTAAATGTGGAGGATGTAACACCCAAACAGTTTCTGAAATTTGACAACCTTATTTGTGGAACAGCGACCTGGTTTGACGGGGAGCTGCCCAATCACTGGGATGAATTTGTTCCCGAACTCGAAGATATGGATCTCTCGGGAAAAAAGGTAGCCCTGTTTGGCCTTGGTGACCAGAAGGGTTATCCGGAAAATTTTCTGGATGGAATGGGGATCCTGGGTGATATACTGGAAGCACAGGGTGCCACCATGGTTGGATTTACTTCTACCGAGGGATATACTTTTGAATCTTCAGGGGCTGAAAGAGGGGACCAGTTCATCGGCCTGGGAATAGATTTTGAAACCCAGGGTTCCAAAAACAAGGAACGTGTAAATGGCTGGGTGGAGAAGCTAAAACTTGAATTTCAGTAAGTTCCCGTTTTCACACTTATTTAACAGGACCTTGTCTGCCAGGTGACAGTCCACTGTCACTCCTTTTGATAATTTTGCTATCATGAGGGGAATAACCAGTATATTATTACTTCTGCTTCTCGGTCAGTTACGTGTGACCCAGGCACAAACCTGCTGTTCCGGCGGCGTACCCCTTACCGGAAACCTTGGAATGCCTTCAGCTGCCAGTGGTACCTGGCAATTTTCCCCCGCCTATGATTTGAACTACATGAATACCCTGAAACAAGGCAGTCAGACCATACAGGACCAATCAAGGAGACGCATGACACAATCCCTTTTGTTTGAAACCGGGTATTCGATATCCGATCGTTTTTATATAAGCGGATTGTTTACCTATGTTTTTCAGACCAGGAGGATTGAACAATTCGGATCCATCAACAAGGATTTTGTTCATGGACTGGGGGATGCGGTTGTATTGCTTTCTTACAGATTGGGTGGTGAGGCTAACCGGAAATGGGAGTTTATAACCGGATTGGGACCGAAAATCCCTATGGGAAGATCTGATATGTCAAATGCTGACAGGATCACTTACAATGCTGATCTTCAGCCCGGTAGTGGTGCATGGGATATCATTGCATGGGGACTGTTCAGCAGGCAGGCGATAATCAGGCCAAGCACGAATCTTTCACTTAGAATGATTTACAGGCAAACCGGCACTAATGATAATTACCTGGAATTCTCTACCTATCGGTTTGGCAATGAATTTCAAGTGATCGCCGGTATTTCAGAGCAGTTATTGGCGGGCAGACATTTATTTGATCCATCCCTGCTTTTGCGGTTCCGGTCAACCGGCCCGGATCACCTTGGAGGAGCTGAACTGCCCAATACGGGAGGACGATGGCTTTACCTTGTACCTGGACTGGTATATCATCCATCTCCAGCTTTTCATATCCGGCTGGCAGGAGAAATCCCTGTTTACGCTAATTTACAGGGCATTCAGCTAACCACAAGCTTTCGCCTCACAGCCGGGATTTATTACCGTCTGACCAGGAATAAGCCTGCAGACATAAATTTTAAAACTTTATAAAAATGAAAAATAATATTCTGATAACAGGCATATTCGCATTCATGCTCAGCACCTCAGGATGCGATACTGAAAACCCAATACTGGGAGGTGGAAGTAATAATAATACCAATACTGGGGGAGACTGGCTAATCCCGCTGAATGAGGTTTTGGATGGTGGACCTGGCAAGGATGGGATACCCGCTCTTGAATTCCCACCAAAGGTCCTTGTAGGAGATTCTGACAATCATTACCTGGATGATGAAGACCTGGTCCTGGGATTTCAATCCGATGGGGAGATCATTGCCTATCCTCACCCTATCCTTGACTGGCATGAGATCGTTAACGATCAGGTGGGCGGACAGGCCATTGCCATTACTTATTGCCCGCTGACCGGCACCGGGATTGGATGGAACAGGGTTA
The DNA here is from genome assembly GCA_030640625.1 of Bacteroides sp. Taxonomy (GTDB): domain Bacteria; phylum Bacteroidota; class Bacteroidia; order Bacteroidales; family SM23-62; genus SM23-62. The sequence continues at coordinate 6,443 of DAOWJB010000296.1, forward strand.
TTCGTGGGGAAGAGACCACGTTCGGGGTATCCGGACTCCTTTACAATTCCAACCTGATCCCCTACGACAGAGCAACGGGGTCTAACTGGTCCCAGATACGCCTGGATTGTGTGAACGGTTCATTGATCGGTGACCAGGCAGTCGTATTGCCAATGATTGAAATGCCCTGGAAAACCTGGAAGAAATTGTATCCCGGGTCCCAGGTCATATCCACTGCTACTGGATATAGCAGGAATTATGGTACCTATCCATATGGCAGTTACAAGACAAGCAATGCCCTCATATTTCCAGCCCGGCCTTCGGATGCTCGTTTGCAGGCCAAAGAAAGGGTACTGGCCGTCATCATAGGAGGTCATGGAAAAGTTTACCAGTTCGAAAAATTTGGTACGGAACTCACCATTATCAAGGATACATTTCAAACTACCATCCTGGTTGTTGCGGGGATCAGGGATGAATACATGGTGGCATACAATGCAGAGATTGAAGTAGGCCAGGTCCTTGAGTTTAGTGCCGGAGTGATTGAAGGAACATTTATTGACCAGGAAGGCAACGTATGGAATTTATTCGGACAGGCTATTGCGGGTCCCAGGAAAGGCCAGCAACTGAAACCGGTCCCATCTTTCATGGCGTACTGGTTTTCCATAGGCGCATTTTATCCTGAGCCTGACATATACTAATCAGGATATCCTCTGAGACACCCCTGCAGGTCAAGGGAGATTCCCGCAGCACACCATAAGCGACAAATCAACAATGAATGCCAGATCATACTGTCGCTTTTCCGCTGCGGGAACTCCTGTTCCCCCTTTTAATTATTCCATTCCATAATGCTAAATATGCTTATGTTATATAGCATATATCATAATTATTTACTTCTTTTGTAAGTCCAAATAAAAATTAATCCCACAAAAATGTTCGGTCATGAATAAGGATAAGGTATATGTTTTTGATACCACCCTCAGGGATGGAGAACAAGTCCCAGGATGTCAGTTAAATACGATTGAGAAGATTGAAGTTGCAAAAGAACTTGAGAGCCTTGGTGTGGATATAATTGAAGCAGGATTTCCCATATCGAGTCCGGGGGACTTCAACTCAGTTGTTGAGATCTCCAAAGTTGTTAAGTTACCGGTCATTTGTGGATTGACACGCGCCGTTAAGAAGGATATAGAGGTAGCGGCTGAAGCACTGCAATATGCAACCCGGCCAAGGATACACACCGGTATTGGAACTTCCTTCTATCATATTAATTACAAGCTCAACTCTAACCAGGATGAGATCATTGAGAGAGCTGTAGATGCCGTAAAGTATGCAAAAAGCTTTGTGGAAGATGTCGAATTCTATGCAGAAGATGCAGGCCGTACCGAGAACAAGTACCTGGCAAAGGTTATCCAGGCAGTGATCAAAGCCGGTGCTACCGTCGTTAATATCCCCGATACTACAGGTTATACACTGCCCGAAGAATTTGGTCTCAAGATCAAATACCTGAAAGACCATGTGGATAATATAGATGATGCAATTATTTCTACCCATTGCCATAACGATCTGGGCATGGCTACTGCCAATACCATGACAGGAGTGATCAATGGAGCGAGGCAGGTCGAAGTAACCCTGAACGGAATTGGGGAAAGGGCAGGAAACACTTCCCTGGAGG
>DAOWJB010000259.1 GCA_030640625.1 Bacteroides sp.
CCGGATAAGCTCTTTTAATAATCTTATGATCCGTTTCGGAAGAGCTGACAGTATATCTGTCGCTGTTGCAGGCGGGCTCACATATAATGAGTTTGAGAAGTTTGTTATGGCTCAGCTCAACAGCAGAAAAAACCGCTTATATATAAAACTCCTGGCCGAAGATCATATAGGGAAACTTATTGATCCGGGCAAGACATATCTTCCGGATGAAAGATTTTACCTCTGCCTGAACGATGTGAATCCATTTGAGGCACTTGAGAAATATGGTCAGTTACTCAAAACAGCACAGCGCATTAACCTGAATTACTATGATTTCCCTACTGAATGTTTATGGTATGCAACCGTCTACAATCCCCAGGAGGAGCGTAAGAATTTTAACAATACAAAAGGTGCGGTTGAGGAGATGGAGGTAGCAAGCAGGACAGGCTTTCTTAAATACGCTCCGGTAGCTATTCGGCTTGTTCCTGATGCGTATGGCCACAATAACCAGCAGGGATGGTGGGACGACGAACATTGGGCAAAATATTATGATGAAGCTTCTTCCGATGTCCCCAATTATACGGAACCATATCTTACCTCAAGAAGCTGGGGCGAAAAGATCAGGGAAATGGGAGGATTGCCTTTTACCTATTTTCAATCTGGCCGCCGATCGGAGGACTTTGTTAAGGAACATCCTGAATATATGCTTTTTAACGACCCTTATCATGAAATAAATATGGCCGACAGGTTTCTGAAACACCTTGCCAGGAGATTTGAATATTACGAGATATACAGGGGACATTGGTGGGCAAACAGGCAGGGACATGATATGATGTTGGCCGGTTACGACTTTACCGATCCTGGTTTTATTAAGCATATGAACAGCGTTTATGATAACCTTCGTGAAGCAGGGATAAAGGGAATAATGTATGATTATCCTGAAGGTACTGCCTGGTCGTTTGAAGGTGGTTTCGAAGACAGGTATGCTACCACCGCATGGGCTTACAGGAACATGTTTAAACTGGCATATGAAGGACTGGGATCTGATTGCTACCTTAATGAACGAAACCTTTTAAGAGGATCTGATATAAGCCTTGGCCTGGTCGCATCCCAAAGGGTTTGGGGTGATACCGATCAGATAACACCGGAAATGATTACGCGATGCGGTTTACGCTGGTATAAAAACAGAACCGTAGTCAATTATGATATGGATTCCAAAGATCCCACTATTGCCAAACCTGTCGAAAACAATGATGGCAGTCGCGCCATGTTCACCATGTCATATATCACCAGTGGCCGCTTTTTGCTAGGCTGTAGCTTTGATCAGTTGACAGACCAGCAGCTATATGATTTTAGCAGAATATTCCCTTTTAATAACAAGGGAAGATCTGCCAGGCCACTAGATGCCTTTAATGATGGCGTGACCAATCCCAGGATATATGATTTCATGGTTAATAATAATTGGCATCAACTGTGTTTTTATAATGCCAACCTTGAAAGAAATCTGCATGACCTTAATATTATCAGCGTCGATCTTGGTAAATCACTTAACCTAGGGGGAATGCAACTGGACAAAGAAAAATATTATTATATGTACGATTTCTGGAATGATCATTTTGTAGGTAAATTCAGGGGAGATATAATATTTTCCCAGGAATTAAGACCTGGTGAGGCCAGGATGATGTCAGTTCATACCCGGGAGAACAACCCACAGATAATCTCCACAAACCGCCATATTATGCAGGGATTCCTTGATATCAGTGAACAAAAATGGATGGAATCAGAAAGAACGCTGAAAGCCACATCTGAGGTCATTGAAAATGAGGCATATCACATTGTGGTGGCCACAAATAATTATACGCTTAAAAACTGCAAAGTGAAAAGAGCTGAATATTCCTGGAAAACAATTGATAAGGAGAATGGTATAATTGGCCTTACCATTATACCTGACCATACAGGAAGCCTGGAATGGGAATTGCTCTTTTAGCTCAAAAACAATGGCGCATACCTTTCCTTGCCCAAAGCCTTTAATCAAAGATAATCTTGAAAATACAGGCGTATGCGCATGGTTCCTTTTCCGGCAGGAATATCTTCAACCCTTCCCCGTTTCTTTCCCATTTCACTGGACCCTTGTATCCCAGCAGGCTGATATCTGCAATGTCTCCGGTTTCCTGTTCAGTAGAAAGTGACTTTACATTGATAGATGTGCCACCTTGGGGCCAATCCATGCAGATGGTGTAAAGCACCTCGTCCCTGGTGGTGAAGCGGAAATCCATGGATGTAAAATTCTCCCTGATCTCCTCTGAGTATTCCTGTTTGACTGATGTTGGACCTTCCCCGTAAATGATCCATGGGCGCGTCTCGAAAATGGCTTCGCCGTTGATGGCCATCCATTTCCCCATCTCGGACAACATGTTCTCCGATTCGGAATCCAGTGTACCATCGGCCATAAGGGGGATGTTCAGGAGCAGGTTCCCGTTTTTAGACACGATATCGATGAACATGTCAATGATCGCGTTTGGCGTTTCGTATTTTCCTTCTTTTCTGCAAAACCATGGTCCAATGGAGGTATCAGTCTGCCACGGCTCGGCCTTGATCCCCTCCAGCTTGCTTCTTTCCAGGTCCTGAACGCACATCCCTTCCCTGTATGCGCCCGATACCCTTGTCTTTTTGAGGTTCAGGATGGCCTCCAACCGGCCATTGTGCCATATCTGATTCTCATTATAATAATGGGCGACAAGCTCCAAACCAAAATCGACATACGGAACACCGCCGTCAAAATAGAGAAGGTCAGGCTGGTACTTGTCGATGAGATCCTTGGTGCGGAGGTACCAGGTTTTCCTCCATGATTCTGAGGGGTTTTTAGGTAGATAGGGCCAGTCCATACCTTCGTCGTTCACCGGTCCGTATAGGTCTGCATACCTGGGATCGTTGCCATCGTATGAGACAGCGGCGAGCGGACCGGAATCATCGCTGCCCCTGCTTGTGTTGAACCAGCTTGGCACTCGGTCCATATGTGTTGAGACACCGAATCTCAATCCATTTTCCAATACTGCCTTTTTCCAAAGGCCACATATATCTTTCATTGGACCCATGTTTAGTGAGTTCCAATGCTGATACTTAGAATCCCAGAGGTCGTAATTGTCGTGGAAGGTTGCTACGGGTACGATATACCTGGCACCTGCCTGTTTAAAAATCCTGACCAGCTGATCAGGATTGAAGTTCTCGGCTGTCCAGAGGGGGATGAGGTCTTTGAAGCCGAACTTGGATGGATGCCCGAAAGTTTTTACATGATATTCGTAGGCTGGATGTCCCTGGACATACATGTTCCGGCCATACCAATCGTCCACAGCTGCCACGGAGCTGGGTCCCCAGTGAAGGAAGATACCCAGCTTGGCATCACGGAACCATTCCGGGCACTTGTATTGTTGCAGAGATTCCCAGCTACCTTCGAAATGCTGGGCAGATATTCCCAGTGAGGTTAGGGTCATCATGATACCCATGATAATTATTCGGACTATGCATTTCCATTGTTCTTTCACAATCATCATATTATATATTTTTAGGTTAGCTGGAGCATCATAAAATTAACCAAAAAGAAATGTATGATGGGTCTCAGAAGTATATCTTTATTATTTTTATGTGACCAATAGTAATATTAATCATTTACATATTCAAATGGAACGATTTAAGATTTTCAGCAACAAAGCTGTTCCTGTTTTCTTCTTATTTATCACCCTGTCAGCAACATTGTTTCTGCTGACAAGCATAGCTGTTTATTCACAATCTCCCGGTTTCTACGCCTATTATACCAGGCTTGGTTTTGAGGATGGGAACAATACAGGGAAATATGCTGATATAGTCATCAATGTAAATCAACTGGGAAAATTTGTATTTAGCCGGGAATACAGTTATTTGCCATACTGGCAGGCAGGAAATGCAAAACATTTTGTTGACAAGATAATACCGATTAATGGTGACGGACCCGCTGAGAGGCCCGATAGAATAAATAAATGTTCATATGTAAGGGTGATTGAAAACTCATCCGATAAGATTATCATACACTGGAGGTATGCCCCGGACCTGAACAGTGAAAATTTTACAGATTTTAAGAAAAGCTATGATGGTGATATTGGGAAGTATTTTGCCGATTATGTAGACGAATATTTCACAATTAATCCTGACGCTTCTGTTACAAGAACGGTTAAAAAAGGTTGTTACTCCCTTGACGAGTGGAATGATCCACTGAATGTAACTACCCAAGTAATCGAACTTACATCCAAAGGTATTGTCAGCAAAAGCACTACCACAGCAAAATTGCAGCCTCTCCCGGGTGAACCAATTACGGGGACTACCATTAAAAACGGGGGGTTACAATCCCCGGTTGCCTGGTGGAAGTTTGATGAAGGATTGAACAATAATTACAACCATACAAAAGAGAGTATTCAAGGCCATGATTGTGTCATCTCTGGTATGGATAGCTATTGGAGAGCCGGGGTATCCGGAACAAGTCTGTCCTATGATGGTTATACCAATAAAGTAAGCATGCCTGCTTCGCAGGTGCCACAGATAAGTGGCGATTTCACAATCGAAGCCTGGATCGCACCCCAGGAATATTCATGGAACTGGTCAGGTATTGTTGATCATGACCAGGATAAACGAGCCGGATATTCTCTGGGAATAAACCATTTGGGACAAATAGGATTGCATGCATATATAGAAGGGGAATGGCAGGGATTGATCAGCAGTGAAAGGGTGGACCTGTTAAAATGGACCCTGGTCACCGGTGTTTATGAAAAAGCAAAAGGTTTTTCTATCTACTTCGACGGAGTATTAATGAATTCCAAACCTGCATCAGGGGAAATTTTGGATGCAAGGGATCTGGATCTTTATATTGGCATGGCTCATGAAAAAAATTATCACTGGGCTTTTGAACGTAACGTCACAAAATCATTCCCCTCAAATATGGTATTCAGTGGTCTGATCGATGAAGTCCGGGTATTTGACAGGGCCCTTACTGCATCAGAAATAAGCTCTGACTATCAAGCATTTAAGCCTGATGACATGCAGCCTTTGCAATATTGGGTATTACCGGCCGGACCTGAAAAAGCAGGCGGTTTTGGCGCTGCCTATACAAAACTTGAATGTAGTCCGGAATGGGATGGCCTTTGGCGTGTTGGTGACCATACAGATATCCTTGTGTCCTTTGATGACAAACCCAGCCGGTTTGTATTCTGGCGGGGCACTAATTATCTTCCCAGCCTTGTTACAGAACCGGGCGCGGACGGTATCTGGAATAATGATCAGGGCCCTGAAAATTATACCGACGAATGCTTTGAGCATATGTCCGATAAAATATGCCGGTACTCGCATGTCCGGCTCATTGAGAATACCGATGCAAGGGTAGTTGTTCACTGGCGCAATGCGAGCGTTAGTATTGCTTATGAGTGGCTGCAAAAAGATGAGAACGGATGGGGCTTGTGGACTGATGAGTACTGGTATATCTATCCGGATGCTGTATCTGTACGCTATCAGGTAAGCGGACGCTTAGCCGATTTTCCCGACACACAGACACAGCAAAACGAACTGCTCAGCCAGCCAGGAACCAGACCGGAAGACAATGTCCCCTTTGATGCGATCACCCTTTCAAATTTGGAAGGCGAAACTGAAATATGGAATTATTCTGTTGGCCCGACCTTCAGGAAAGGAGCAGCGATTAGTGGAAATAAAAATCTTGTCTATATGAATCTCAGATCCGATTACAAACATTTCAATATTGGTGAGATCGGTTCAAAGTGGAGATCTTACAGTCAATGGCAATCCATGAGGTTGGGGCCTGGCTTGTCAAGGTACAATACATGGAACCATTATCCTTTCGGACTTTTACCGAGCGATGGTACCGTAAGAACCGGAATAGACCGGGTAAGCAGTTCCTGCCTTGGCACACTCGATGGGTTGCATCATCTTCTGGATGATGGCCGGATGGAAGCATACAATATTTATGGGATTACCAACCTTCCTGCATCCGAATTGAAGATGCTTAACCGTTCATGGAACACAGCAGCTGCGATAGCAGATTTGAATGGCTGTGAAAGTACAGGATATGATAAAAGACAGAAGGCATATCTGATTATAAAAGAATCAGACGTGTTTTCATTCAGTCTGAAAGGATCTGAGACAGAACCCATTCTGAATCCTTGTTTTGTGATTAAAGACTGGGGTAGTCAGTCTTTAGCAGACCTGGAAATCAATGGGGAAAAGATAATCCCGGACAGAAATTTCCGGCAAGGGATCATAAGGGATACAGACGGCACAGAAACAATGATCATCTGGATCAGGCAACAATCAGTTAAACCAATAAATTATAAAATCCTGTTGAGCGCCAGCTTTTAAGGAATTAGTAAACGTTGGGAGATTTGCCATCCAGGATAATAAGTTCCTGGTTGAGGCTGTCATTGCCAACCAACAAGTACATCTTGTATGATCCGGATTCAAGAAATGTTTCATAATGAATGAAATAGGGTTGATCGCTTTCTTCCCGTTTGTATACCAGGTCCCAGCGAAACTCATTGAACCCTGCTGTGCCATCCAGTCCGGTGGACCAGACCAGTTCATTGTTTACATTCCTAAGTTCAAGTGTCAGTGTCTCCGCGGCTGATAACCAGAATCTAATGGGTACCTTTTTAAGGGTCCGGTAATTGGGTTCCCCGTGCATGTCGTTATGCCAGGGACGGTGAACTGCCGGGAGTTCAAAAAACTGATTCCCTTCCAGGCCGGTGTTATTTGAATACCCGGTTTGAATTGGTTTTATATTCATTTTATAAATACCCCGGCCGTGGGTCGCGGCAATTAGGTCCATAGATGGCTCATGTATCTCCATGTCTGCAATGCTCGCTGCAGGCATATTTTTTCCCAGATAAGACCATTTACTGCCCCGGTCAGTTGAAATATAGACCCCCCTGTACATCCCGGCGTAAAGAATATTTTCATTTGTCGGATCCTCGAGGATAACATTTGCGGGTTCATCCGGAAGGTTGGAGCCCAGTGATCTCCAGTTTTTCCCATAATCTTCCGATACATACAGGTAATTGCCAAGGTCATCATAATTGATCCCTGTCATGGCCATGTAAACCCTTTTCTTTTCAAACCTTGATGGACAAATACTTCTGATGTAATTATCCGGGATCCCTTTCGAATGTTCCTTCCATGACTGGCCATCGTCACCTGATACCCAGAATGCCCCCCTGTCCGTACCCATATACAGCAGTCCGGCTTGAACCGGTGATTCCGCCAATGCTCCCGCCCCGATTGATTTTTTTGTTGCTACTGAGGATTGGGAAAGATCTCCGCTGATCAGTTCCCAATGATCACCACGATCTTTACTCTTAAAAACAAAATTGCCGGCATGGTAAAGTGTTTTGGAATGATGTGGCGATATGAAATAGGGGCTAACAAAATTAAACCTGAGGGTATCCCCAGATCCTTCCGGCAGTTCTGGCATGATGGAAATGGAGCTGTCCTCTGCTCTGTCCAGTCTTCTTGCAGCGCCATTCTGAATGCTGAAATAAACCGTATTGGCATCATCCGGATCTACCTGTGTTACACAGCCGTCGCCTCCGTTCCAGGCATCTATCCACAGATATTTCCACTTGTCAGGAAAATCTGGATTCCATTCTACCGGGGGACCAAATACAGTGGCGTCATCCTGGACACCTCCATAAATATTATAGGGTGTTTGATGATCCAGCGTGATGTCATAAAATTCACCTGCCGGGATGTTGTTATAATGCATCCATGATTTGCCTTTGTCGTAACTGATATACAATCCCCCGTCATTCCCCAGGGCCAGGTGCTCAGGATTACCGGGATGGATCCAAAGCTCACAATGATCGAGGTGGAGACCCTGGGCAGCACTGGGTGTAATATGCGCTACATCACCTCCCATGATGGAAAAAGATTTCCCTCCATCAGCACTGTGGGCCATCCGTACGCCCAGCGCAAATATTTCATCATCATTGTCCGGACTCACATA
>DAOWJB010000120.1 GCA_030640625.1 Bacteroides sp.
AGTATGGTGGGGTGATCGTTGATAATGACCACAGCGACCCGGCGGTCTGGAACAACCATGGTTCCATTGTCGAACACAAGGGCCAGTGGTATGTGTTTTATCACCGGTCGACTCACGGCAGTGTGATGATGAGAAAAGCCTGTGTTGAACTGATTACATTTAATTCGGATGGTAGTATAGATGAAGTGGAAATGACCACCCAGGGTGCCAGTCCACCGTTGATGGCCACGACCCCGATCGGCGCCGAGAGAGCCTGCCTCCTGTACGGGAATGTCAGGATACAGGCATTTACCGATGACAATGAAGAGCTTGGAGAGATCCGGGATGGTGATTTTGCAGCATTTAAATATCTTGATTTCGGAAGCGGGGTGAAAAGTGTAACGATCCGGGTAGCCCCGGGAATGGATCCGGGAAAGATCGAGCTTAAGCTGGGAAACTCCTGGCATCCCAATATAGGGATCGTTGAAGTTCCTGGTAGCGGCGATGCCAAAACATGGCAAACCATCACCACAGATATTGAACAGGTAAGTGGAGTACATGCCTTATGGCTTAGATTCGTGGGCGAAGGAGAAGATCTCTTTGCCATTGACTGGATACGTTTTAATTACTGAGATTGATCCCATGAAAAGATATTTCATTGCCCCTGATCTCAGGCCTGCAGCTTCCCTGGGTACAGAGAGCCCATCAGTCCCCTGCTCATATGCAATTTTATCGAATCTGGATACGGCATCCAGGTGGAACCCATGTGGAGCGAAATGTTCTTTAATCGAAGCTTTGAACCATTCAAGGAGTATAAAACCATAAATAAGTTATGGTATGATCTATATCATAGCGAAACAGGTAATCTTTGACCTTTCTGCCCTTCAAAGGAATTTCAGCAGTTCAGAAATAACCCTGCTAACTGCCGATGGACCCCTATTAATGAATTCACCCAGGTCATTCTCAGATAAACGGTCCAAATAATGCAAAACAATTCCTGATTTGTGCATTTATTTATTTCCCCTTCAGCCGTACCTTTAAGGGTTTCAGCTTAAAATCCTAATAAGACTGGAGTCATTCATGAAAAGATTTCTTCTTTCTCCTGTTCTGATTGCTATTATTCCCTGTACCCTTTATGCGCAAACTGGAGCAGATGGGTCAACCATTATAGCGGGTGACCAATTAAAACCTTCTTCATTCTCAACTGTGAGGATGGAGGGAAGGGTCGGACAAATCATTGATTCCTGCATACAGAATGGGGTAATGGCAGTTGATTATGGACTCTACTCCCTTCCTTTCAGGGACAAAACAGATAAGGGGGGAATGTTCAGGGGAGAATTCTGGGGAAAATGGTTCACTTCCGCTGTCCTGGCCACCGCCTATCAACCAGTCCCGAAACACCATGAAATACTGAAAAAATCCATTACAGAACTGATGGCTACCCAGGAAACTGACGGGAGGATCAGCAGTTACCCGCGTGATGAGGATTTTGTGAATTGGGATATATGGGGAAGGAAATATGCCTTATTGGGACTGGTGGCCTACTATGACCTGACAGGAGATAAAAATGCCCTGAAGGCTGCCCGCCGTGCAACAGATGCATTGATTGACATTGCCGGTCCGGGCAAGCAAAAACTAACTGAAACGGGACTCCAGGTACTGGGCTCCATGTCATCAACATCTGTGCTGGAACCCGTTGTATTGGTCTATCTTCGTACCGGTGATAAAAAATATCTTGATTTTGCAAAGTATATGGTCTCCCTGTGGAGTGAGCCAAATGCTTACACGGATAAAGGCATGCGTCTCATTGAGGATGCCCTGGCAGGTGTCCCTCCGATAAAAATCTCCTCTCCAAAAGCCTATGAGATCATGTCCTGCTACGAAGGATTATGTGAATTGTACCGGGCAACCGGTGATGCCAGGTACCTTGATGCAGTTGTCAGTTTTGCGGAAAGCCTCATCGCACGGGAGATCATGATCGTGGGTTCAGGATCCAGCTCTGAACTTTGGTGCGATGGTGCATTCAGGCAGACAGAGTTACTTGAGCAACCCATGGAAACATGCGTTACAACTACCTGGATGAAGTTCTGCTACCAGTTGTTGAGATTGACCGGGGACCCAAAATGGGCAGACCAGCTGGAAACAACCCTGTACAACGCCCTGGCAGGATCCATGAACAACACTGGGGACTGGTGGGCATATTTTTCACCCCTTGCCGGGGAAAGAATGCCCAGTCCCATGCAAGTCCCACAATGCCAATCAAGTTGTTGCGTGGCTAATGGTCCCAGGGGACTCCTCACCACGCCTGGCTGGTCCGTAATGACCGGCAATGACGGTCCGGTTATAAATCTTTATGCCCCAGGCACATGGGATCTGATAACACCGCAGGGCAAGGCAGTTCAACTGGTACAGCATACTACCTACCCAGTTGATGATCATATTGAGATATCCGTGCATCAGAAAAAACCAGCCCGGTATACCATCAGTCTGCGCATCCCTTCCTGGAGTAAACAGCATGAGATCCATATCAACGGGGAATCTGTCAGTTCATCCCCCGGAGAATATGTAAGGATTACGCGGGACTGGAAAGAGGGTGACAGGATCAGCCTGAAACTGGACCTCCGCGGCCGTGTGGTTCAGTCCCCCGGCAACGTAAATAACCTGGCAGTCATGCGCGGACCCATTGTCCTGGCCCTCGATAGCAGGCTGGTTGAAAATGCAGATTATAACCTCTGGCTCCTTCCCGAGCATATTGTGTGGACACATGCGGATGATTTTGGTGGATTGGATTATGTGCTCCATGAACCGATCTCCACCGGAGAGGAGGAAGTTTATATTGAGTTAAAACCTGCCGCATCCAAGCCGGATGATGTGTGGATGGCTTATGAAGTACCCTTTCTCTACAGGCATACACATTTTTTCGAACATACCCGTAAATCATTGCTGATGTGCGATTATGCATCCGCTGGAAATGATTACAGTACGGAAAACCTTTTCAGGGTTTGGATCCCGCAACCCCTGTATATGAATGATATATTTCCTGAAAACACCTGGAAAATACTTTATCGGGGTGAGCAAAGACCGGAGTTCCCGGACACAAGAAAAGAATCGTCCCGTGAGAATCCCTGGGATCGATCTGAATCCAAATATAACTGAACCGAATGATGAAATTAACAATTACCAAAATCTATACTTATGAAAAAACTTGAAAATTATTTAATGGCAGCTTTTTGCATGATGATGCTTATGCTCATCCCGTCCATGCCTGCGTTAACCCAATCCGATGGGGCTGCACCGGTTTACAAAAAAGCAGCCTATGCCAAGGAAACTGTTAGCCTTAAAAATGATCACATCCAGATCAACATGTTTAAGCGTGTTGGTGGATGGGGATGGGGAGAGATCCATACATCCTCTGGAAAAATGATGGGCGTTCTGGAGCACCTTGGTGAGATCATGTTGCGGGACCAGGATATACCGGTCCGCTGTGTAGCCGAGAGTTATGAGAGAAAGACAACAGATAAGGGGGTAAGCCTGGTCTTCCAGGTTAAATCCGTGGTTGCCAGGGATATCCTCGATGGCACTTCATTTGACAACTGGATGGTGTATACCTTCCTGGAACCTGCACTTGTTGGCGAGGTGACCATTACAGTAGCCCCTGACAAACCCATCATTTACCTTGCATATCGATTGAAGGCAACCGGGAATTATTATGCAAGATACATAAGGGGCCCCTGGCTTAAGGTCGGCGAAGGATCCTTCGGGATTGACAAGGAGGATGCCATACTGCCCGGGGTTGACTGGTCAATCAATGATGAATGGTCAAGCGGTACAGACTGGTTCAAAGATCCCTGGGCACAGCAATATGTACCCCATCCCAATATGGTGACCATGCCGCTGATGGCCATCAGCCATGAAGGTACCGGGATTGGCATGTCATGGGACCCGCACCAGGTTGCCACCCGCTGGTTCAACTACCGTCCGCATGTTCCACAACCGGTTTTTGCCACGCCCAATTTCATCGATCGCACGAACAACCAACTGATGGGATTGATGGTGCCTGATGCCAGCATCGAAGGACACCAGAATGAAGTTTATGCAGAGATCCCCCTGGAATTAAAGATCGACCAGGTAATCAATTTTGATGCCAAGATCTGGATCAGCGAGGGAAGCTCCATGGATGTTTTGATGGATTGGGTTGGCCGCAATGGACTACCGGATCCGGGTCCACCCAGATGGTCATACGAAGAAACCCTGGACAAGATTGCCAATGCCTATAATACCAATCTCTGGCATGAGGGAGAAGGTTTTGGCTACTATCAGCGCAATGACAAGATCCGTCCGAATGTCCCCGGATTCCTGGAACGTTACGTTAAGGAGAACAAGAATACAACGTTGGCAAAAGAGCTCAAAGCCAAAATAGACTGGTCCAAAGAACAAATGGGCGATAGTCCCAGGAGATCCCCCGGAACCCCCGACGTGGACGGTCTTAAAAAACAGGGAGATGAAATACTGAAGATACAGAAGGAAGACGGTACCTTCAGGTTCGATCCGGCCGGAAGGCACTGGAGGAAGGATGATTTTATGGTCGCCACCTCTTTCATCGAACCTATGGGACTGCAAGGTGATTCGGCCCTTGAGATTGAGATTCTGCCAGCCATTGCACTGCTTGATATTGCCAACAAAACGGGTGAGGAAAAATATGCTGATGCCGCACGCAAGGCGTTCGAATTTTGCATGCACATGACCCGGCCCGAAGCCGGTGATAACTGGGAATGCCCACTTCATGCTGCCAATCTCTTCGCAGCCGGACATGCCGCTATCGGATATTATGAGGCATACCGGAAATGGGGAGATGAAAAATACAAGGAAAAGGCCATTTACTGGATCCGCACCATTCTCCCATTCACGCATCTGTGGGAAACAGACCAGGTAAAAATGATGTACAACACCAAGCCTGTTTTCAGCTCAAGTGACTGGTATTTCGCCAACTGGGTGCGTGACCATGTACAATGGGAAGTCCTCAGTGTATTTATTGAGTCCACTGAAAGGGAGATTTACTGGGATGATATCGATACTGAGGTTGACTGGGACAGGTTCCATGAAGGCATAACCACCGCGGTGATCCGCTGGATGATAATCCATACCGAGGATACCTGGCGACCGCATAACATACCTGCCACCTGGGAGGGATACTTGAACGGGGACTACGATTACACTTACCCGGATACACATAACAGCATAACAGGCAAATACGGTGGGATGTTCATTTCACCCGAACCGATCGCCAATAATATTTATTCCATCTTTGACAGGGAAAAAATGAAAAAAATAAGATGAAAAAATCAATTTCCCCTGCATTGCAAAAGTTTTTTAATCAAAAACTCTCTGGTTCAGGACTTATATCCGGATTGGCTTTTCTCATTGTCTGTGCTTTAGGTCCGGGATGCTCTCAAACCGCTGACAACCTGCAAGACAAGGGATCTGTTGAACCTGGTAAATTTATTGTTAGCACGTCACAGGACCAGCAATGGCTGAAGAAAGACAAGGTTAAGATTGCTGCCGGGCAGGTCAACCGGGGTGAAAATGCTTACCCGGTCATGCTTGAATACATTGACAGGGCCGGAGCAGAAGGATGTGACATGATTGTCCTCCCTGAATATATTGCCGGCACTTTCTCCTCACCTGTCAAGGAAACAGACCCGGTATACCAGATTGTAGAAGCAGCACGCAAAAACAACATTTATGTGATCGTTGGAGGTTGGGAAGAGTTTGAACCCGGAGCAATGGAAGCCAAAAAGGAAGGGGCATTTGCCAATACAGCCTTGCTCATTGACCGTGAAGGAAAGGTCGTGGGAAAATACAGCAAAATGCATGAGGCCGTCGGCCAGGCACCGCATTGGTGGCCTCCGATTGAGGATCAATCGGAGTGGATCATGAAATCCGGTGATGCCTTTCCGGTATTCGAACTCGACTTTGGACGGATAGGGATCATGATCTGCTACGATGGATATTTCCCGGAACCAGCTCATATCCTTTCATTGCATGGGGCTGAGATTGTTGCATGGATAAACGCCCGTCAGGGATCTGTCGAAAAACACCTGGTACAGAGCGATATACAGCGTAATTATATTGCAATGGTTTGCACAAACCTTGGTCAGGGTGCCGGCACCATGATCGCCTCAAGCAGTCACCAAATACAGGCATATGTTGATTCGACAGGCAATCACTATATCTCAGGGGAGATTGATCTTAAGGACCTGCGGATCAGACGTGCGAACAGCAGGGTCCATCACCAACGAAAGCCTGAACTGTATGGATCCATCACCCAGAGCCATGATATCTGGAAGGTCTATGACGGTCTGGTTGATGCTGACCAGTAGTATGCTGATCAAGTCGCCAGCCTTGGCCTGGTTTTATATTTAATACACGGAAACATGAGAGAAATCAAGCTGCTGATTATTGTTGGTGTCCTGCTTCTCAGTCATTTCATTCCAACTGCCGGGCAAGAGCATATTTCCCTGGAAGGTGAGTGGGCATTCAGACTCGACCCGGAAAACAGGGGATCAAGGGAACAATGGTATGCACAGGATCTCCCGGATCTTGTGCAACTGCCTGGTTCCCTGGATGAGCAGGGCATTGGATTTCCCTATGCGGAGATCAACATGGGCCGTTTGACCGCAGAAACCAGGTATGTAGGTATGGCCTGGTACCAGAAAGAAGTGCTTATCCCTAACAACTGGAAGGGTAAAAGCATTTCGTTATTCCTGGAGCGGGCCTGCTGGGAAACGACTGTTTATGTAGATGGTGTGCCAGCCGGCACCCAGAATTCACTGTCTGTCCCTCATGTATATGATCTGAGTGACATGTTGCCCCCTGGAAACCACAAGCTGACCATATGTGTGGATAACAGGGTTAAGATCAACATCGGTCATACATTTGGCAATATGCTCTGGCCTCATGCCCTGAGTGAGGAAACGCAGACCAACTGGAATGGGATCATCGGCGATATCAAACTGGCTGTGGAGCCACGGATCCGTATCGGGGATGTCCGGATATATCCTGACTACAGCAGCAAGACCACAAAGGTAAAGGTCTCTCTCCTGAATGAATCTGGAAATCGAATCAATGGCCATCTCGATCTATCCAGTACGCCAGATGGAGGTTCGGTCAGGCAATATGAATTCTCCTTTCATGGGACTGATACCATACTGGAAGTAAAAGTCCCATTTGGAGAATCACCGCGGTATTGGGATGAGTTTTCGCCCGAATTGTATGATTTGAAAGTAAGCCTTATTGCGGGAGAGGAATCTGATACCAGAACTGTGAAATTCGGACTGCGGGATTTTCATGCTTCCGGACAGCATTTTGAGTTGAATGGCCGGAGGATATTTCTTCGTGGGAAAGCCTGCTCTGCCGTTTTTCCATTGACTGGCTATCCACCGATGAAAATCGAGGAATGGGAGAGATTATTCAGTATCTACAAGGATTATGGGCTGAACCATGTCCGGTTTCATTCATGGTGCCCCCCGGAGGCAGCCTTCGAAGCAGCAGACATGCTGGGTATGATGCTGCAGGTAGAGCCTCCACTCTGGGACGGCTACGGTCTGGTTGGCAGTATACCAGAACGGGCAGCTTTCATTCTTGCAGAAGTGGACCGCATCGTTGACACCTATGGAAATCATCCTTCGTTTTGCCTGATGTCCATGGGCAATGAACTGGGAGACGGAAAAGATCCATATCTTGCCTACCTTGTGGATTACCTGCAGAAAAAAGATCCCAGGCATTTGTATACTTCCACTACTCATCCCCCAGGAAGAGAACGCAAAGACGATTATTTTGCGGCAGCTGGAACAGAAGCAGGCATATGCCGGGGAATGACACCCTTTGGGGATTTTCATGATGCCTTAAAAGACCTGGAGCGTCCACTGATCACACATGAATTGGGACAACCGGCCATGTACCCCAATTACAATGAAATTCCAAAGTACAAAGGGCATCTGAAACCAATGTACCTGGATGTTTTCAAAGAGTCTCTCCAGCACCATCACATGCTTGACATGGCCGAGGATTTCAGGAGGGCATCCGGGGCTTTCCTGGTCGAGATATACAAGGAGAATATCGAGGCACAATTAAGAACCCTAAACACTGCAGGTTTTCAAGTGCTTGATATACAGGATTATCCGGGACACGGAATGGCCACAATAGGCATCCTGGATGTTTTTCTTGATTCAAAGGGACTGATCACACCCGAACAGTATCGCAGGTTCTGCAGTCCCACTGTACCATTGATCCGCATGCCCGGATTTACCTACACCAGCGATGACACACTCAAGGTTAGCGCTGAAATCGCTCATTATGGAAGCAGGGACCTACAGGCTCAGGAAGCCATGTGGACCATAAAAAACAAGACTGGAGGAGCCTTGAAATCCGGATCTTTTGGACCGGTGGATATTCCAACCGGGAGCTCAACAGTGCTTGGCAATTTTGAAATGAGTCTTTCAGGGTTTGAGGATCCGGAACAACTGACCATTGAGTTATCATTGTCCGGAACAGCCATAAGAAATTCCTGGAAATGCTGGGTATACCCGGCCTCCATGGATGCGGAGATACCTGTTAGTATCATGGTCTCCAATACATGGAATGATGAAACAAGGGAGATCCTTTCAGACGGGGGAAAAGTCCTTATCATCCCTGAACCGGAAACACTGGAAAACATTGAAAGATCGCATTGGGATCCGGTTTTCTGGAGTTACCAGTTGTTCAAACAACCTAAAATGATGGGGATGCTTTGTGATCCCGAACATCCAGCCCTGGAAAAATTTCCTACAGATTTCCATTCTGACTGGCAGTGGCGTGATCTGCTGGATCAATCCGAAGCGCTGGTGATAGATAACACGCCTGCTGGCTTCAGGCCAATCATTCAATTTGTACCTGATTTTAACAGCAACCACAAACTATCAGCCCTGCTGGAAGCCAGTGTTGGCAATGGCAGATTAATGGTTTGCAACATTGATCTATTGGACAATACCGCTAATAAACATACGGCCGATCAGCTTCTACACAGTATATTAAGCTATATGCAATCAATCTATTTTCAACCAATTCAAACACTTGAAATGGCCACAGTTAACGAGATGCTGAAAGTTATTGAACCGATTGAAAACCAGAGCGATGAGCCTGATTCAAGGCATGCTGTGCTGAATATCAGGGCAGCTGTCACCTCCGCGGTAGGAGTACCTGAACTATGGGACAAGGATAAGCATATGGATGAAGTCATTAAACGGCAGAATGGTTTTGAATATACTGTTGAGGGAAGATACTGGCGCGATGCAAAATATTCTGCATGGTTCGAGCAGCACCTTGTAGTCAGTGTATCCTGTCCATCCGACTTTACTGGTTCCTTCTATGTGCATTTACATGACAGTGATGATATCGGACGTGCTGCGGCATTGTTTTTCTGCGGTAAGGACCATGGTCCCCTGCCCCGCTATAATGGAAAGGGTGTATGGCTTAAATTTCCGGTAAGCCCTGAGATGGCCAGCAGTGGTAAGCTTGTATTTGATGCCCGCGCAACGGAAGGTCCGAATGTTACCATATCCCAAATCATCCTGATCCCGGAACATTAAAGTTTTTTTCGCACAATCAGAAATTCTGTAAACACTAATAAAATGAAACCATTAAAACCAATTCTTCTCGTATTTCTGATTGCATTCTCGGCTTGTAATAACAGTGGTAACCGGACTGGAAAGCATGACGACATACTCCCTGCAAATCTGTTTGAATACAGCGACAACCTTGATCCACGCTGGGTGAGTTTTGAGAATCCGACTGGGGAAAAAGGCAAAGGAGGCCTGGAAAATAATGGAGCCAAGGGCCACCCCAGTGATCATATTATCGCGGGCGAGACCAAAACCCTGCTTGACATTGAAGGTCCAGGAATAATAAACAGGATCTGGATCACCATCCG
This sequence comes from Bacteroides sp., assembly GCA_030640625.1. Lineage (GTDB taxonomy): Bacteria > Bacteroidota > Bacteroidia > Bacteroidales > SM23-62 > SM23-62. Next base: position 9,947 of record DAOWJB010000120.1, read on the forward strand.
TGATCGCTCTCCCCAAATGCTCCGGAGCCTGGTCGTAAAGATGTATTGGGACAATGAAGAAAATCCTGCCGTATCTGTTCCATTTGGTGATTTTTTCGGAGTTGGACTGGGAAAAACGGCCGTTTTTGAAAATGCCCTCTTTGCAAATCCGGAAGGCAGATCCTTTAATTGTTATATTCCCATGCCCTTCAAGACCGGGGCCAGGGTTGAAATTACGAATGAATCAGATATTGATCTGACCCATATTTTTTATGACATAGACCTGCAGTTAATGAAAAACTGGGACGATCAGTATCTCTATTTCCACTGCTTTTGGCATAGAGACACAGCAACCACCCTGGCAGAGGACTTTGAGATTTTGCCTGAAATAAATGGCAAAGGAAGGTTTTTAGGTACGAATATTTCTGTCGTTGCAAATCCTGATTATGTTGAATCCTGGTGGGGTGAAGGGGAAGTAAAAATATATCTCAACGGTGATGATGAATTTCCCACCCTGGTTGGAACAGGAACAGAAGACTATATAGGCACTGCATGGGGACAGGGGAAATTTTGCAATAAATATACCGGCTGCTTAATTGCTGATAATGACAACCTGCAATGGGCATTCTACAGGTATCATATCCCCGACCCGGTATATTTTAAAACAGACTGCCGTGTGACTATTCAGCAAATGGGAGGCAAAAAAAAAGAAAAGGTTATCGCGTTCCTGAAAGAGGGTGTTGATCTGATCCCAGTTACGGTAAACGATTATCCATTCTTACGCCATATATACAGAAAAGATGGCAATACAGATCTTGAAGATCCTGACCTGCCGAACACTTGGACCAACTATTATCGTTCAGACGATGTTGCGGCAGCCTGCTACTTCTATCTTGACAAACCAGTCAATGAACTGCCGGAGATGCAATCCCCTGAAGTAAGAACATGGAATTTAAATTGACCGGTCAATTAAACATCATTCATGATGAAGCTTATGAAAAATTTAATATGTATAGTTTGGGGATGCTTTATGGTATCTACCCTTAATGAGAGCACCTGGATCGCTGGCAGGGTGACTTCCCTGGACACACCTCAAATGCTGCCTAGAAACCTTACGGTTTTTGCACACTCCAATCCCGTATATATGTTGAAGGACCAGCAACCTGTCCACGTATCAGCCTCGGTGGAATATCTCCTGGACTATCTGAAATCCGGAAGAAACTGGATCGAGAATTACTCCTCTTTTAAAGATAAGGCTGAAAAAGAGGCAGCGATGAAGTACCTGAAAAAAGCTGAAAAAATACTCAAAGAAAAATGAAACACCTCCATCTAATTGCGATCTTAATTTTTACCCTACACGTCACAGTTCCTGCTGTTGGACAGACAAATGTATCCGGACTGGATCTCCCTTCCTCTTTTTTTCCGGTTCTCTGCTGGGACCCGCAGCACGGCTGGAACAACCAGTATGCTGAACGCCTTAATGGACTGGAAAGTATCAAGGACTGTCATTTTACCCTTGCCGGGATTGTCCAAACCAGGGATATTGAGGTTTGTGAGGAATTGGGACTCAAAGCTTTTGCTTTCGGTGATACAGATACGGTGACCATGCGTCAGTGGAACAACTTATGGGATGACACCACACTCACCGATGAAGTAATTGAGGAGAAAATTCGAAAGATGGTGGAGCGAACGGGGGACAGTGAAGCCATCATTGGTTACTTCATCTGTGACGAGCCGGGGGCTTCTATGTTTCCGCGGCTTGCTAAAGCAGTTGAATCCGTGCGCAAGTATGCACCTGGGAAACTGGCCTATATCAATCTGTTTCCCGATTATGCAACGCTCGGGGCCCCGGACAAATCGCAGCTTGAGACAAAGACCTATCAAGAACATCTCGACCGTTACGTAACTGTGGTCAAACCTGAGATTCTCAGCTACGATAATTACAAGGTCCAATATTCAATGGACCTGGAAGATGAATCACATGCAAGCTCGTATTACAAGAATTTGATTGCGATACGGCAGACAGCTCTCAAATACGGCCTGCCATTCTGGAACATCGTATCTTCGAACCAGATCCGGCCATTCACCACCATCCCCTCACCCGCGAATCTTCTTTTCCAGGCGTACACAACCCTGGCAGCCGGTGGCCGGGGGGTAACATGGTATACATATTACTCACGCGGGTACGGATATGCCCCCATAAATATGGAAGGGAAAAAAACCCAGACCTGGTATTACCTGAAGGAAGTAAACCGGCAATTGGGTGTACTCGGACCGATAATGAACCAGATAACAACCACCGGCGTCTACTTTACCTCACCTCCCCCTGTCAATGATTTACCGGGACTACCTGGAATGCTTGTAAAAGAGATTGAAGCCGAATCCCCGATGATGGTGGGAGAATTCAAGGGCAAGGATGGCGAGGATTATGTGATGGTCGTCAATCTCAGCCTTGAAAAATCTGCGCTGTTCAAGATCACGCTTCAGGATGAAAACAGCAGGATCAAGGTCATCAGTTCCATTGATGGCGAACCAACCGAATTTGATTTTGAAGAAGGCTACTGGCTTGTAGCTGGCCAGGGTGTATTGTTTAAACTTTGATCCAAATTAATACGGAAGAAAATTATGGCTGATGAATTAAAACGAAGAACATTTATAGCAAAGACACTGGCTGGTGTTGCCGGTGGACTTATATTCGGATTACCAGGAATTTCATTCGCGAAAGCACGGCATAATCCTGATGAAATGGTGCTGATCCCAGCAGGAGATTTTTTAATGGGAACTACAGATGAGCAGGTAAAGAAGCTTGCCATGGAATATGGATACCATTTTAGCTGGATAGGTTCCGAGGCTCCACAGCGGGTGGTTAATCTACCCGGTTATTGGGTGGACAAGTATCCGGTAACGAACGAGCAGTATTTCAAATTTACCATGGAAACAGGCTACCATAAACCCATCCATTGGGAATCAACAAAGCCCCCGGCACAATTACTGAACCACCCGGTTTGTAATGTAAATCTGGATGATGCCAGGGCATATGCCAAATGGGCAGGGAAACGCCTGCCAACCGAAGCAGAGTGGGAAAAAGCAGCTCGTGGAACGGATGGAAGACTATTTCCATGGGGTAATGAGTTCAATCCCAAAGCTTGTTGCTGGAACCGCTCCGGCATAAACGGACCAACAACAGATCCAGTTGATGCACACCCGGAAGGGGCAAGTCCCTTTGGAGTGATGGATATGGCAGGAAATTTATTTGAATGGTGCAGCGATGGACCGGAAATCATGGCGAATGACGACAGAGCGGTAGCATATACTGCTTACCTGAAAGGAGGCGCCTGGATAACAACAGAGATCCTCGACCTCAGGCCTGCGGCCCGCGGGAACAGCGGGCATATTAATAATACAAGTTCTTTTTATGGCTTTAGATGTGTAAAGGAGATTAAATGATTATGGATAAAATCAAATTTTACGCTGAAAAAGATAAAATGTCTGCCCAGATATCAAATGTTCCGGGCTTTGAGGGTGATGTCTTTGGATTGAACTTTCCGGAAAGCATTGGTTCGAGTGAAACCGCCCGCTGGTTTGATACCATCAAATGTTCCTGGAAGGAAATTAATGATGACAGCTGGGAAGGACGCGGATGGGTTGATGGAGAGCTCAGTTATACAATTGATGTAAGCATCCATGAAGACTATGTCGATTTTCTGATCCGGCTCACGAACGACAGTAATAAGGACTGGAAGGAAACCATGGCTTTTAACTGCTTCAACAACGGGGATGCATTAACGGTGAGGGACCATGAATGTAAGCGACACTGGGTGCGTTCAGAGGGAGAGTTTAAACGCCTGATCGAAATCCCCCGCAAATTCGGTCCCCGGCCAGCCCTTCAATTGTACAGCGTTGAAGGAGCCCCAGCGGGAAAAGACATTCCCTTCGTTAATGCCTTCCGTTCCACTCCTGAAGATGTGGCCATTGAAGGATGGATGGCCATTCGTGCCAGGGATGGCAAACACATGGTTGCAGTAGTATCTAAACCTGCCTTGTTCACATTTCAGAACCGGGAATATTCCTGCATTCACAGTGCACCTGCTTTCGGGGCACTCAAGCAGGGAGAAAGCGGAGCAGGACTCACACGTGTTTACTTTGTAGAAGCAACACTGGAAGATTGGTACGAGCGAATGGTAAAGGAATTTGAGTCCATTGATCCTGAAAACTATATACCATAAAATTATATGCCATGAAAACTTCACTAAGCACCTTAATACCGGGAATGCTGATCATACTGTGTACAGCTTGTCCATCCGGGAATGATGAGAGCACTAAACAGTCGGGGCAGCATCAGGTCGAGATGCTGGATGAGTTTGTCATTACCGCATATTCGGGCCCTCCACTTGAGGAGGTTAACATCGAACGCTACCGCGAAATAGCCTATGCAGGGATTGATGTAATTGTGCCGGGCAATGGGACCTTTGATGGTGGGCAAAATCTGAAAGCATTGGAATTGGCTCAGCAGGCCGGAATTAGGGTGCTACCTATTGATACCCGTGTAATGCCATTTGCGCAGACGGCTGGTATCTCCTTAGACACGGCACTGATCGAAGAAATGGTCAATGACTACAAAGATCATCCTGCCTTTGCCGGATATGTAATTCGCGATGAACCTGATGCCAGTCTTTTCCCGGCGCTCAGGGATCTTTATAACCTTTTTCGGGAGGCAGATCCGGGCCATGAACCATTTATCAACCTCTTCCCTTCCTATGCTAATCCGACCCAGCTTGGTTCTGTTGACTTTAGAAGTCATATCCGTGAATTCATCGAAACGGTAAATCCTGATCTGCTCTCCTATGATAATTATGCATTACGTGAACCTGATACCTGGTATGACTATTGGTTCAGCGACCTGGATGTGGTCCGTGATGAAACCAGGAAGGCGAACATCCCTTTCTGGGTTTTTATCCAGAGTGAAGGTATCAGGGAACATATGCGGGTGCCGACCCGGGCAGAGATTCTCTGGCAGGTTAATACTTGTCTGGCCTATGGAGCTCGTGGACTTGGCTGGTTTACTTACTGGACTCCGGAGGTTGACCAGGGTATCCAACAGGTTGAAGGTGCTCCCCCGCCATTGATTGAGCAGCATTACGGTGGCATGCTTGATGTTGATGGAAATCGTACCCCGCTTTATGATCATGTTCGTGAAGCCAATCTCTATACAGGCAAAGCCGGCAGGGGATTAATAGGCTGGGATAATGCTTTTGTTGCACGCTATGAGGACGGCAAACTGCTTGAAGGAGGCTCCTCTCTCATTGTTACACCAGTAGGTGACCAGGCCCATTTAGTAGTTGGTACATTCACCCAGGATGACAAACGCCGGGTGGTGATCTCAAACAGCAGGTGTGAGACTACTGCAAGACTTTCACTTGACATATCGCCGGACTGGCAGGTTGTCAAGCTGGTTACCTCCATTGATGCAATACCCGGGAATGCCCAGGAACTCGATGGACAATGGACCCTGGAAGCCGGAGGGTCAGTAATACTCGAATTCAAACCAAAATCATAATGACAAGCTGGATAAAATATAATATAAGAGTCTTATTTTTG
>DAOWJB010000085.1 GCA_030640625.1 Bacteroides sp.
ATCATTCGCACTTCACCGAGAAAGACATTGCCCGAATCGGAGAAATCTATGCAATAATCTGTGAATCCGGTGGTTTCGTAAACTCTTACTTTTCTTTCAGCACTCCTTGTCCCTTCCCATATCCTGATCCATAAAACGAGTGGCCTGTCAGCTTTTACCTTAATATTTACATAAGGGCTGCCTGAAATGGCATAAACACCTTTATAATCATATTGAAATGTGATACCAGGCTCAAATTTATTCACATTAACCTCCAGGTTTCCCCCTGTCTGGTTCAATGTGTATTGCTGGTCAGATTTCCAGCTTGTATCCGGCCAGGCACCTTCAAAATCTACAGTGAATCCGGTGCCTTCCGGGACCAGTGGAGGGATGGCAGCATCACCCATTTTAAAATTATCCAGCCAGAGTTCCCCTGTAAAATTTCCGAAGGGAAGCATAAACTGCATTTCTTCCATATCTGCGGTCATGACAGAAGCCTGGGAGGAAAAATCTATGAATACGTGTTCGTAGTCACCAGTTCCGCTGGTGGTAAATGTTTGTTCCAGTGCCCATACATCCCCGCCTTTTACTCCGATAGTAATTTCAATGGTTTCATTGGTTTTGATGTCAAAACTGATATATGGACTTTTCTGGAAATTAAACGGTTTTATCCAGAGCTGTACAAAATGCCAGGAGGTTTTATCTATGGTCATATGCAACTCCTGGTTGCTGACATCAAAAATGAATTCTTTAGGATCTGCTCCCTCATCGAGTGATACCCAGTTTCCGTAATCATTTGGATTGGAAAAGTCGGTTTCAAAACTTGTTGATGCTTGTGCGTGCAGATCAGTTGGAGAGATCAAACAAATACAGCATATTAAGCTGAGTGTAGTAAAAACTCGGTGCATATCATTGATTTTTTTTCTGCAGACTAACAACTCTCATAACCTGCCAGAATAAAGAGAATCAGGGATATTTGATACAAATATAAATAATTTGATTCTTCATATAGAATTCTAATTTAACCTCAAATTCCTGAATGAGATCAGGATAGGCCATGCTGCCTTCGTTTCGATTGACTATTCCTCTCTAAAGTTTGTCCAGGTAGTACCGTTAAAATTTGATGCACCAAAATTGGTGCCGAACCAGACGGATCCGTTCGGATCAATTGCAATACAATAAACAGAATCTCCTGCCAGTCCTTGTTCAACCGTATAGTTGGTCCAATCCTGACCATCATACCTGGATACACCCGCTGCTGTTCCTATCCAGGTTACCCCTGTGCCATCTCCCCGGACCGAGAGGACATTATTATTTATGAGTCCATCCTGCTCATAAAACAGTTCCCATTGTTGTTTAGGATCAAAATTTCCGTGGAAAGCAAGCCCTTTATCAGTTCCTATCCATTGGTGATGGTAATTCTCAATATAAATTGCCTGGACATTGTCGGAGGGCAGGGGACTGAATGGCCATTCGTAATAAGTTACGGTGGTGACGGCATCCACACCGGGATTCATGAGTGCTATTCCCCTGCCTGACAGGCAAATAAATGCAATGCTGTCGGGACCCGGAGCAATGTCTGTTATAGGATATTCCTTGATTAAATCATTTTCATCACTGTCCATCCAATTGCCTTCATACTGGATGGATATGCCGCCATCTGTACCAAACCATGTAACATTTTTATTGTCATGCGTGAGTGATGTGACAATGTCACCGGCCAGGCCTGAATTTGATGATAGTAAAATCTGAATGGATTGAATCAGATTGCTGACTTTGTCAAGTATACCAGCACCTTTTCTTGTGGCAATTAACAGTTGGGAACCGGTACCGTCCTTTCTCCCATAAATATCATTGATATGATTTTCAGGTAGTCCGTCTTCAACGGCAAAGTTCTTAAAGGTTGAGCCATCATAAGCCGACAGTCCGTTTTCTGTTCCAAACCATTTGATACCATCCTCATCAATATATATCGAGGTAACCCGGTTGCCTGCGATGTTCTGCTGGACTTCAGGCTCATCTTTATCACAACTCCAGGTGAGTATTAAAAGTGATATGAGTATAAAGAAATATTTTCTGGTCATATGGTATTTCATCGCAATATCTGTACCCGCCTTGAATCGAGCTTAATGCCTGCAGGCGAATCAATCTTGATTGAAGCAACATAAATCCCTCCTGGCAGTTGGGAACCGTTGCCACCCGTACCATCCCAATTCACAATATGTTCTCCTGGCGTGTAAGTCCTTTCCGCCAAGGTACTGACCAGCTGTCCGCGCATATCGTAAATCTCCAGCTTTACTGTTGCTGGTTCAGTAATAATGAATCTCAGATTTACCTGTTCTGTGAAGGGATTCGGATAAGCATTAATGATTTCATCCCTGACAGCTTGTTTCTCCCCAACATTTACCGGTGAAGCAACCAGGTCCGCAGGAATGCCCACCAACTCGATTCCTTTATCCAGTCCGAGGTTTCTGGAGTATTGTTTGGTTTCGGAACCATTCCAGTGTTCATGTGCTCCGAGACTTGTTAAAGGTTCTCCGTCATCTTCAGGATCATAGGTGATATTCTCAGGCCATTTTGATGGATCGGCTGCCTGTTCAAGGTAGTCATCCACTCCCTGGGCCATATTGGGGAAATTAACAATCTGGTTTCTCCCCCTTGAATCCTTGACTGTTTTGTTATTGTATTCTGTTCTCAAAAAATCGTAGCAAACCGATTCCAGGGCCACCTGGTCCAATGATGCAAACAGGGATGAGGTCCAGTCCCCATTAAACGGCTCCATATTCCATTTGTCGGCGGGCCATGTGGCCTCCGGACCGGCATATAATCCATCCACAAGGATGAGCATGGTGTTCCTGCCGATTAATTTATGTCCCATCAAGTCAACCTGTACCCTGTACAGACCCAACTCGGTCCGGGTAGGAGGCCCTTCATTCGGAGCGACCAATCCCGGATGCAGATGTGCAGCACTTTCACGGGTATGTGACCCGAAATGGTTTTTTGCCGACAATGTAATTCCTGCTCTGGCATGGGCCTTCAGGGTGGGAATGTTAATCATGTAGTCTGCGTCTTCCATGACAGTATATAATCTGTCGGACACGGCGCCAGTCATTACCGTACCCTTATCTGAATAAAAAATGACAGGCTCGCTCCCGTCCACTACTTGTATTCTACCATCTCCAGCTGCGCTGCCAATGTAATTAACGTCAGGGAATTCATTGTGCCATAGTTCATAGGCATGCTTGTAAATATGTTTCATGGGATCACCAACCCAGATATCCTCCTGACGGGCCCCCACAACATTCACCAGTTGTCTCAGCATGGCAAGAACAACATGGGGATTGGTCTCCGCTATGTAACCACTACTTTCTCTAACTGAAAAATCACTCTGTATATAGGTGCCTCCCGGATATCCCCAGGTACTGGTAGCATTTATTTTTATAAAAATATCCTCATACATCACATATTCCCAGTCCGGTTCATCCCATTTCAGGCCGTTGAAATGCTTAAATATGGCCGACCAGGCTGCCGTATCATTTTCTGTACCTGTCAGTTTCTGTAGTACATCAGATACCATCCCGTCAATAACTTCCTGGTCATTGTTCTTGGGATAAAAATATGCATCATCCCCGGAGTTGGTACAATTCTCATCAGTTGATGCAGGATCCCATGCCCATACCACCCGTCCCGGGTAAATACCGATTCCTTCGCCCATCGCTTCGTTAGGAGTATGAATTGCAAGGGTGGTGGCCGCATCGGCACGTACCTTAACAGGATTGCTTCCCAAGAAAAGTACGGAAGAGAGTGCTGCTACAACAATCAGGGCACTTCCTGCCAGATACATGGATTTTTTAAATTTCCTTCCGGCCAGCCTGATTACAAAACTGGCAGTGAACAGGGTGACCAGGTACATTACAAATCCTGACATAAAAGGTGCAGCAGTTCTCATACATGGGTATGCCGCCCGGCTTGGTTTGGGAATGACCCTGACAAGGAACCAGATGGTTGAGACTATGCCCATGAAGTAAAACAGGATCTTGAATGGGATTCTTCTCCTTCTGAAGAAATGGTAAATACCCTGGAGTTTTTTGGGATAGTTCATCATGATATATGTTTTTTCTAATGTATAATTCTTCTATAGATCTCCGATTGTTTATGTTTAATCCTGACCAGGTATATCCCGGGACCATAATCGCTGATATCGATGGTGTATTCCAGGACCCGGTCTGATTTGAACAGGATATACCTGTTCATGATCCTTCCATTCATATCCAGTATATCCAACTCAAATTTTCCCAAGATATTATTGTCAAGATATAGACTGAGTTGAGAAGGTGCAGGATTGGGATATAAAAGTATGCTGTTTCCCAACAGGGATATGTTTTGTTCTCCAACAATGGAAGAAACTGCAATATCAATACTTACCGTATACTGGCCATCGAAGGCCTTTACGGTTACGGTTGCCGCACCTATAAAATGTCCGTCGGCGGTAACCACAAGCGTAATATCGTCGATTATATCTACCTGGAGATGTGAATCTTCCGTGCTGGCCGTAAAAATAAGAGTATCCCCGTCCGGATCTGAAAATACATTTTTCAGGTTTTCTGCCAGGGTATAAATAACATTATACTCAACAATGTTCAGATCCGGTATGTCTGAGATGATTTCCGGTTCCCGGTTAAATGCAACATATTCCAGTATGAGGGTACCATAAACATCTGCATCTTTCCAATGTTCGTTCCATTCACTGATGGCCTGGTCCGGTCCCATATCTGAACCAATGAAATTATCCCTGGTTTTTGGGTACTCCATAGCATCATCATTATCACAATAGGCCAGTGAGAGTCCAAGTGCTTTACCTGGATCCAGAGTAACCCTGGAATCTTCAGGTGCATAATCTTCGTAACTGTCGTCGTGCACTTTCAGGCTGAATTCCCAGGTAAGCTGGTTGCCGTCCCTCCTAACCACAAAATCCTGGAAATGATTGGCGTAATCCGGGATGTTGTACGAGCTCCATGATGTACCAGCCAGATCGCATGCTACCATGGTATTCACCGTACCCCCGTCTTCCGGCTGATAAATGACCAGATGATAGGAAAATGCATTTTCACCATCAGAGTTACTCGCATCAAAAATATGCTCACCTCCCGATTTGTCTTCGTCGATAAAAATCTCGAGAATATCGTAGTTGGGATACCCTCCTCCTGTGGATGGATCTGAATGATAGATATAACCATCCACGAATACATCGTCATGGGTTTCGGCAAGGAAATAGATCAGGTTCTCCTCCTCGGACCAGCTTACCTTAAAGCGGCCGCTGAAGTCATTCGGTGACAGTTCCGCTCGGTAGGGGATCCAAACCTGGTCGATATAGTACCAGTCTAAGTTTTTCCAGATCTTATCCGTCCCGTAACCATCGAATTCAATGCTATCCGAGCCTTGCTTCGCCGACATGAGTGATTCATCCCGAACGTATATACTTGCCGATTCCACCAGGGTGTCAATCCCGTCAGAGATATGGATGCTAACCTCCGAATTTCCTGTAAATCCGTTCAACGACTCAATGGTAACCGAGCTGTCTCCAAGAAGAGTGATTGCAACCTGATCAGGATCTGAAGCAACAACAGCATAGGAAAGCTCATCCCCGTCAGGATCCTGATAAATTGAACCGAGTTTTCTTGAAAATAAAGTAGCATTGCTGTTTTTGTGAAGATAGTGGGTGCAGGTAATCAGGGAATTGGATTCGGGCAGGTTATTAACCAGACCGGGCGCATACAGTTCTATCCCGGAGTCCTGGCCAAGGTTCCTCGAATACTGTTTTCTCTCTGCGTTATTCCAGTGTTCATGTGCTCCGAGTCCCACGGCCGGTATCCCGTCATTTTCCGGATCATAAATGATATCTTCGGGCCAGTTGTCAGGATCGGCTGCCTGGTGCAGGTAATCATCCACAGCCTGGGATTTATTCGGGTAGTTAACATTTACCAGTTCACCATTCAGATTGAAACAGGCCTTGTTTACGTATTCTGATCTGAGAAAATCAAAACAGACGGATTCCAGGGCAACCTGGTCCTGTGACAGGAACAGAGAGGAAGTCCAGTCCCCATTAAAGGGAGCTGATTGCCATTTATCGGGTGGACTAGTAGCCTCGGGGCCAGCGTATAAGCCGTCAACCAGAACGAGCATTGTATTACCACCGATCATTTCATGGGCCATCAGATCAACCTGAACACGGTAATGACCATATTCATTCCTGCCTCCCGTCCCCCCGTCACCGGGTGCCAGTCCGGGGTGAAGGTGCTCGGCGGATTTTCTTGTGTGAGTCCCGAAATGATTTTTGGCAGACAGTGTTATCCCGGCCAGGGCATGTGCCTTTAAAGCAGGTACGTTGATCAAGTAGTCTGTATCCTGAGTGATCGTGTACACCTTGTCCCTTAATGCCCCGGTCATAACCGCACCTTTGTCGGAGTAAAAAATTACATCTTCGGAGCTTAGCTCAACAGGGGTTCTTCCGAGTGTCTGCAGATCCAGGCCTGCATAATCTGATATCTGATTATTCCCCAGGTAATTGATCCCTGGAAATTCATTATGCCAGAGATCATAACAATGCTTGTAAATATTTTTCATGGGGTCACCAACATAGATCTTATCCTCTGGTATACCATAAAAACTAACCAATTGTCGCAATAAAGCCAGCACCACATGTGGATTGGTTTCAGCAATGTCCGGCCGGCCCGCCCAGGACGTTTCAATCTTTTCCAGGTCAAATGAATACATCCCCCAGAGTTGGTTTTTGGAGGCATCTGAGGGACTGCCCCATGTGGATGTAGCATTGGTCTTGATATGAATGATCTCCCCGCCGGCATACCCCAGATCAGGTTTTTTCTTTTCCACCTTGTTAAAATGCCTGAAGATCGCATCCCAGGCCAGGCTGTCAGTGGATTGTCCGGATAATTGCTTCAGGGCATCGGACAACATCCTGTCGATTCTGTTCTGGTCATTGTTTTGCGGCAGGAAATAAGCATTATCATTCTCATCATATATACCGTCACCATTGGTGTTCCCAGTACAATTCTCATTCGTGGCAAAGGGATCCCAGGCCCATACCACCCTACCGGGGAAAATTCCTTTCCCTTCCCCTGCCGGTTCATTGCCAGGATGGATAACATCAGCTGCGAGGGAACCGGCGGATACGGTTTTATCAGGCTTGATAAGGACCAGAGCACCTGCCATGATTCCACTGACCAAAAGAACCCCGGCCGTCAGGTATTTTGCACGGCGGAATTTATCCCTTGCATATTTAAAGGAAACGATGGAAGCAGAGAGCCCAAGAAGGTACAGCACAAAACCCGACATGAACGGCGCTGCAGCTTTCATACAGGGGTAAGCTGCCCGGCTGGGTTTGGGAATTACCCGGATTAAAAACCAGGCGGTGGAGGCCAATCCCATCAGGATAAATGCCAGCCGGAAAGGGATTCGGATTTTATTAAAGTACTTTTTAAATTTTCCGTTTTCACTCATCATTCGAACATGCTCTGGCCGCAGAATCATTCATTACAAAAATAGTGGAATTTACTAACTGTAACACCGGTCCATGTTCGCAAATTGGTACTATATATTATCAACTGTCAGATTTCCCGGGAAATCAGCCGGCAATGATAACCCGTGCTATTGAGGCTTCTCTGGTACTGGATTATTATTATGAGTATTTTTATAAAAGTAACATCCAAATATTGATTGATATGAAAAAACTAATTTTATAGATCCTTTTGATTATTCCTTTTGCTTTGATGGCACAGGGGCTGGAACCCGGAAAGCAAGATTTGCCTGTTAAATGGGAAGAGCTTACTTCTCCAGACTTCATAACCGCGGTTGAAAAATCAGCCAGAACATGTGTTATTCCACTTGGGATCATGGAAAAACACGGACCTCATATGCCATTGGGAACCGACCTGATCGATGTCAGGTAGATTGCTATAAGGGCAGCAGAAGAGGAGTTCACTATTATATTCCCACAGTTCTATTTCGGACAGATCTATGAAGCGAAGCAACAGCCTGGTACTGTGGCATACAGTCCCCATAATGTCCTTACAGTCCTGCAGGAAACCTGCGATGAGATACACAGAAATGGAATTGACAAGATTATACTGGTAAGCGGGCATGGTGGTAATAATTCACTGTTACCTTACTTCTGTCAGTTCCAGCTCGAAAAACAGAAAAATTATGCCGTTTATTTTTTCAGACCTGAGGATTCTGAAGAATTCCAGGATAAGCTGAACAAGATGAGACAGACGGATTGGGATGGACATGCCGGAGAGACTGAAACTTCATCGATGCTGGCACATCGTCCTGACCTTGTTCATCTTGAAAGGGCAAACAGCCAGTCAGGAAAGGATCTGCAACGGCTGAATTCATTAGCATTTGCTTACACTGCCATCTGGTGGTACGCCCAATTTCCAAATCATTACGCCGGTGACGGGAGCTATGGAACTGTAGAGATGGGAAACCTGATTATGGAAAACAAAGTTGATCAACTTGTTGAGATGATCAGGTCAGTTAAAGCAGACCAGAAAACCATTGAATTGCAGAGACAGTTCTATCAGGATTCAAAGAATCCTTTAGAAACTGAGCAATAAACCTTTGAGTGGGATTACCCGGCTAATCCCATCTAACAACAGGACAATACAGGATAAATCGCACCCCTTAATTCTGTACTATTATAGGTCGTGTACTGGAAGTATTTCTGTAATTATTTAAAACCAGCATAATAGAGATGAAATTGACGGCAATTCTCGGAACGTTACTGTTGATTACGACAACAGGATTTACCCAGATGCAGGTTCCTGCCGGGGAAATAAATCCTGATATTGTATCAAAAACATGGAATGCTGTATGGATAACCCATCCCACAGCATCACTCAGCGATTACGGCGTATTTCATTTCAGGAAAACATTTGACCTTGCAGAGAAACCTGAAAAATTTATTATACATGTTACAGCCGATAACCGCTATCGCCTATATGTAAATGGCACACCTGTCGTATTGGGTCCGGCCTGGGGCGACTTGCACCACTGGCGGTTTGAAAGCGTAGACATTGCTCCCTTGCTAAAAAAAGGCAACAATATCATAGCAGCGCAGGTAGTAAATTTCGGATATTTACGGCCCGTGTCACAAATGACTTACAAAACAGGCTTTCTGTTACAAGGTGATAGTGAGAGAGAAGCTGTACTCAATACTCATCCTGATACCTGGGAAATATTACAAAATCATGCATATAGTCCTGTAATTATAACCAGGCAGATCATTCCAGCTTATTATGCAGCAGCCCCTTGTGATACTTTCAGGGCAGCTCAAAATCCATGGGGCTGGCAATCAGATTCAGGCGGGAAAAATAACTGGCTGAAACCGGCATGTATTAATTTTTGTAATAAAGGGACGCCACGTCATGGTGGCCATTATTTCAGAGATCAGTCCCCCTGGTTGCTGGTCCCACGAAACATACCTTTTCTCGAAGAAACAAAACAATTTTTTGCAGAAATTGAAAGGCAGGAAAACATTACTGTTCCAGATGGTTTTATAGAAGGTGAGCAAGAGCTGGTAATCCCGGCCAACACAAAAGTTTCAGTATTATTAGATCAGGAGACCCATACACGGGCATATCCTGAATTGTATTTCAGTGGAGGTAAAAATTCCATTATCAAAATGATCTATGCGGAAGCCCTGTTTGACAGTCTGGGTAAAAAAGAAAACCGTGATATAACAGATGGAAAACATATGGTAGGTTATTATGATGTTTTGATAGCGGACGGCAAACCGAACAGGAGCTTCCGCCCTCTCTGGCACAGGGTTTTCAGGTATGTGGAATTAGAAATTGAAACATTTGATCAACCTCTTGTCATAGACAGCATTTACAGCCTATTTACAGGATATCCCTATGAGCTCAAAGCAAATTTTGAAACAACTGACCCGATCCATAGAGAATTGTTTGAAATGGGCTGGCAGACATTGCGAAGTGGCACAGGCGAAGTGTTTGAAGACGGGCCTTACTACGAACAATTGATGTATGGCGGCGATGCCAGGATAGAATCTATCGTTTCACTTTACATGAGCGGCGATGAGCAGATGAGCAAGAACGTCATTGATCTGTTTGACAATTCACGAATGCCTGAGGGATTAACTTATGCCCGTTATCCATCTCACATTGTTCAAATAAATCCACAATATTCTCTTTGCTGGGTCCAGATGATCTACGACTATTTCATGTATGGTGAGGACACTGGATTTGTTAAAGACTATTTTGAGGGAATTCGCGCTGTACTTGCCTGGCACGAAAGGAAGATAGATGAAACAGGAATGCTCGGTGTGATCCCCTGGTTGAGGCATATCGAGAATTTGTCGCGGTCCCCTGTTCATCCTGAAAGAGGCCATTCCGCACAACAGACATTATTTTATGCATTGACACTGGATTACGCTGCTGAGATGTTTAACTATTTCGGATTTGAAGAACAATCGGACAAATACCAGCAACTTTCAGAAGAACTTAAAATTACCACACACAGGTTATGTTGGGATAATGATAAAAGCCTTCTGGGCGATACACCCGAAAAAGATGTGTTCACACAACATGCAAATGTATTGGGCATTTTAACAGACGCTATTCCTGAAAAAGATCAACAGGAAGTAATGCGGTCGGTATTAGCGGATACATCACTGATCCAGTCTTATTTCTTTTTCAGGTTCTGGGTGTTCCAGGCCCTGGAAAAAACCGGACTGGGGAATGAATTCCTCGAAAACATTTACCTGTGGGAGCGATTGACAGACTATGGCCTGACAACATTTCCCGAATTCAGGGTCGAATCCCGCTCCGATTGCCATGCATGGAGCTCTCATATCAATTATTTTTTCCTGACGACGGTTGCTGGTATTAAACCGGCGAAGCCAGGTTTTGAAGGCGTGATCATTGAACCCCATCCCGGCAAGGAAAAAATGATCCGGGAAAGCATGCCCCATCACAAGGGTATCATTGAAGTAAACCTTGACCTGGAAAAGAAAAAAAACCAACAAGCTGAAATTTACCTGCCTGACGGACTTGGCGGAAGTTTTATCTGGAAAGGCGAAAAAAAGGTTTTACATCCAGGTAAGCAATCAATTAATCTCTAATGCGCCAGTTCGGATGAAAAGAATTAATATTGACTTTATTAGACCTTATCTTATGAAAAATAAAATTCTCCTGCCTCTGGCGTTCTTTCTATCGATAAGTATTACAGGAACGTGTCAGGATTTATTGAACAAAATTAATCCCGACCTGTTTGAAAAAAGATGGCAGGCTCATTGGATCTTTCATCCCGAGACTTCCGGAACTGGTTATGGTGTTTATCATTTCAGGAAAACCATCGACCTGGATGAAAATCCGGACACCTTTATTATTCACGTCTCGGCAGATAACCGATACCGGCTGTTTGTAAATGGGAAAGCCATATGTTTTGGCCCGGCCAGGGGGGATATCCTGAATTGGCGGTACGAAACCCTGGATATAGCATCATATCTGAAAAGGGGAGAAAATGTGATTGCAGCAGTTGTCTGGAATTTCGGGGAACACCGGCCAGTGGCACAGTTTACCATCCGGACCGCATTTATTCTTCAGGGCAACTCAGAAAAGGAAGCTCTGCTAAATACGAACAGAAGCTGGAAAGTAACCCGTAACAAAGCATATCAGCCGGTCCCCATTGATTTTAGTATGGTCAACGGCTATTACGCGGCTGGCCCGGGCGATCATGTCAATGCATCACTGTATCCCTGGAACTGGGAAAAGCCTGGATTTGATGATGCTGAATGGCAGGAGGTGTCGCTGGTAAATAATCCCGGATCCCCCCGCGGTATTTATAACTATTCAGGAAATAGCGGATGGAACCTCATCCCGCGTACAATTCCCATGATGGAAGAAACAAAACTTACCATTCCGGTAATAGTCAGGTCGGAAAACATCCAGGCGGATGAAGGATTTCTGCTGGGCACCGGTTCATTGACCATTCCATCCAATACCAGGGCAACATTATTACTCGATCAAACACATCTGACCATTGCTTATCCCGAATTATGGGTCAGTGGAGGAAAAAACAGTGAAATTAAAATAACATATGCAGAGGCATTACTGGATGCTGCAGGTAAAAAGGGAAACAGGAATGAGACCCTGGGTAAAGAAATACACGGTTATTATGATGTATTTAAACCCGATGGAGGAGAAAACCGCTTGTTCCGCCCACTCTGGTACAGGACGTACCGGTTTGTGGAACTGGCCATCCAGACCGAGGATGAACCATTGGTTATCAATGATCTATATAGTATTTTCACAGCATACCCCTTTGTTCAAAATGCAACATTCCAAACCAATGATGCCATGCTCGATAGTATCTGGGAAGTTGCCTGGCGAACGGCCCGCCTCTGTGCAACAGAAACCTATTCCGATTGTCCTTACTACGAGCAATTGCAATATGTTGGTGATACCCGGCTCCAGGCCCTTGTCTCCTTATATGTCAGTGGAGATGACAGACTGATGAGAAATGCCTTGAAACAGTTTGATGATTCACGAATACCCGAAGGCCTAACCATGAGCAGGTACCCGACTTATTTCCCCCAAATGCACCCAACATATTCATTGATCTGGATATTGATGATACATGATCATTATATGCTCCGTACCGATTCAGCTTTTACTGCCCCGTTTCTTATGGGGATCAGCAATGTTCTTCAATGGTTTGAGCAACGCGTTGATACATCCGGTTTACTTGGTAAACTCACATGGCCGAATTATATGGATGCAGCTCTCGGGTTCAGACCTGCAGGGGCACCTCCCGGAACAATCGATGGTCAATCAGCCCAGATTACCCTTTTATTTACTTATGCACTGGATCACGCAGCTGAATTATTTACATACCATGGAAAACAAGGACAAGCCACCTATTATCTGAATTTATCAAAGAAACTTAAGCAGTCCGTTTCTGATAAATGTTATGATAAATCGAAAAAGTTATTTTATGAAACCCCGGATAAGAAAACACTCACCCAACACACCAATGTTCTTGCAATATTAACAGACGCAATCCCTGTAAATGAACAAGCTGAAATGATGCATAAGATACTAGAAGATAAAACGCTGATACCTTCTCAGATCTATTTTAGCTTCTACAATATGAGAGCATTAAAAAAGGTTGGAATGGGCGATCAGTATCTCGACAACCTCCAACACTGGGAAATAATGATCAATAACGGATTGACCACCTTTGCGGAAAGATCTCTTGAAGGACGGTCGGAATGCCATGCATGGAGTGCACACCCGCTCTATGATTTTCTGGCAACTGTATGCGGGATCGAGCCGGCCGGGCCAGGATTTAAATCAGTGAAAATTGAACCGCATCTGGGTAAACTGAACGAAATCTCGGCAAGTATGCCCCATCCTCTCGGGAAAATTGAAGTCCATCTGACGAGGGCGAAAGCTGAAGGCATTAAAGGCCGCATTTCATTACCAGAACACCTGAGCGGTACATTTATCTGGAAAGGCGAAAAAAAAGTATTGCATCCGGGTGTCCAGTTGATCGATCTTTAAAATGCCAGTCTTGTTAAAAATCAGCAAATATGAATTAGTTTGTAATGTACATATTCCCAGATGATTAACATAAATGTTCTTATGAAAATAAATATTAACCCAATTGGGACAAAACATGGTTGGGCAAATCCCGCTCTCGCACTGCTGCAGGGATGCTGTCTCCTATGTGTTCTTTCCTGGATTCCGGGCTGTACCACACAGAAAAAACCATTGCAGGATTCCGATCCTTACAAAAACGTGGTTGTCATTGTTGGAGATGATCATACATATAAGGCATTGGGTGCTTATGGCAATGAGATTGTTCATACACCAAATCTTGATGAACTGGCAACTCATGGTGCCATGTTTACCAATGCATATTCCAATTCACCCCTTTGCAGTGCTTCCCGGCAATCCCTGTTAACCGGTAAGTATCCCCATGCCACCGGGGTCAGCCTGTTGTTCAGCCCATTTAATGATAATACAAATACCACTATTGCCGAGCACTTAAAGACCGAAGATTTTGCAACTGCTCTTATCGGAAAAGACCATTTCAATAGTTTCATCTGGTGGAATTTGTATGAAATAGGATTGCCTAAATTTGGATTTGACACCCTCATTGGCCGGAGAGAATACACAAGCTGGCTTGAGTCAAATCCAGCTGATCCGATTCCGGAAAATATCAGGACCTTTAATGATCCATCAAACCTACCGGAGAAAATTGCCAGGATGAATCCGGAAACGCTTCCACAACCCTGCTATAACAAGGATTGTGCGGGAACTTTCCTGGCAGAATCGGCCATCCGGTTTATGGAAGAAAACAGCAAAAAACGTTTTTTACTCTGGCTTGCCTTTAATGAGCCCCATGCTCCTTTTGTATTTCCGGTTGAATATGCAGGAAAATATAAACCTGATGATATTACCCTGCCGCAAGGCAGTCATGAAGATGACCGTTGGATTCCCGAACGATTCAAAGGATTTACTGATGAAAATAAGAAGGGGATCATTGCCTCGTATTATACTTCTGTTGAATACATGGATAAAAATGTTGGGCTTGTGATCGATGCGTTAAAAGAGAATGGCATGTATGATGAGACACTGATCATATACCTGGGAGACCAGGGCTATTTGCTCTATGACCATAAACGTTTCGAAAAGCATACCATGTGGAAAGAATCAATTAAATCACCATTGATTATTGCAGGTAATAAAAACATAGCTCAAAACAAATCATACGATGAGCTGATTGAATTCATTGATGTGGCACCCTTTATTTGTGAAGCCCTGGGTGTTCATCCCATGGATGATGCACAGGGAAGAAGTTTTTTTGACTTGTTAACCGGTTCTTCCTACCAGGAGAAGGAATTTGTGTTTGCCGAGTTTCTGGAAGATAACAAGGCTATGGTGGCCAATATGAAGTGGAAATATATATTCAGCACCGGAAAGAGGGACCTGGGACAAGGATTTATTACCGGATCAGGGCCTTCGGGTATTCTGCACAGGTTGTATGACCTGGAAAACGACCCGGGAGAAACAACAAATCTGGCTTACAATACCACATATAAGGATATCGTCAACAAGATGCAAAAAGTAATGATCGGGCGATTTTTGGAGACCCATCCTTATGCAGGTGAATTGCCTGACAACCTGACAATTGATGGAAAACTGGTATGGTTATGTGAACCCCGGGATGTAGGTGCAGAATATGGTGGTCGTCCGCTTCGAACTTTTTATGCCAATGAATAATTGAAAAACAACGCTTTATTTTTAACTTCTCCTTTTATTTCAAAATTGAGATGTTAACTGATTTATATTATTTCTCAAATCTAATAAATATAAATAAGTATGATACGAAGCATCGGTATTTTATTTGGAGGTTTGACCTTGCTGGCTTTACCATCATGTAATCAAAGAAATGTAAAAGAAGCAGATATAAAAAAGGAAGCTCAAATTGGGAAGCCTAACATTGTATATATTCTTGCCGATGACTTAGGGTATGGTGATTTGAGTTGTTACGGGCAAACAAAATTCCAGACACCAAATATCGACAAACTTGCAAAGGAAGGAATGGTTTTTACTCAACACTATTCAGGCTCAACTGTTTGCGCACCTTCAAGGTCGGCATTAATGACCGGACAGCATACCGGACATACGCCGGTGAGAGGCAATTTCGAAGTTGAACCGGAAGGACAATGGGCATTACCGGATTCCTGTATTACAATGGCTGAAATGTTAAAAGATGCTGGCTATGTAACTGGCGGTTTTGGTAAGTGGGGATTAGGTTTTCCTGGTTCTGAGGGCGACCCCAATAATCAGGGATTCGATGAGTTTTTCGGTTATAATTGTCAGCGACTGGCCCATCATTATTATCCTTATTATTTATGGCATAACCAGGAAAAACATGTCCTCGAAGCCAATGCGGGTGGCGAAAATGTAACTTATGCTCCTGATCTAATCCATAAAGCAGCCTTGCAGTTTATGGAAAATAATAAAGACACTTCATTTTTTTTGTTTTATCCTTCGACAATTCCTCATGCTGAACTGTTTGCCCCCGAGAAGTATATGGCAATGTTCAGAGGAAAGTTTGGACCGGAAAAAGCATTCAAAGGTGTCGATAGCGGAGAGGAGTATCGTAAAGGTCCTTATGGTTCTCAGCCTGAAGGTCGCACTGCTTTTGTTGCAATGGTAACCCTGCTTGATGCTCAGGTAGGTGAGATTGTACAAAAGCTCAAGAATTTAGGAATTGCAGAGAACACTGTTGTTATTTTCTCTTCAGATAACGGGCCACATCATGAAGGTGGCGCCGACCCCGAATTTTTTAATAGCAATGGGCAGTTAAGAGGCTTAAAGAGAGAAGTATACGAAGGTGGTATTCGTGTACCTATGATTGCCTGGTGGCCAGGTAAAATTAAAACAGGCTTCTCAACTAGCCATATTTCTGCCTTTTGGGATATTTTACCTACCGTAGCAGAAATTGCAGGCGGTAAACCGCCCGATAATATTGATGGTATTTCATTTCTACCTACACTAACTAAAAGTGACGAACAAAAAGAACACGAATATTTGTATTGGGAATTTCACGAAAAAGGTGGCCGAACTGCCATTAGAAAAGGTAACTGGAAGGCTGTAAGGTACAATGTATTAAAAGAACCTGACGCTCCAGTTGAGCTTTACGACCTATCGAATGACATTCGGGAACAAAACAATGTAGCAACAAAACATCTGGAAATAGCCAGTGAATTGACTGAATTAATGAAAAAGGCTAGAACGCATTCCGATGTCTTCACTTTTCAATCAGAAACTTACCTGAATATTAAATGATAATCAGGTATCATTGAAAAAATGAAAAAATAAACCACAAAAAATGACCGGCCAAGATTTTATTAAATATCTAATTAGCGGCTTTAAGGAAGTGTTTATATCTGATCTTTGACTTGTTCCAATAATTTCTTTGGATTTGTTCTTTTCAGTACTTTTGTACATAAAGTTGCAAAAAACATTTTTTGTTGGGTTTTTACAGCTAAAATATTAGGTATTAGATGAATATACACGAAACCACCCACGAACATCTACGGTGTTTGTGCTTAGTGTTTTTCTTTACGATGGCTGCGATGACGGGGGTGTATGCCCAGAAGTCGGAGCACGTGCACCGGGTGATGCCCGATGATGACTTACAACAGGTACTTGATGGCGCAGTGCCTGGCGAAATCATAGCACTTGCGCCGGGTACATACAGTGGGCTCATCACCATCAAGAAGGGTGGTGATGCAAGGGCGCCCCTGATAATTCGTGCCGAAGAACCTGGAACCGTCACCTTTACGAATGCTATTCCGCCGGGGTTTAAGCTCGAATTCGAAAATGTCAAGGGCGACCTGTACCGTGCGTCAGTACCATGGCAGGTACGTTGGATGATGGTTGAAGGCCACCGCAACCTGATGGATTATGTCACTCTTACAGGACTAGAAACGTTTCTGGCCATGGGTAACGATATCCGCAGCATGAAAGACGGTCCACCCGAAGGATTCGCTTGGGAAAACGGATTCCTCTATGTCCGCTTACTTGGTGGCAAAGATCCGAACCAAGCCAGGGTTGAGATACATCGAGAGACCAAAGTCTTTGATGAGAAGACTTACATGCTCTGGGGCGGTCGTTCCTTCAAACAAGGTGATGGTTTCATCCTTGATGTCCGCGCCTCACATGTCGTGCTTGAGGGCCTAAAGTTCCACCTGGCACCCGATATTGCTGTACAGGTCAACGCCGACAATGTGACCATCCGCGACTGCTATTTCGATGGCTGTATTCGTGGTATAGAGTCATTGGAGAGCGCAAATCTAACGGTCGAATACTGTGAATACAGCGGTTACCCGACGTATCAATGGGTGCGTTGGGGCCAGTTGCATGGCATCGGGGGAAACATGGGACTGTGGAACGTAATCTATGCGTCGAATCTATGCAACACCTTCATTCACCACTACGGCCCCTCGGTGAAAGTCCGCCACTGCATGGTTTACGAAGCGTTCGATGGCATGTGGCCACGAAATATGGGTACTCTCAATCCCCAGAAGACCTCCGAGTATGCCTACAACTTGTTCATGTCGGCTGGAGACGAATGCATTGAGTTCGACACACGCACTCCCATAAACCTGCGTGTGCATCACAACATCATTATGGATGCCATGGTACCACTTGCGCTTTCGCCCATCCAGGGTGGTGGTCTTCTGATAGATCACAATATTATTTACGTTTCTCCCGAGAGAGGACTGATTCACTGTACATTACTCAAATTCGATTGTCCATGGCGGCTTAGTTATGATGCACCCTCGCGCGGCATAACGTTGGTGCACAACACGTTTGTTAATTCACATCACACATTGTCCTGGACCAAGCACAACTTTGTGGATTGTATCTTTGAGAACAACGTCATGATGGTGAACCGCTCGTCAAAATGGGAACAGACTGGGTATGTCCCGACTAAGCACAATTTCTATACTGGACCCAACGTGGATCCCAAGCATATGCCACCGATGCTGACAGGCAAGAATCCGGGGTTTCGGCAACAGCCTGATTTCATCGCGGAACCTCTTCCTGTTTTGCCACTTCAGGAGGTTGGACTTGCAGTAGCAACACCCACCTTCCATGGACCTTACGTGGATTTCGGCTTGCGTTCTGATTCACCTGCGGTGGACGCCGGTGCGCCAGGGACGGAAGATGAATACCATCACATTGCCCAAGGAAAAGTCTCAGATCTGGGAGCAATCGAATTGGGTGAAACCTGGTCGTTTCCCCGACCAGGGCCTCGCTGGGCGGTAGGTAAAAAAATGCCTTGGCGGCCAGAATTACCACCCTCTTTACATCCTGCGTGGGTTGGATTAGATCAGTGACAAAGAAGAGAAAAAAACGTGAAATACCTTCACAAATGTGTCCTGAACCATTTCTGCTAAAGCAAGACAACGCATTTTGGTCCTGGCTATTCAGAGTCCTTTGCACCACAATCAGGTATAACGGTCTACTGTAGTGAATTGCGGTGTAGAAACGTTTTTCAAAACCTGGTTCCGGCAGGCATGTGGTTTGGATCTGTACAAAGGTAAGATCTTATCCCGCCAGAAGTATCATCATAGAAGAAGAGATCAATAGGATTATTGTTCGAGTAATAGTAATGGTAAATATCATTTATCATTCATTGATTATATCTTTTTCTGCAGATGACTGATATACTGGATAAAATTTTCGATCACTCTTTTCCTGAGTTTCTCGGCTACTTCTTTATTGACTTTCCTGGGATTCCATTCAGGTTCAATTTGCGGTTTATTATGTAAGATCCCTGTTTGTCGAACTGATAATTCTCCTTCCTTCTGTTCCGACAGATCTACTAATTCCGGACGAAAAGCCATAAGCCAAGTGGTTTCACTGTATCCAGCATGTCCGCCCACATTATAAAAACCCTCGTCTTCGTTTAGATCATTGAATTGGTATGTTCTTATTGCATGTACTTTCATCTGTTGGTTTGAGTTTTCCTCTGCGAGTTCTTCAATTAATTTGAATTGTCCCTTTCCTCCATGATGATTCATCAGGAAGGAATGCTTTATTCCACATTCTGAGATAGCGTTCAATCTGTTTTTCACAGCGAGTATCATTTCTCCCTTGTTACAATATTCACTTTTAATAGGCAGTTCTGGGAAATTCATCCCGTATACTTCATCGTCCTGGCTAAATCCCCACCGTTCCTTTTCATCTTTTGTTCTCCATGCATCAAGTCCAAATGATAATGGTCTGAACCAGATGCCTCCTGTTCGTGAAGCTACTTGTCGTGCTAATTCCTCAGGGATCAGTGCGTCCGTTCCCATCGGTAGATGAAAAGAATGCCATTCAAACATCGGAGATACCGGGATAAATGCATACGGGCCCTTTTGAACGGCTTCAATTATTTCACCCGGCCGCAATTCTTCCGCCGATTTTATTAATTCATCATTTCCTGTCGTCTGATCTTTTTTAGAACCAATGATTTGCTTTGGCAATGTAATATATACAGAACCTAAAATTCCTGCCTTCAAGAATGATCTGCGTTTGCTTTTTAACATAAATAATTAGTTTATACTACTTTGTGAGATTAAATAATATTAGAAGTTAGATTAATCCAAAACATATTTTCTGCCCTCGTGGTGTTTTTCTAACGCGATCATGGATTTGCTTATTATTAGCTCGGCACCTAAAGTCTACATCTATTCCTTCCAAGTGAGCAATCCAGTGTCCAAACCGATTATTGGCCGTGATCACTTCCTCAATGGTATCCTCAAAAGAATGCCTGGCATCTATTCTAACATCATCTATCAAATCATCCATGATCAGTTCAAGCTTGCCACGAGAATGTAATAAATAGGAACGACCAGACAGATGTGACATTTCTGCCATTAGCTTATGGCCTAGAAGTACGAAATCTCTGAGGTCATCAGGGCTTATCAGGGGACCGGTTCGAAATCCCATATCATCAGAACCCCAGACAATTTTCACCCGCTCGAATTGAAGAATCCGGATTAGGGTTTCTTCATATATCTCAATCAGGCGCTTACTGATGGCTGAAACTAGTTCGCGTTCATCAAACAATGCATAACACAGTGTTTCATATCCCATCAGCCAGCTAGGTATTCCGCAAAGTGTGCAAATCCCCAGCTTGTACCTATTAATAACCATCGCAGTAAACTAAACTATCTGACCTAATCTTACCAAATTACGTCATTTCCAATATACACATGAATTCAGTCCAGTCTGTATTTCATACTTGTATTTGATGTCCAAATACCTTTTTCATGCTTTTTCAATTGCCATAAGTTCTTTGTCCAAAATTGATTTTCTTTCGCTTCTTTATGTTTTCCTTGTATACCTCCAGGAGAACCGAATCCCATGGCTGGAAAAATATTTTACCACCACATCACCCCAAACTAAACTGAAGCAATGTGTTATGGAATTTATCGAACAATCAATTTCGCCCTCGATAAGCATTGCTTGCCTTCAATGGAAACAACATACAATCCTGGTGTTAATAATCCACCTGGTGAGACAACAAAACGGTTATTGCCGGGAGCCGGATAAATCTGTGTGCTGTAAATACTTCTTCCTTGCAGATCAAAGATGGTGACAGCTAATTCACTTTCAGGTTGCTCTGATCTCATTTGGATGGTAAAACGTCCATCTTTTACTGGATTAGGATAGATGCTGATCTGGTTTTGAGACGGATCACGGTTTAAAAAAGGTCTCACAGATGTGTTATCATTCACTTCTACAGCTGCCTTTCCCCATTGATAAGTGGTCACATACATGTTACCATCCCAACGCTCAATTCGTGCAAGAAACCGGATTTTATGACCCACAGGCGCTTCATCTGATAATTTTATCATTGAATGCGACAGAGTTTGATCGTCATCCCAGAATTCTTTCGTTGTATATTCTACAAATTCATCTTCATGTGAGACCCGTAATAATTCCTCTTTTGTTGTTTTCAGGACAATCAGTTCGCCTGGTTCTGCAAAACCGTTTTCGTTGTTGTATTCGCTGTAGGCCAGGTCATCACCGATGACGATGTTTGTAAATTCAGGGACATTAAACACCGATTTTCGCAGCAGCCTGAAAAGTCATAATTACCACCTAATATAGTCCGAAGTTCGCCCTGTTGTCGATTTGTTGCTATTTGTAACCATCAGTCACACAGCGTGTTTTATCCCTCGTGAAGACTAATTTGAGA
>DAOWJB010000235.1 GCA_030640625.1 Bacteroides sp.
CATTTCATGGCGTGATACAATACACCGGCCTGACTCAAGGAACTACGGTTATTGTTTATCTATTGGCAGGAAATAGGCATTATAGTGGTGCACAAACGGAGGCTTATGGAACTTTTCAGGGAGAGAGTATCTCTTTGACCCTATACCTTTCTGCAGGCCAGACAGCCGAATTAAGGGGATTTGTTCTTGATCCAGATGCCATAATCTATGGGCACTCACAATCAAATTATGCATTTACCTATTTTACAGGTGCAAAAATTCGTTGAGATCATTGATCCGGAGCAAAAGCAACTCAGTGTATTAATGGAGCCTTATATTGTTGGTTTGGAAGCCGTTACTCAGGCAGACACCCCTTTTCGGGACCTCAGGTAAAAGATCAGTATCCCACACAGAATCACCGCTTCGCCCAGCAGAAACATGATCCAGTTGAATTTACGCGGGATATATTGAGATGCCAGCTCAAGGACCTGGCTTTTGGGTAAGGTCCAGATGTCTTTGATTGTCATGGATTCCATGATGAATGCAGAATAATCCCAGATAAAGCCTAGGATCAGGATCACCGACCCGGTGATCAGCAAAAGCCAGCTGATGACGGGTATTTTCACCATGTCCATACGCCTGTTAAGGATAAGAATGAGCAAAGCAAATCCGATCATGGTCATGGATACCAGAACCGGGGTTATGACCGGACCGATCCATATCGAAGGCAGCATGAACAACACGTCATATGTCATCAGTGATTCCGGCCAGCCGATCAGTAACCACAGGAACGCATAGTAAAAGATATCCCAGATGCCAAAGGAATACATGAACCAGGCAAATCGTTCCGAGGCATTACGCCCAGCCAGAAAACCTATCCCAAGTAGCATGATGAGGGTTGCCCCTTCCCTCAGTAATTCGGTTAATATTAGATCGGGTTGAACAGGGCTGAGTGGAAAACCAAATCCTTCCGGATAGAGTATCTCCCGCATATAGATCACCACGGCACTTTCCAGCAATCCCATGGCAATGCTGAAGATGGTGACAACCAGCAGAAGAAATGGTAATGATCTGTTATTCATAGTAATATGATTTAGATATAGCCCAATAGCCACCAGTGCATTAGAAAGTCTGTCCCAGCCTGAAGTACAGTCCCCAATCATCTTTTTCGATAGCGGCCTCAAATCCAGCTTTTATATGCATGGGTGAAATTTGGAAGATAAATGTAATATTCCGGTCCGTGCTTTCCAAATGCTATATCGGCACTGAAATTTACCCTGCCTTCAGCTGTGATCATTCCATTATTACAAGTATCACTGACAAAGGCAAGGGAATTATTTCATGGTGTGCGTTGGATTTAATTATCTTTAATCCCTGGTAGTCCATAATTATTTGTCGACTTGAATTATCCGGTAAATTTTGAAACGAAAATAGGCTTTGACAGGATCAGGGAATCTGTCAGTGAAAGATGCTTATCGGAGACTGCCAGGCTATTATTGGAAGGGGAGGGATACCTGACCGATTATGAACTTATCAGGGAAAAACTGCTCAGGACAAAAGAATGTATGCTGATGATGGGAGAGGAGGAATTCACCATCGAGCCCTACCCGGATATCAAAGAGGCACTTTCCAAATTTATGGTGATCGGTTCTTTCCTGGAACTTGCGGAGGTTGCTGACCTTCGTAAAAACCTCGATGTTGTCAGGAGCATCCTGAACTTTTTTAAAAAAGCAGACCGACAGGAAAAATTTCCGGTCATTTTCGGGATGAGCCGGGAAGTGAAGATCTATCCCTTCATCCTGGAGAGGATCGATAAGGTATTGTCCAAGAATGGCAAGATCAAAGATAATGCCTCTAAGGAACTGGCGCATATCCGTAGTAATCTTGCAGGCAAGGAGAAACAGGTTGCCCGCCGCTTGCAGAGTATCCTGAAGTCTGTGCAGCAGGAAGGGACCGCTGAATCTGATGTGGCGGTTTCCATCCGGAACGGCAGGCCGGTGATCCCGGTCCAGGCTTCGAAAAAGCGGCAGCTTTCAGGGATCATTCATGACGAATCAGCCACTGGGAAGACAGTTTTTATAGAACCATCGGAGGTGGTGGGGATCAACAATGAGATCCGTGAACTGGAATACGCAGAGAATCGTGAGATCATCAAGATACTGACCAAGCTGACAGATGATTTAAAACCCTATGCCGAAGAACTGGCTGTCCTTTCTGAATTCCTCACAAGCATGGATATGATCCAGGCCAAGGCCAGGTATGCCAGGGAAATCCAGGGGATCATGCCGGAGGTGGTTGAGCATCCGGTGGTGGAATGGAAAAAGGCCATTCACCCTATCCTGTTCAAAACCCTCCAGAAGGAAAAGCGCAAGGTTGTTCCACTCGATATCGGGCTGAATAAAAAATCACGTATACTGGTCATTTCAGGTCCAAATGCAGGCGGTAAATCTGTCTGCCTGAAGACAGTAGGCCTTCTTCAGTATATGGTGCAGTGTGGTTTTTTGGTCCCAATGGACCCTGATTCAAAAGTGGGGATCTTCGACCAGATCTTTATCGATATCGGGGATGAACAATCCATTGATAATGACCTGAGCACCTACAGCTCGCACCTGCTGAATATGAAATACTTCACCCGGAATGCAGATGCCGGCACCCTGCTGCTGATCGATGAATTCGGGACCGGCACGGAGCCCGCCCTTGGAGGGGCCATTGCCGAAGCCATACTGGATAAAATAAACGGGCAGTCGGTCTGGGGTGTGATCACCACTCATTACAGTAACCTGAAGCATTTTGCGGCTGAGGCCGATGGGATTGAGAACGGAGCCATGCTGTTCGATACCGGTAAAATGCAGCCCCTGTACAGGTTGGAGATCGGGCAGCCGGGTTCCTCTTTTGCCTTTGAGATTGCAAGAAATATAGGTCTTCCGGAAGATATCATAAAAGGGGCATCAGACAGGGTGGGGGAGGACCATATTACCTTCGACAAACACCTGCGTGAGATCATCCGCGACAAGCGATACTGGGAAGGCAAACGCGACAAGATCCGGATCTCGGAGAAAAGACTGCAGGAAACCCTGGGTAAATATGCCGATGAACTCGACCTGGCCGAAAGAACCCGCAAGGAGATCCTGAAAAAGGCCAGGGAAGAGGCAGATGAGTTGCTCAGACAGGCAAACCGGAAAATAGAAAACACCATCCGGGAGATCCGTGAATCCCAGGCCGAAAAGGAAAAAACCCGGCAGGCAAGGGAAAAGTTGATGGAATTTAGGGAAAATGCTGTCAGGCAGGAGGCCGCAAAGAAAGATCTCCTTGATACCAAAATTGAAAAGGTTAAGAATGAAGAAAAGAGGATACGGGAAAAACGGCAGCGGTTTGGTCAGATTGAACCCTCAAGGAAAGCCCCGGAGAAGTCCCTGGATCCGAGCATTGGGGTTGGGGACTACGTGGTCATGAAAGGACAGGAGATATCCGGTGAGGTGCTTGAAAGGAAAGGCAATAAGGTGAGTGTCAGCTTCGGCCACCTTACTACCAGGGTGAGTGTGGATAAACTGGAGAAAGTTGCACAGGAAAGATATGAAACTTCAAATGAGTCCAGTTCGGGCGCAGGGGACTATGCCGATTGGGATATTGCCAGGCGGAAGATGCAGTTCAGGCCGGAGATCGATGTCAGGGGACAAAGAGCAGAGGAGGCCCTCAGGAATGTCACAGCGTTGATTGATGAAGCCATCATGGTGCAAAGCCGCGAATTGAGGATCCTTCACGGGAAGGGTGACGGGGTGCTCAGACATTTGATACGGCAGTATCTTGGGACAATAGACCTGGTGGAATCATTTGGGGATGAGCATGTTGACCTGGGAGGTGCTGGGATCACCATTGTAACACTTGATGTCTGATATACGTTAAATAATCTATGGACCTACTGATTTACACCGAACAACCATCACCAAGGCTTCAATATGTCCTGAATTTCGTGTTCCGGGATTGCTTTAAATGTGATTTTTCGGTCACAGATCAGGAAGCCACATTCTCTACCCATAAGGGAGCAGGCATAAACTATTCAGGCAAATATGGTTTGGGTGGATTCCTTATCCCGAAATCTGGATTACTGGCTGAAGACTGTATCAGGAAACTGGGACTGATGCCTGAATTATCAGGGGAAGTCCCTCAACTATTTTCACACGATAAGGAGGCCGATCTGCCATTTGATATTTTCTCGGCTGTTTTTTACATGATCTCCAGGTACGAGGAATATCTGCCATTCCATCCGGATCAGCATGGACGGTTCCCTGCAGCGCGCAGCCTGGCCCACCGGTATGATTTCCTGGAATCACCGGTAGTCGACCTGTGGATAAAGGACCTGCGGGAGAAACTGACAGAGAGTTTCCCGGAACTGGATATTTCACCAGGCAAATTCACTTATTTGCCTACTTCAGATATTGATCTTCCGTTTGCCATATTGCACAGAGGTATGATGAGGAGGGTGGGAGCGAACATCAGGTCCAGCATGAAGCGCAATGGTGAGCTAAAAATGCGGCGTGCGGTGCTGTCAGGGGAGGTGAAAGATCCTTTTGATACTTTTGATGAGATGGGAGACATACATACCAGCAGGGGACTCCAACCCATTATCTTCTTCCTGACTTCCGGATATGGCAGGTATGATAAAAGCATTTCCCCGGATAATGAAACATTCCGGGAACTGGTGGACAAGACCATGAAATATGGCAGTCCGGCCCTCCATCCTTCCTACCGTTCCGCCGGCAATTCATCCATCCTGCAAAAAGAGATCCATACCCTGTCCGCCATTACCGGCAAGAAAATTCTCTCAAGCAGGCAACATTACCTGAAATTCAACCTGCCGGAGAGTTACAGGCAGTATCTGGAGGCAGGGATCAGGGAGGAATACAGCATGGGTTTCGCTTCTTCTATCGGATTCCGGGCAGGTACCTCAAAACCATTCAATTTCTATGACCTGGAGCGGGAAACAGAAACATCCCTGCGGGTGATCCCATTTCAGGTGATGGACCGTACCCTGAAAGATTACATGAACCTTTCACCCGAAACAGCCCTGCAAAAGATTAAACAATTGGTAGATGCTGTACGATTGGTTAAGGGCACCTTCGTATCCATCTGGCATAATGACGCCTTCAGCGACCATGGCGAATGGGAAGGATGGAAGGACGTTTACCTGGAGATGCTGGACTATATAAAATAAGGTCGTGATTCAAAGATTGAGGCATACAGAAATAGACAGGGAAGGGTGGGACAATTGTATCCGCCATGCCGTATTTGAAACCATATACCCATATTCTTGGTACCTTGACCTGGTATCCCCCGGCTGGGAAGCACTGGTATTGGATGATTACAGGGAGGTTATGCCCCTGACATGGACAAAAAAACTGGGTTTCCGGCTCCTTCTCCAACCTATCCTGGCTCAGCAGCTCGGGGTTTTTTCCCTGAATCCGCTGGAACCCTCGCAGCTGAATGAATTTTTCGGAGCAATTCCTTCCGGATTTCGCTATATTGATATCTGCCTGAACCGGGAGAACAGGGATATCCCCGATAGCTGGAAGTCATTTGATCGGCATAATTATGAACTGGACCTTTCCGGTCCGGAGGATTCCTACAATACAAATACCCGCAGGAACATCCAGAAGGGCCTGGCACAGGGTTTTGAACTCAGGAATATATCTGTCCGGGAGTACCTGGTATTAAAGTTTCATGGTACAAGGGATTATAAACCTGAAGTGAACTGGCAATATCTTGAGAACCTGTTTGAGGGACTGGTGGGAATGCAGAAAGCTGAGGTGTTTGGTTTGTATCAGGGGACTGATCTCCAGGCGGCTGCCATACTTGGCTATGCAGCCAGCAGAACCATTTACCTGAATGGCTGTAATTCTGATGCAGGAAAGGAAAACCGGGCCATGTTCGTCCTGATGGATAAATTAATCGGGCGATCTCGCGATGCGAACAAGGTATTTGACTTCGAAGGATCCAACATACCAGGAGTTGCACGTTTTTTTGAGGGATTCGGAGGTAAACTCACCATTTACCGGCGTATCGTGAAAACCAGCTTTCCTTTTATCGGGAAGATAGCGGTAAGTTAGTTTCGTATTCACTCGGGCTATAATTCAGAGACTTTGTTAATTTTGTAAATATGAATCGGAGAGAATTAATATCTAGGGTAAAAGATACAGTCAGGTCAATTGACCCACTGGCTCGGGTAATTCTATTTGGTTCGAGGGCACGAGATTGACTAAGGGGATTTCCAAGAATTTAAGAAAGAAGATATTCTACCCCTAATAAGTGAAGCTGAAGATTTCATAGCCAGAATCATAGAATTGATCGAAAAGTAACTCTGGCCAACCGATAGGATAAAAAATCAAGCATCATTTTTTGGGTGATAATAAAGTTATTTTTCATTTTCGGGATAAGCTCCAAAATATAAATGGATTACAGTTATCTGATTTAATAGCATATCCTATTGCTAGATGGGCTATGGATCCGAAAAGAGCAAATCCATCATTTGAGATTTTCGAGTCAAAAATATACTCAAGAGGATCTCGTAAATTTGGATTAAAGGTTTTTCCATAAAAAAACAAAAGCCCAGAAAATCTGAGCTAATGCCGACCGGGGACACCCCAATCCAAATATGTTTTTATAATGCAAATATAAGCAGAAAGTTAATACTAATCAAGTAGATAAATAAGATATAATACCCTAAATACACTTGATCTATAAAATGAATTTATGCAAGGGGGAATAAAAATATTTTTAAGCATTGCCGGCGGATGGATCCCCCAATCCCTGCTGACCGTTGTGACCAGGCAGTCCTTCATTTTTCCTTTTTACCATACCGTATCCAATGTATCCATGCCCCATGTCGACCAGGTGTATCCTGTCAGGTCCCATGCCCGTTTTATCAAAGACCTGGATTTTCTGACAAGGCATTATTCGCCTGTGGGACTGGAAGAATTAAGGGCTTTCAGGAAAGGGGGGAAAGCACCGCCCAAACCCTGTATGTTCCTGTCTTTTGATGACGGGCTGTCAGGGATCTATGATATCGTGGCCCCTGAGCTTAAGAAAAGAGGAATTCCTGCAGCATTTTTTATCAATACTGATTTTATTGATAACAGGGACCTTTTCTTCCGGTACAAAGCCAGCCTTATCCTGGACAGGCTTGAGCATATTAACTACTCGCCTGCTGTTACCGAACGCTTCCAGAGCATATATCAACTTGACCGGCCCAGCAGAAGATGTGTAAGGGATCTGATACTCGGGGTAAACTACCGGAACCGCACTGAACTGGAAGAGATGGCAAAACTACTGGACCTTGATTTTACTGCCTTCCTGAAAGTTAAAAAACCCTACCTGACCACCAAAGAGCTCAGGGAACTGTCTGAAATGGGATTTTATATCGGTGCCCACAGTAAGGATCATCCCCTTTTTGTGGATCTGGCTCTTGATCAGCAGATTACGCAGTACAGGGATAGTCTTTCCCTGATCCAGCAAACATTCGGTCTTACTTATGGACTGTTTTCTTTTCCGTTCACGGATGATGGGGTTGCTAAATCCTTTTTTGATGAATTATCAAAAGAAGGAATGCCTCCGCTGGATGCCACTTTTGGAACGGCGGGATTGAAAAAGGATCCGGTGGACTTTCATTATCAGCGGATACCAATGGAAATGAAAAGGTTCCCTGCTTCCCTAATGCTTAAGGGAGAGTACTCGTATTACCTGCTGAAGAGTCTCTTCGGCCGAAATGAAATAATCAGGAAATGAGGATAGAAAAATACAATGCCATCCGCCTGAAGGAATTCATGGAATCGGAACAATACCAAACCATGCCTGTAATCCCGGTCAGCCTGCTGCGGGCTCGATCCTGGCTGAAGAATCCAAGGATGGATCCGGAAGATATCCTCATGTACCTGCTATTTGACGGCGAGGACCTGGCTGCATACAGGTGTATCTTGCCGGATCGTCATGCAGATATCAGATTCGGCTGGCTGAGCGGGAACTGGGTTGATCCTGACAGACGGAGACAGGGACTTGCCAGCCGTTTGTTCGAAGAGGCATTTGCCGATTGGGGACATCAGCTTATGTATACCAATTATGCCCCTGAGTCAAAAGCCGTTTACGATAAAAGCAGGCGGTTTGCATTATATCAGGAAAGGCAAGGGATAAGGTACTATCAACGGGCTGTCTCGGCGGAATTGCTCGGCAACCGGAATACAATTTTCCGGACAGTCCGGCCTGTTTTTAAAATAGCTGACGGGATCATCAATACCTGGCAGGATTTCAGGATCGGAACGGTACAGAAAAAATTGAAACCCGAATTTTTAAATGTAGAACCAGTCCATTCAGTTGATCATGCATCGATTGATTTGATGGAACAGCATAACCGGCTTGGATTCAGCCTGCGTGACCTGGACGTTTTTGACTGGATCAGAAATTATCCCTGGATAAAAGCAGGAAAGAAAAAGAATGAAAAATACTTTTTCACCTTGATAGTCCCCCGTAATCAGAACATTTACCTGAAAGTTTGGAATAATGAAGGAGAGCTGGTTGGATTCCTTATGCTGTCGATAGTGGGTGAGAAAATGACTCTGCCTTATGCATGCCTTCAGGAAGAGGCGGCCAGGACCGCGATACAGATACTGGACCACTATCTTTCTTCAGAGAAGATATCATATATCACCACTTATAATCCGGAAATGATAAAGCTGCTTGAAAACTCCAGGACCCCATTGCTGGGCAGTCGCAGGATGTATCAGAAATACTTTGCCACCCACGAATTGATCAGGCAACTCCCTGACGGGAATAAGATTTTTTTCCAGGATGGTGATGGTGATGTGGTGTTTACCTGATTTATTCTTCGAGTGCTTCGAAATCTATTTCTTTTTGTTCCAGTTCAATAAGCTTGCCGTCAATGCATTTCAGGGTGCGTGCCCGGTACTTGTTCAGCAGGTTGTAATTGTGGGTGGCCATGATCACCGCCCGGCCGCTCTTGCTGATGTCCATCAGGATGTTCATGATGTCATCAGAGGTTTCCGGATCCAGGTTTCCGGTGGGTTCGTCTGCCAGGAGGATCTCGGGGTCATTCAACAGGGCACGGGCAATGACCACACGCTGCTGTTCCCCGCCTGATAACTGGTTGGGCATTTTGTAACCCTTCATGGCGAGTCCCACACGCTCCAGCACTTCGGAGATCCTTTTTTCAATCTCTTCCTTATTCTTCCAGCCGGTGGCTTTCAGCACGAAGACCAGGTTGTCAGCCACCGTGCGATCTGTCAGCAGCTGGAAATCCTGGAAAACAATTCCCAGTTTCCGGCGCAGGTAAGGGATCTGGTGATTTTTCAGGTTATGCAGTGTGAACTCAGAGACAGTTCCTTCCCCCTCTACCAACGGATGCTCTGCATTCAGGGTTTTAATCACGCTTGTTTTTCCGCTTCCAACCTTTCCGATAAGGTATACAAACTCTCCTTTACTGATATGGAAATTGACATCTGACAGCACCAGGTGATCCTGTATATAGATCGCTGCATTTTCCAGCCGGATGATGGTATCAAGTGACATGCTGACAAAAATAAAATAAAAACGGAGAACTTCGGATAGTGTGCAGGGAATATATTATAAAGCCAGATTATTGTTAATAAATATGTTAGTTGTTCCATGCCTTGCTCTTCCTTAACAAAAGTAAAATAAAGTACTTTTAAATCCGTTAGAAAGAATAACTAACAGCATGCAGATATATATGAAAATTATCCGGATTTTTGCACTTGCGCTGATATTTGCATTCTTCCTTTCACCTCCTCAATCCATAGCCCAGAAATCATACATTCAGGACCATCCTGACAATCCTTTTTTTGAGGCCTGGGAACTGTTCGAGAAAGAAAAGTACGCTGCCGCCCAATTGAAATTTGAGGAGATCCTGGAAAAACCTGAGGAAACATCCGCCATTCTCCTTCAACGGGCTGAATACCTGAGGGCTAAATGTGCTGTCGAACTTTATAATAATGACGCGCAGTACATGCTGTATGACTATGTGAAAAACAATCCGGATGCACCCAATATCAACCAGGCCAAATTTGAAATGGGGAAAGTGGCCTACCGAGACAAACAGTATGGTAATGTTATAAAATGGATGAAAGCGGTTGATCCCCTGGACCTGTCAGCAGAAGATCGTGCGGAGTTTTACTTCAAGCTGGGTTACAGCTATTTCAGGCGGAAAGCTTATGAGGAGGCCCGGGTGGCTTTTTATGAAATACTGGATTCAGGGGACAAATATGAGGGTCCGGCTACCTATTATTATGCCCATATCCATTATGAGCAGAAAAATTATCAAACCGCGCTGAATAATTTCCTGAAGCTGAGAAATGATGAGACTTTTGCTCCAATCGTTCCCTATTATGTAACACAGATATATTACCTCCAGAAAAAGTGGGATGAAATTATCGATTTTGCCCCTGTATTGCTGAATTCGGTTACCGAGAAAAGATATGCTGAGATGGCCCGGATCATAGGGGAGGCATATTTCAACAAAGATGTGTTCGAGGAGGCAGTTTATTACCTTCAGCAATACCACGAACGGGTCAACTTCACCCAGCCGGAAGAAAAATACCAGATGGGCTATGCCTATTATATGATCGGGGATTATGAGAAGGCAAAGAATACTTTCAAGAGCATTCCGGTTCGTAAAAATGACCTCAGCCAGAGTGCTGTGTATCATTTGGGGGACTGCTACATAAAACTCGGGGACAAACAACAGGCCCGGCTTGCATTTGATGCAGCATCCCGCATGGAGTATGATAAGGAGATCCAGGAAGATGCCCTTTTCAACTATGCTGTATTAACCTATGAACTATCCATGTCCCCGTTCAACGAAGCTATCCGGGGACTAAGCAGATATATCTCGCTTTATCCTGCTTCTGACCGGACCGATGAGGCTTATAATTACCTTGTGCTCGCCTTCATGAGTGCCAAGAACTACAAGGCTGCCCTGGGCGCATTGGAAAAGGTCCAGCGGAAAACCCCGGAAATCGAAAGATCCTACCAGCGGGTAGCGTTTTTCAGGGGATTGGAACTGTTCAAGGACCTTTCTTTCATGGATGCTATCAATAAATTTGACGCTTCCCTTGCATACGGGCAATATGATCGTTCATTGAAAGCCCTTTGTTATTACTGGAAAGGGGAATCATACTACCGGCTGAAGGATTATGATGAAGCACTCAACTATTACCGCAATTTCCTGCAGACAGATGGAGCTGTTGAACTGAATGAATATGCTGTTTGTCACTACAATATCGGATACGCAGAATTCAAAAAGAAAAATTACCGGGAGGCCCTGAACTGGTTCAAACGTTTTGAAACATTGAGCCGGAACCAGAACAGGCAGATCCTGGGGGATTCATACAACCGGATCGGCGATATGTACTTTATCGATGCCCGATATCCGCAAGCCATTGAGAATTATGACAAGTCCATTAGTATTGGGACTACAGATGTGGATTATGCCCTCTACCAAAAAGGTATCTCCGCAGGTGTATTGAACAGGCATACAGAGAAAATCGAGGTCCTTGGACAGATCCTTGACCAGTATAAGAGCTCCAATTACACAGCTGATGCACTATACGAGACGGGAAGAAGTTACTTTATCATGACTCAGGCGGATAATGCAATTCCTTACTATACCAGGATCCTGCAAGAACATCCGAAAAGTTCCTATGTGCCTAGAGCCATTGTCCAGCTTGGATTGATCTACTATAACAAGAATAATTCTGCCAAATCCATAGAATATTACAAAAAGGTGGTTGCAGATTTTCCCGGAACCCCCGAAGCAAACAATGCATTACTGGGGATTAAGAATGTCTATGTGGAAAACAACCAGGTGAACGAATACTTTGCCTATGTTGAGTCCCTCGGCAGGGATATAGATATTTCACGCAATGAACAGGATTCCCTCTCTTATATGGCTGCCGAGAATATTTATATGAGCGGGGATTGTGATGCAGCCATCACAAGCTTCAGGAATTATATCAGCGATTTCGAATCGGGTGTATACCTGGTAAACGCACATTTCTATAAGGCAGAATGCCAGCTAAAGGCCGGGGCGCACCAGGATGCCCTGAACTCCTTAAGCTATATTGCCGGCAGTTCACGTAATGTCTTTACCGAACCAGCATTACTGACTGCATCAAGGATCAATTTCGATTACCAGAACTATCCTGCGGCGCTCGAAAATTTCTTGATGCTGGAGGAAATCGCAGAAGTGAAGAGCAATATCACGGAAGCACGGATTGGCAAGATGCGCTGCTATTACCTGCTGAACGAGTATGGCAATACCATTGATGCAGCCAGGGTGGTATTGAGGGAAGAAAAACTCTCAGATGAGCTGGTCAGGGAAGCACATTTTAAGATTGGCAAATCTTTCTATGAGCAGGACCGCTTTGCACTGGCCCAGGATGAATTTCAGATTGTGGCCCGGGAAGTTAGCAGCATCGTGGGGGCAGAATCGAAATACCGGGTAGCCGAGATCCTCTACATACGTAAAGAATACAAGCAGGCAGAGGATGAGATTTTTGATTTTATCGATAAAAACACCCCGCACCAGTTCTGGATGGCCAAATCCTTTATCCTGCTATCGGATATTTACCTGGTGAATGAAGATGAATTCCAGGCCATTCAAACCCTGGAGAGTATCATAGATTACTACGAAGAAACAGATGACGGGATATTGAACCAGGCCCGCAGGAAGAAGGCTGATATCCAAAAGATGCAGGATGCAAAACAGGGAGAAGAAGTGGAGGAGGAGATAGAACTGGAAATTGGAGAAGGGACAAGCGGGGATGAGCAACAAAACAACTGATATGAACCGGCCAATCATAAAACATATAATTACAGGGATTACAGCACTGGTACTGACCGGCCAGGCAGGTTTCCTGTTGGCCCAGGATGGGATTGACAAGGAAATCGTGGTAGTTAAACCTTATGAGCCAAGCCTGTCGGATGCATTCAAGATCAATGTCCTGCCCCGGGTAAGCGATTCTATCAGCATTCGTCCGGATTTCAATTATTCGATAGAGCCAAAAAAATTCGAGACGCAATTCCATGTACGTCCTATCAGTCCAGCCAAACTGGTTGGCGTACCACTGAAAAAATTATACAAAAGCTACCTGAAACTGGGGATAGGCAACTACCTGATCCCCCTTGGAGAGTTCAGGATCAATTCCCTTCGGTCGAAAAAGAGCCAGTG
Organism: Bacteroides sp.; assembly: GCA_030640625.1. Classification (GTDB taxonomy): domain Bacteria; phylum Bacteroidota; class Bacteroidia; order Bacteroidales; family SM23-62; genus SM23-62. The sequence continues at coordinate 13,229 of DAOWJB010000235.1, forward strand.
GGGATTTGCACTGCGACATTATTCTATAAACGGCAAGATCAAACTGGATAGTGATCAGAAGGTAGAGCCAGGTTATTTTGAAAATTCCGGCAACTTATACGGGAAAAAGATCTTTACTAAATCATACCTTTCAGGGAATATCAAAGGAGGATGGGATGGTGTCAATTTTTACGGATACCATTCATCCCTGGATACAAGCCTGAACAACGATGATATCAAGCAACGATACCTGAAAGTGGACGGGCGGATAAAGATGGGTTCAATCCATAAGGATTCCATGCACGTGAACTATACCTGGACCCTGGATTACATGTATACCAATGACCGCTACAAAAATGACGAACATGCAGCCCTGTTTGGCGCAGATATAAACCGGCGTTTCAGGTCAGGTAATACATTCGGGCTCGGACTTGGCGGGAACTATTACCGGACCAGCTTGAGCATTGATTCCATTAACAACACGGTCATTTCAGCCAAACCCTGGTTTGGAAAGACAACGGCAGATTTCAGTTATCGGGTGGCTGTGGAATTGCTGGCCGATATTCGGGGCGACGATGTGGCTCCACACTTCTATCCTGATGTCTACCTGCAGATCGGTGTTGTTCGTGGCATACTGGTCCCATACCTTGGAGCGGACGGGAAGCTGCAGGTAAATAATTACCGTTCAGTCATCGAGGAGAATATGTATATCACACCCGGACTCAAGGTGCAAAATACCAGCCATAATATCAGGGCATATGTTGGATTGAAAGGCAGTCTCAGCCAGGCTGTATACTATGATATCAGTGCAAGCTACGCCATGATCAGCAAGATGCCATTCTATGTCAATGACACAACCAGTATTTTGGGCAATACATTTAATGTTGCCTACGATGACCTGCGACTGACCAGGATCCGTGGTGAATTGATTTTCAGACAATCAGACAGGCTGAGTTTCCTGTTGTTGGGTGGATATGACCAATATGACCTGGAAACCCTTGAGAAACCATGGCATAAACCTTCCGTAACAGCCTCACTGGCCACAGAATATAACGTAAGGAACAAGATCCTGCTCGATGCCAGCTTCAATTACATCGGACAGCGTTTTGCACCGGGTACTCCACTTGATACGGATATGATAACACTGAAAGGATTTGCAGACCTGAACCTGGGAGTTGAATACCGTTATACCAAGCTTCTTTCCGTCTTTATCCGCCTGAACAATATCCTGGGGGCCAGGAACTATTTCTGGAACCAATACCCGGGCATCGGGTTCAATGCCATGGCAGGATTCACCTATGCCCTCTAAGTCCCTCTATCCATGTTAATTTTGTGTTGATAAACGGCCTGATTTTTAAGCAGTTTTAAGCATGTAAATTGGTATATTTTTTGTATATTTACAGCGTTAAAAGGATATAAAAGTCTTGTTTCATAAGATATTGAATTTAAGATATTTAAACTAAAGATTTTTGCAACCCTGAGCACAAATCTAACCCAACCCTGAGAGACGTCTGTGAAGGCAGCAGGTTAAACACAAAAAATCACCCTGTTTTTCCGGTCAATTTAAGTAAAACGAGGCCTGTTTTGTGCCCGGAGATTATTAGATAAGTAAATAGCTAAAATGAAAGAGAAAGATAAAAATAATGGACAGGAAAAAGTAAACCTGGAGAATGGAAATGAAGAATATTCTGCTGAGAATATCCAGGTGCTTGAGGGAATGGAGGCAGTCAGGAAAAGACCTGCCATGTATATTGGGGATGTCAGTACCAAGGGGCTCCATCACCTTGTATACGAAGTCATAGACAATTCCATCGATGAAGCATTGGTAGGATATTGTGACCAGATAGACCTGGTCATTAACGAGGACAATACAGTTACCGTCACGGATAACGGACGTGGTATCCCCATTGATATTCATGAGAAGGAACAAAGATCCGCGCTGGAGGTTGTGATGACCTTACTCCATGCCGGAGGGAAGTTCAATAAGGACAGTTACAAGGTTTCCGGCGGCTTGCATGGGGTTGGTGTATCCTGTGTGAATGCCCTTTCAACAAGCCTTCGTGCAGAGGTTCACCGGGATGGACAGGTTTACGTTCAGGAATATGAAAGAGGAAAACCTATCGCTGATGTGAAATCTATCGGGAAAACGGATAAAACTGGCACCATCATCACTTTTAACCCGGACAATACCATTTTTATCACCACCGATTTCAATTTCGAGATCCTGGCTTCAAGATTGCGTGAACTGGCCTTTCTGAATAAAGGGATACACTTGAGCATTACTGATATGCGGGAGAAAGAAGAAAATGGTAACGGTAACGGGAATGACAAATTCAGGAGTGAAAAATTCTATTCAGAACGTGGATTGAGCGAGTTTGTTGAATTACTGGATGCCACCCGGGAAAGATTGACGGAAAAGATCATTTATATCGAGACGGAAAAGAATGATGTTCCCGTGGAGATTGCCTTGCAATACAACACTTCCTTCAGTGAGAATGTACATTCCTATGTGAACAATATAAATACTATCGAAGGTGGAACGCACCTGGCAGGATTTCGCAGGGGATTGACCAGGACCTTGAAAGCCTACGCTGAAAAGTCAGGTATGCTGGCCAAACTGAACTTTGATATCAGCGGAGATGATTTCAGGGAAGGACTGACGGCGGTTATATCGTTGAAGGTTCAGGAACCCCAGTTCGAGGGACAGACGAAAACGAAACTCGGGAACTCCGAGGTTATGGGTGCAGTTGACCAGGCCATCAGTGGCGACCTGGCCCATTACCTGGAAGAAAATCCTAAGGATGCCAGGATAATCGTTCAGAAAGTGATCCTGGCCGCCACAGCGCGTCATGCTGCCAGGAAGGCAAGGGAGCTGGTGCAACGGAAGAATGTTCTCTCAGGTGCCGGATTGCCCGGTAAACTGGCAGATTGTGCGGAAAAGGACCCGGCTAATTCAGAATTGTACCTGGTGGAGGGAGATTCGGCGGGGGGTACAGCCAAGCAGGGCCGTGACAGACATTTCCAGGCCATTATGCCCCTGCGGGGAAAGATCCTGAACGTAGAAAAGGCTATGCAGCATAAGATCTTTGAGAATGAGGAGATAAAGAACATATTTACTGCCCTGGGAGTGAGCATTGGAACAGAAGAAGACAGCAAGGCCCTGAACCTGGATGGGCTCCGATACCACAAGGTCATCATTATGACGGATGCCGATGTGGATGGAAGCCATATTACTACGCTCATTATGACCTTCTTTTTTCGCTACATGACGGAACTGATTCAGGAGGGATACCTGTATATTGCCACGCCGCCTTTCTACCTGATCAAGAAAGGTAAGTTTGAGAAGTATTGCTGGACCGAGGAGGAACGGGAACAAACGGTAAAGGAACTGAGCAAGGGCGGCAGTGAGAGCGGGATACACATTCAGCGGTACAAAGGGCTTGGAGAGATGAATGCCGAACAGTTATGGGAGACCACCATGAACCCGGAGAACCGGACGCTGAGACAGGTCACTATCGAAAGTGCCGCCGAGGCTGACAGGATCTTTTCCATGCTGATGGGTGATGATGTTCCTCCCCGCAGGGAATTCATCGAAACACACGCCAAATACGCCAATATCGACGTCTGATTCCATTCAAAATTTGCAAGCATATGGCATTGTTAGCACGTCACTGAATTTTGTGGCAGTAACCACAAAATAGAGGTTTCTTTGGTAACAATGCCTTATGTCAGATTGCAAATTTAAAAAAGAAATAACAGCCAGATAGGCCATACTAGGACTTAGTATCGTACTAATTATCAGCGCTGTCCTGTAATATATTAGCAATGGCTTTTTCAACCAGTTGATTCAGGGAAAGTCCTAATTCGACAGATCTTCTAGCTGCTTTTTTATGAAGATCAGGGTCTATTCTAATATTAAAACTGCCCTTATATGATTTGCTTACCTGCTTGCCAGCCTGCTTGCATAATTCCTGGTAGTCTTCAACAGCATCTTTAAAAGCTGAATTCAGTTCTTTCACACTTTCTCCTTCAAACATGATCAAATCGTCAATACCTTCCAGCTTTCCATAAAAAATCTCATCTTCTGCGCTATAATGCACTGAACCAATGAATTCTTGATATTTCATTACATCTTTCACAGCAATTTTTCCTTTTTAAGCTCATTGATGATATACTCAATCTGGTACATCTTCAGAATTTGCTTAGTATGAGGTTTATGTAATCGAATGATGTGTTTGCTTTCCTTTCTCAAAAACGCCCTCCTTGATCCAGATGTTTTGCCAGTTTTTATCTCGATATATCCTATGCGGGCTAGTATGTTAACCATTTCGGGATAGCTGAAATCTCTTGGCTTATTAAGCAACCGGTCAATTAGTTTATCGGTTTTCGTCATCCCTGATAGGCAACTGAATCTCAGTTGCAATTTAATGAATTTATATCCAACTACAAAGATTAATGCAGTTTATGATAAAATCTATGTGTCAGTTTTTGCCCGGTTGATGACTTTCAGGGCTTCGCGTTTGCTGAGCCCGGAGAGTCCGGGGTGGGCATCCACGTATTGCTGAACAGTCTGAGGATCGGTTTTGGAGTATTCCCGGAGAACCCAGCCAATGGCTTTGCGGATCCAGAAACTTTTATGGTCTGACAGCGCTTCAATGAAACCGAACAGGAGATCCAGGTCGGTATCCTTTTTATACTTTAGCTGAAAGAGCAGGCAGGAGCGTTGCAGCCAGATATTTCCGGAGTCCATCCAGCTGGTTGTCACGGGTTTAATCAGCTCGGGGTGCTTTTTTAAGATGGCTCCCACCAGCCAGCCGGCCACGCCGTCTACGGTATCCCACCAGGATTTTGTGATGATCAAATACTCCATAAGTGGGAGTTCATCCGGACCCAGCTTCTTTTTCATACGGTTCAAAAGGTCGATCACAGTGGATTGGCATTCCCGCTCATCCATCTCCCATAGACCACGGGTGATTTCTTCAATCTTGGACCATTCCGGCAGCCCGTATTCCTTGATATGGGCCGACATCATAGCTCTTCTGGCCGGTGTGCCTATGCCATAGAAATTATACTGGTCCTTCATGTATTTCTTCATCTGAGAGGCACGGACCGGATCTCGATTTTCCTCGTATTGCTTAAGCAATGGCTGTAGGTAGGTGATGGCCATAATGTTTAAAACTTATAAGCCGCTTTTTCAAGTTCCCGAACAGATTTGAAAGCCCTGGGAGGGGAGAGGTATTGATCCAGGAACTTGTAAATCTCAAGGCGTATCTCCCGGGCAATTTTTGTATCCATGCGATTGAATGAATGTCCACCGGGAATTTCCTCGTATATCTTGTACTCGAACTTTTTGTTTTCGGCTTTCAGGGATTTGATAAGGTGTTCTACCTCGAGTACATTCACGTCATCATCATTGGTGTTGGTATGGATCATCAGGGGTGTCTGTAATTTATGTGCCTGCCAGGCCGGAGAGCGTCTCCGGTATTCCTCAAGATCCTCATGAGCGGTTTTGCCAATATGATAATCTACTGAATACAGGTCTCGGTACCCCTGAGTCTGATACCCCATCCGGGCGATCAGGTCACTGACGGGGACACCCGCATAGGCCACCTTGTAATATTCAGGATGCTCGAAAACATTCATCAGGGCTATGAGTCCACCATGACTCCAGCCAATGATCCCCACCCGCTTCTGATCTACAAACTCACAATTGGTGAGCATATACTCCCGGCTGGCATTTACATCCTCAATTTCCAGTCCCCCATAATCAATTTTCTCATAATGCCCTTTTCCATAGCCGGTGCTTCCCCGGTATTCAGCAGCCACCACAATGTATTGCTGGGCCATTAATTCCCTGATTATGTGAGTATAATAGGTCCCAAAGTCACTATGTACGCCACCATGGGGGAATACGATCAGCGGGTATTTTTTGGACGGATCTATATCATTTGGGACAAAAATATAGGACCAGAATTTTACAGGGTCACCGGCTCCCAGGGCAGTTGGATTCTTCTCTTTCCAGAGAGGAGGACCGGTCATATAGACCTTGTCAATATGGGCAACATCCCCGACTTTGTGGTACCAGAGGATATCATCTGCCAATTTCTCAATGGAATTCAGCTTGTGGTCGAGGTTCTCAAAATACTGCTCAAGTTGATCTTCTTCCTCCTGGGCAGTTATTATCCCGCAAAATATCAACCCGGCAATAAATAAGGCGAGGATTTTTAGTTTCATGGTTGGTTGGTTATTATTTGGATAATGTTCCGGAATAAACAAATTTGGCCGGACCCTCAAGGATGATATTTTCGAATGCATCCGGACCGGTCCGACGAAAGGATACCATCAGTTCTCCCCCCAGGGTCCTGATCCGGAATGCCGTTTTGTCAGTTTTGTCATGCAGTGCTGCACAGATGGCAGATGCCACTACACCGGTGCCGCAGGAATACGTTTCGTTTTCCACACCCCTTTCGTAGGTTCGTACGAAATGATTTTCATTCTCCTGCTGGATGAAATTCACATTGATACCTTCCTCCTTGAATGCATTGCTGTACCGGATCTTTCTCCCGGACTGACATACATCCATTTCTTCCAGTCCACTGGTAAAAGCAACATAATGAGGCGAGCCGGTATCGAGAATGCAATGATCTTCATGCTGCATGATCCCTGAAACAGGCTGCATATGTAGCCGGATATGATCCGGCCTCACAACTTCTGCAGCATGAACCTTATCAATCGCCTGAAACCTTACAGACGTACCGCACATTCCCAGTTCATGGGCAAATGCCACGGCACATCGTCCCCCATTTCCACACATGGATCCTTCCCTGCCATCGGCATTGAAATAGATCATCCGGAAGTCAAGTTCCGGGTGTTCACGTATCAGAATGAGTCCGTCAGCCCCTATACCGAACCGGCGGTGGCAGAGATGGCTGATAAAGAATTGCTTATCCAATGGAAAAGATTCATCCCGGTCATCGATCATAATAAAGTCGTTGCCAGTGCCGTGATATTTCGAAAATCCGGATTCCAATCTCTTTTTTTGTTAAATATCGTTAAAAATAGCAAGTATTTGTAACAATAGAAATTCCCAATCGTTTTGAATTCGTAATTTTGTAGGACAATACCGGAAGGCATGTTTTTTGATAGTGAACCATTCCGGGGTTTAAATGTTATAAATATTAATACAGAGAGATAAAAATGAAGGCAAAAAGATTCTTCGGTTCTATATTACTGGCCATCGCAGGAGGCATAGCAGCTGTGTTGATATACACAGCTATTGATCAGAAGAAGCCTGCCTATATAGTGCAGGAAACTCCAGGGATGCAATATGTGAACCTCCCGCCTGCAGAGACGGTTGCTCCGACCGATTTTGTTGCGGCAGCTGAAACTGCTGTACACGGAGTGGTTCATGTAAAAACCAAAGCTTTCAGAGAAGGCTCTGGAAATCCTTTCTATGATTTCTTTTTCGGTTACCGTGAGGATGGGGAACAGGTTCCTGTTTTGGGATATGGCTCGGGGGTCATCATTAGCTCTGATGGTTATCTTGTTACCAACAATCATGTCATTGAAGGATCGGAGGAGGTGGAGGTCACCCTGAATGACAAGCGGGCATTTACTGCCGAAGTAATTGGCACGGATCCTTCAACAGACCTGGCAGTATTAAAGATCAGAGATAATAATCTGCCCTTTCTCCGGTTTGGGAATTCAGATAATTTAAGGCTGGGGCAATGGGTCTTGGCGGTGGGTAACCCATATAACCTGACATCCACTGTAACGGCAGGCATTGTAAGCGCCAAGGCAAGGAACATCAATATACTCAGTGGTAACCAGCTGGCGATCGAGTCGTTTATCCAGACTGATGCTGCGGTAAATCCCGGAAACAGTGGTGGTGCACTGGTGAATACCAAGGGTGATCTGGTGGGTATCAATGCTGCCATTGCATCCAGAACAGGAGCCTTTTCCGGTTACTCATTTGCCATTCCCGTATCTATCGTGAAAAAGGTTGTGGAAGATATTATTGAGTTTGGTGCTGTTCAGAGGGCCATCCTCGGTGTGACGATCGTGGAATTGGATGCTGATGCGGCCAAGGAGCACAATATTGACAACATTGAGGGCGTTCTGGTTAATGGACTAAGACAAAATGGTGCGGCCATTGATGCAGGAATACAAGTGGATGATGTAATTACCGCAATTAATGGGGTCAGGGTTAACAGTCCTTCTGAATTGCAGGAACAGGTAAGCCGCTATCGTCCGAATGATAAGATCAGTGTAACGATTAACCGGAAGAACAGGATCTTCCAGATAGACGTTGTTTTGCGGAACCTGGAAGGCGGTATAGGCATTGTAGAGAGGCAGGAAGCCATATCGGCACTGGGGGCAAGTTTTGATGAATTAACATCCTCAGAAAAACGTAACCTTGAAATCAAGAGCGGCGTAAAGGTTGTAGATGTTAATAGCGGTAAATTCCGCAGTGCAGGGATTAAGGAAGGTTATGTTATCACAGAGATCAATAACCGATCTGTTGACAGCATGGAAGATATAAGACGTATAGTGGAGGAATCGGATGGAGGAATTTATATAGAAGGAATATATCCCGATGGTTTAATTGCATATTATGCAATCCATTTGTAACTTTGTCATCTCAATTAGATTCTTACCTACTGGCAAATTTGGATTTTAACAATTACATGCCATCCCGTTTTACCAGTTCTACTTTACGCAAGAAGAATGGCTAAATGTTATGCGCATCAGTGAGCAAGGGAGATTCCAATTAAATTATTGTCATACAGGAAGATATTAATTGTATTGGCAGAAGTTAAAAAGATGTTATTTATATTGACTCTAGTTAAAAAAGGGTCTAATTTCGCAGAAATTTTATTTGAGGAGTTATAATGAGACAGCTAAAGATCACAAAATCCATTACCAACAGGGAAAGCGCCTCGCTTGACAAGTATTTGCAGGAGATAGGGAAAGAGGAGCTGATCACTGTTGAGGAAGAGGTGGACCTCGCGCAGCGGATCAAGAAGGGGGACAGGACCGCGTTGGAAAAGCTTACCCGTGCGAACTTGAGATTCGTGGTATCTGTTGCCAAACAGTACCAGAACCAGGGACTCAGTTTGCCGGACCTGATCAACGAGGGCAATCTGGGATTGATCAAGGCAGCAGAGAAATTTGATGAGACACGTGGATTTAAGTTCATCTCATATGCAGTTTGGTGGATCAGGCAATCAATATTACAGGCACTTGCTGAACAATCCAGGATTGTCCGTTTACCACTCAACCAAGTCGGATCATTGAATAAAATAAACAAGGCTTTCTCCAAATTTGAGCAGGAGTTTGAAAGAACGCCATCTCCTGAAGAACTGGCCGATGTACTTGAACTCCCCAAAGAGAAAGTTTCCGATACCCTCAGGGTCTCAGGAAGGCATGTCTCGGTGGATGCTCCTTTTGTTGACGGGGAAGATAACAGCCTGCTGGATGTTTTGCCAAACAATGATTCACCAAATGCTGACAAGGCACTTTTAAATGAATCACTGACCAGGGAAATAGACAGGGCGCTAGCCACCCTTACCGAACGGGAACGGGATATTATAAAATTATTCTTCGGTATTGGGATCCAGGAGATGACCCTCGAAGAGATCGGAGAGCAATTCGGACTTACCCGTGAACGTGTCAGGCAGATCAAGGAAAAAGCCATCAGAAGGCTTCGTCATACTTCCCGGAGCAAGCTTCTCAAGACATATTTAGGTTAATAGTAGAATAAGAATAATGCAAACCCGTGCCGTCCTGGTGCGGGTTTTTTCTTGAAATAATATCTAACCTAGGCTTCCCCCAAACCACATTTCTTATATAGAAAAATTCTGAATATCACCTTTTTTAGGTTTTTATTTAAGCGCTAAATTCATTGAAGATCCATGTAGTTTTAATGATGGAATACTGATATTTAATTAGGTTGTTAAACCGAGAACTTTCCATTTAACCGCCAAAAATATATGTTAAGCATCTGTTTATCAGGCATTTAGGCTTGATAATTCAGATTTTTTATGTTATTTTGCCAATAGGTTCCCCATTTTATGTCAAATTAAAAACCAATCAGTTATGGATAAAAAATTCTACATTTTTATGAAATTATGTCTGGCAATGATTTTTCTTGCCGGACAATGCCTGGTTGCCGAAGCACAAGTTATCGGTGAGATATCATTCATGCCGACACATGATACTGATATTGGCAGTGGCCATAATAATGACGATGTTGGCCACAAAACCCAGATCCGGATGGCCAACACGACCCTGAGCAATCCTGCTACGTATGATACATATTTAAAATTTAATGTGAAAGACAGTATTGAAATTCCGGATGGAATGATCGTTCTTTCTGCCAAAGTTAAGGTTTCCACGACCACCAATCAGGGACCGGATAAGAATGATTTTGTTGTCCTTCACGTTGCGAACGATAACTGGAATGAAGATGCCACTATCCCGGTTGATCAGGCTCCTGATGTTAATGTGGTATATACTGATACATTGGATCGCACCTCTTTTACAGGCGGTAATGCATCATTCCTCAGCCTGGAGGTAACACAAGCCCTGTTAGCAGAATTGGCAGATCAAGACACCTTTATGACCATCAGGGTAGATAACCTTTCAGAGTCATTTTATGCCGCAGGTTCAAAAGATATATTTTATGTCACAGATCAAACCAGTTGGATGTACGGTTGGACTCCCCCAAAGCTTCATGTTTATTATGGTTATGAACCAGATTCAATTTTCAGTGATATTTCAGATTTTGGGAATGCCAAGAATTTTACAACACTCATTAACAGTGGTTCTGATTTCAGATTGTGGTATAACGAAGTTGGGATATGGGTAGTTGTTGAGGACCAAGGAGATTCCCGTTTCAAACTCAATGAAAGACCTGCCCCGATTAACAAAACACCTGGAGGTTATGCTATTTACAATCTGGATACTTATGGTGACTTTGATATTACGCTGAAGGCAAAACTCAATAAGCTCAAGGATGATGCATTGGATCCAAAGGCTGATTTTATTGTTGTATTTGGATATGAGGGTTATCTGGACTACTCCTATATGCGATTCACAGGCGAAGATATAAATGGATTTTATCTGGTCAATACAACGGACGGAGGTATATTAACTGAGGTAGGAGACCTTGAAGCCACCCCGGCTGTAAGCGATACGATGTATCACGATTACAGGTTGGTCCGCAGCGGTACATCTGTGACTGCTTATATTGACGGTACAGAATACCTTACGGTTGATGATGCAGCCCTCGGCACAGAAGGGAAAATCGGTATGGGTTCTTATAATGATATAGTATTTTTTGATGACTTCAAGGAAGGGGCCGGAGAACAAAGTTCAGTAAAAGGTCTGTCTATGCCGGATTTCAAAATTTATCCTAATCCGGTCAGTGATGTTCTACATGTAGATGCAGAACAAGAGATCCATGTAATTACGATCCAAAATGTCTTGGGCCAACAAATTAATAAGATCAGTAATATCCGGTCAAATACAGTTGACTTAAATATCTCAGAACTCAACAGTGGAATATATTTTATTCGGGTATTAGGTGAAAATGGAAGTACTGCTGTAAGGAATTTTATCAAGAAATAACAAATTAGCGACTGAAACACCACTGTTTTTTATTTGATTATTCCTGCCAAACTCTTGGAAAGGAGACCCTGGCATGCTAACTTACTTTAAATTCAAAAAATGGACTCGTTAAAGCAAGGTGTATTCGTATTACTTTTCTCGATCATCTCTTTTGGTAAATTAACCGGACGGCATGCGCGCTCAGAATGAAGTTTATGTATATGATCGAGCAGTAGGAACATGGAAACTTTAGGACGTACTCCCTTAGATTAAATCTAAATCATACCCAGACATGAGAAAAATAATTATTAAACTATTTGCCTTGATGATAGCATTTACCGCTTGTCAGCATCAAAAGGATCCTTCAAATTTGGATTCCTCAATGATTTCCCTGGAAGAAGGGTTCAAAGATCCCCCGGTGTCAGTACGCCCTAAGGGGTATTGGGACTGGATGAATGGTAATTTTAATCTATCCCGGCTAAGCGATGAACTTGAAGAAGCCAAAACAATGGGCATGGCCGGGTATGATATATTTGATATCGGAGCAGTCAGCAATCCTGATGGCATCGTACCGGACGGGCCTGAATTTATGGGAGAGGAGTGTCTTGAAGCGATCAGCCATGCAGTGAAAGAAGCTACATGCCTTGATATGGAACTTGGATTAATTCTTTCAAGCAGTTGGGATGCAGGAGGCAGCTGGATCAGGCCGGAACATGGTTCCATGGCCCTGTATGAAGCATCAAAGGTAGTCTCCGGACCCGGTGACATTGTTTTGGACCTGCCATTTCCCGAGCTTCCAACTACAAATAGAGCGGGTAAAAATGTATTCATCGAAAAAAATGAGGATGGATTACCTGTTTATTATAAGGATGTAGCTGTTCTGGCCATTCCCTTTTCAGGGGATAAGATCATAGAGGACCCTTCACAGGTAATTGATCTTTCCGGTCATGTCGATGAAAACGGGAGACTGACCTGGCACGCCGGAGAGGGCACTTGGGGAATCTCCCGGTTTGTATGTGCCAATACGGGGGAGATGTTGAAATGCCCGAGTCCGAATTCCACGGGCCTGAGCATGGATCATTTTAATGCAGAAGCCACTGAATTTCATTTCAATCATTTCGTAGACCGACTATCATCAAAACTCGGGGATCTTAAAAATACTCCCATTAAATACTTTTATTTATGCAGTTATGAGGTGGTAGGATTTGTGTGGACCCCACAAATGCTCGAAGAATTTGAAAAGCGGCGTGGTTATGACATGACACTTTACCTGCCTGCCCTGCAGGGTAAAATCATTCAGAGCGAAGAGCTCACAGACCGGTTCATGCATGATTACCTGAAAACCCTGTCGGATATGCTGATCGAAAATCTGTATTTGAAGGGCAGGGAGATAAGCAGTCAGCATGGCCTCAAACTCTGCTCGGAATCCGGCGGACCGGGGGCACCGGTTCATAATGTTCCGGTGGATGCCCTGAGGGCGCTGGGGGTATTGGATATTCCCAGAGGTGAGTTCTGGAATAAGCATGTACGGTTAGATGAACAGGGATTGGATGTCATGCAACTGGTAAAAGAAATATCATGTGCTGCGCATATTTATGGTAAAAAAGAGGTGCAGGGAGAAGCGTTTACCAGCTTCCTTCACTGGCAGGAAGGACCGGCTGAGCTTAAACCACTGGCAGACAAGGCCATGTGTGAGGGACTGACACGGTTTATATACCATACTTCGCCGCACACTACCCCGGATGCAGGCATTCCCGGGTTTGTTTATCATGCCGGAACGCATTTCAACAGTACCCGTATCTGGTGGCCTAAATCCCGGCCATTTACTGACTATCTTGCCCGCAGTTGTTTCCTGTTGCAACAGGGGAATTTTGTGGGTGATGTACTCTATTATTATGGTGATCAGGCCCCTAATTTTGTGAAGCCCAAACATATCGATCCATCACTTGGATATGGCTATGATTACGATGTAACCAACAGTGAAGTCATTCTTACCCGGCTTGATGTAAAAGATGGAAAATTTATCCTGCCCGATGGCCAAAACTATGAAATACTGGTATTGCCTGACCAGGATC
>DAOWJB010000300.1 GCA_030640625.1 Bacteroides sp.
ACCTGGCCGGATGAATTTACTGAAATCAATGGCAAGACTACCGACTGGAGGGTTACCCGGGCGGTTGCTATGCTCGTCAGAGAGATTAATCCGGATGGAAGGATCTTCGTGATGGAAGGATCCGGCTCACAGCCTACCGGACTGATCATGGAAAAGCTGAATTATGACAGTGTGCATATACCTGAGGTGGACGGATTTCTATGCCTGGAAGAAGTATCGGGTGACTACGGAGATAAGAGTTCTGACAAACTCTCCGGGATTTTTTTATCGATTTTAAATAATCGGATTTTAATGAAGCTGGTATATTTTTCTATTTGGAATTCTAAGCCGTACAGAATCAATCCTGGTGGCCCGGCTGAAATAATCTCTTGCATCGCTTGAGTCAGTTTCGATTCCATAGTAGAGATAACCTCTATAACTATAAGAAGGCATGGTTATACCGTACAGGTTATCTCCTATTTTGCTGAGAGGCAGGGTAATGGGTTGATCAGGGAAACGGTCGTAATACATGGATACATAAATCTTATTGGTGCCTACTGGGTGTTCAGGTGATACCTGGAGGGTGAGTTCATATAATTTTGGTTTACCCCCTGGTAATTTGGTTCGGAAATGGGAATGAATAAAAACGATCATGAAGGATCCCAGGATGAGGCTTACGGCCAGTGTATTCTTCATGGACCGGGTAGCCAACAGAATGACAAGCACCAGGAGATCGAATCCCAGTATAAAGAGGATCAGAAAAAACAGGTAATCCTTTACCATGTGGTATAAGGGAAATGTGGCGATGCTGATGGCAGCCAGGAAAACATTAAATACGGAAAGCAATCCCAGCCATTGCATTTTCTTTATTTCCCTTGATTCTATGGCTGATTTATATTCACCAAAGTAGTAGATCAGGCAAAGAAGAGAAAAGAAAAACCATCCAAATACGGTTAAGTCAACCCCGTGTCCCCGTGTACTAAAACCGAAATTCCTGTACAGGAATATTATGATAATACCGGATAAGGTTCCGATAAATCCAAGAAGTGACAGGATGGCCAGCAATGTATTTACTTTTTTGACGCGCCTTTTTTGGAAAAAATCGATGGATACTCTCAGATAAACGATACCAAGTATGATGAATGCACCCAGGCCGATCCAGCTACCAATTCCCTGCAGGTTAATGATCCAGCTGATCGCAAACAGCAGGAAAGCAAATAGCAATAATTTCTTGATTCCTACATATTTATGATTCAGGAACTGTTGAACATCCGTATGAGCGCTACTGATATCCCTGTCAAGTTTTTCACGCGAAATATGCCCGTAGGCATCATCGAAGCTTACTCCTTTATTCATCAGTGTTTCCACATCGCAACAGAAATGGTCAACCCATTCATTGAACAGGAATGAACGGGAAACAGAACGTTGCTTTAGATCCTTCCGTATAAATTCAATTTGTTCTTTATTTAAGCAGGCCATGGTATTAGAGTTTTAATAGAATAGATTTTTCATCAAATCGATGTATTCCCTGAATTCCAGCATCCTGGTATCAGATTCTTTCTTACCCTTGGAAGTAAGTGAATAATACTTGCGGATGCGGTTGTTTACATTTTCTGTTTCTGTCCGGACCATTCCTTCGGCCTCCAGTTTATGTAGTACAGGGTACAGGGCAGCAAAGGTCAGCTTGATCCTGCCTGAAGATTTCTCATCCAGCACCTGGGTTATCTCATAACCATACATTTTGGGAAATGTCCGGAGCAGGTTCAGGACCATGTACTTCAAGGTTCCTTTAATAAGTTCACGTGGTATCATGGAACAAATATATATAATATTTTAGTATATACAATAAAATTATATATATAAGTTATAATGCTATTGAGTCTGAGGTCGATCAGGTCATCAAGCTGACAGGGCAAAATTCAATGCAGCCCTGGCCAGGATGCGTGTTGAATCAAGGATAGGCAATGGGGAATCCCCTGGCAGAACAATCAGTGGAATTTCCGTACAGCCAAGTACTACAGAATCGCAACCATGATCCCTTAACACCCGTATCTGTTCCAGGAAATATTTTTTAGAGTCCGGTTTTATCTCCCCGTAGACCAGTTCATTGAATATAATGCCATCGATTCTTTCCCGGATATTTTTATCAGGGATTACATAGGCAAGCTGGAATTTATCGTATGCGTGCGGATATACCGAACCAGTCATCAGGTATTTTGTGCCCAGTATGGCAGACTTTTTAAAACTGTTTCGTTCTGCTTCCCTGGCTACCTCCTCCGCGATATGAAGCCAGGGGAGGGGGGAGTCTTTCTTAACATCTTGAAAAACCTGGTGGATGGTATTGTCCGGGCAGATTAAAAAATCCGCACCAGCAGCCGCTAGTTTTTCTGATGAGGATAACATGATCCGGGTAACTCCGTCCCATTCATCCCGGTATATGTATTCCATGTATTCGCTGAGAGGGTGTGTATGCATGCTTACCTCGGGGTGGGTATGGGATCCCATCAGTTTTGATCCTTCCTTGCAAATGGTCTGATAGCACAATGCTGCCCCTTCCGCACTGCATGCAACGATTCCGATGTGTTTAGCCATGACCGTGAGTTTGGTTAAAGGGTAAAGATAAAAAAACCCCCTGTCCCGCTCAGGCAGATACCGGAGCAGGATCAGGGGTTCTATTTATAATGAAAAGACTTACTTCTTTTTCTTCTCCTTGGTCGTTTCTACCTCCACTTCCACTTCTACTTCCTTTTCCACTTCATCCTCTGACTCATCACTGACTTCGACCCTGATTTTTTTGACAACCTTGATGTCCTTATCTCCTTCACCATCTTCCTCTGTCCATTCCATATCCTCATCCGCAGAAATGATCATCATATGACTTCCTCCTTTTTTCATCTTCTTGATCTGGACCGTCTCACCCTCATCATCGGAGTCGATGATCATTATCTCATGGTCTCCATGCCCTTTATGATCGAGGTATATTTCATGATCATCATCATCACCCAGTTCCTTGACCGTGACATTTCCATCTTCATCCTTGAATACAAGGACTTTGCCACCACCATGTGCTTCCTTGATGGAATCCAGGTTTATGCACATGTCTCCGGACTTGACATGCCAGACATCATCCCCTGCCAGATGATGAACCATTTTTTTAATCATATCAGGATCCTGTCCTTCCTTTAGCTCGAAGGTGGTATCGGTAGTCACCTTGCCATCCTCAGTGATGGTAATGTGGACCTGTGTAGATTCATCCTCCTGAGCAAATGCCTGATTGATGGAGGCCATCAGTATGAGGCAAACAACAAGAGAACCAAGCAATAATAATTTTTTCATAACAACCAGATTTGGTTTAAATTGATTTGATACAAATCTAAGATCAAATTGGCTTAACGAGGCTTAATGAATGTTAAAGATTGTTAAAAGAAGATAGTTTAGAAGAGCTCAGGACTATCTTTGCAGTAGATGAGCAGGAAATTTCTTTGGATAATAGCTGTTTTTATGGGATTTGCCATGATCGCATTGATCATTGTGCAAACTTACTGGATTAATAACGCCTACCGCCTTAAGGAAAAGCAATTCAGTCAGCTGGTAAACCGTGCATTGTATAATGTTGTCAATGAAATCCAGGAACGTGAAACTGTATGGCACATTATGGATGAGGCCCAGGTATTTGATTCAAGCTGGCAGGAAGAGATGGCCTATTTTGAGGAATACAATCTGGATATCAATGCCAGCATTGGTCCTGATGGCAAACTTGATCAAAGTATTTATTTCTCCCAGCGATCACACCCCGATCAACATCATAGTGAGTTGACGATCATTGCCGATGATACCGTACTGCGCATAGAGCAGAGACCTGGTGTTGTATATCTGGATACCAGCCAGGCAGGAACCCTTCATCTATATCAACCACAGAAGATCCGAAAAAAGATCGAGAAGAAAATGGCTGAGAACAGGATATTCATAGACCGGATCATGGAGCGTATGATCTCACCTCATGCTCCCATAGAAAAGCGAATAGATCCAGAGGTGTTGGATCATGTTATTAAGCGGCAGTTCGACAACAACGGCATTGATCTTGGCTATGAATTTGCCATCCTAAGGGAAAATATGGAATTAGCTTATCAGAGCAGTGATTATTATTACGATGATGAAACGGAATATTTTGTTACTGCTCTTTTCCCCCAGGATTTTTTTTCCCGCACAGGATATTTATCACTGTATTTCCCCAGGAAGGCCAGCTTCCTGCTTAAGTCCCTCGGTTTTATGGGAATCTCTTCCGTAATTCTGACCCTTGTTATTATCCTTAGTTTTCTTGTGACCATATTGATTATTTTCAGGCAAAAACGTCTTTCAGAGATCAAAAATGACTTTGTGAGCAATATGACACATGAATTGAAAACCCCTATATCTACTATATCCCTGGCTTCCCAAATGCTGAATGATAAAAGTATTCCCGTTGAGTCAAAGAATTATGATAATATATCCAGGATCATCGGAGATGAAAGCAAACGCCTGGGATATCAGGTAGAGAAAGTGCTTCAGATGGCCATATTTGACCAGGGCAGGATCCGGCTGAAAAAGAAAAAAACAGACATCAATGAGTTGATCCATAATGTTATCACTAATTTTGCCCTGCAGATTGAAAACAAGAATGGTACCATCGATGAGGATTATGGCGCAGAGCATGCTGTACTACATGTTGATAATGTGCATTTCACCAATATGATCTCCAACCTGGTCGACAATGCCATTAAATATTCAAAGGAAGAACCTGCCATCAGCATTAGCACTGCCAACAGGAATGAGAAACTGATCATTCAGGTCAAAGACAGGGGGATAGGCATAAAGAAGGAGGATCAGCGGAGGATATTTGAAAAGTTTTTCCGGGTTCCAACAGGGAATATACATAATGTGAAGGGCTTTGGACTTGGATTAAGTTATGTAAAGAAGATAGTGGAAGAACACCATGGCACGGTAAGCCTGAAAAGTGAGCCTCAGAAGGGCACAGAATTTGAGATTTGTATCCCGGTGAATTCGAAATAAACGAATGATATGAATGCAGAAAAAACCAAAATTCTTCTGGCCGAAGACGATGAAAACCTGGGGTCTCTTTTAAGGGAATACCTGCAGGCTAAATCATATGAAACTCACTGGTGTACTGATGGGGAGAAAGCTTACAAAAGCTTTGAGAAGAATAAATATGATATCTGTGTCCTGGACATCATGATGCCAAACAAGGATGGGATCACACTTGCCAAAGAGATCCGGATGATCAATCCTGAAATTCCCATCATATTTTTAACTGCCAAATCCATGAAAGAGGATGTACTCGAAGGTTTTTCTGTCGGAGCTGATGATTATATGACCAAACCCTTCAGCATGGAGGAGTTGATTTACAGGATTGAGGCCATACTTAGGCGGACCCAGGGCAGCGGTCAGCAAAATAAACAAACCAATTTTGATATAGGCCGTTATCATTTTGATGCCAACAAACAATTGCTTACCCATGATGATAGTTCAGTCAAACTTACCACCAAGGAGAGTGAGCTGTTAAAGCTCCTTTGCAATAATGCCAATAATGTACTTGAAAGGAATTTTGCATTAAAATCCATTTGGATTGATGATAATTATTTCAATGCAAGAAGTATGGATGTTTATATTACCAGGCTCCGGAAATATCTCAAAGAAGATACTGCTGTCGAAATCCTTAACATCCATGGCAAAGGATACAAGCTGATCATGTAATCATTTCGAGCCAGCGTCAATTATTGAAGAAGTTTATTTCTGGATTTAAGCGAGGCAGGATCAATCGGGAAGGCCAGGATGATCCCATCAACGCTGTTCAGTTTTTTAATCAGGTTTTCCATCCACCCTTCATCCAGATCACCTGAGATTTGCAGAAGATAATCTATCTTGGTCATTTCCTTCAGCAGGTATCCGGTTTCCGAACGATTGGAGATCAACCGGTATTGCAAAAGGGTTTCCTCATCGAAATACTCGAACTGCGGGAAAGTTTGTTTATCATCCAGACGTTTGTGATAAATCTCCAGATTATCCATTCTTATCAGCCTGATTCCAAGGCTGTTGTTTAATGACCAGGTCAACCTGTAATCATTCTCCGGTGAGGAGATACCGGCAAGCTCGAACGGGTAATCCTCTTTTTCTGATAGTTTATGGATTTTTTTGGACATCGTTGTCCCGTATTGTTGTTATTGATTAATATTATTCAGGGCTTCTTCTGCGGCTTTTTGCTCTGCATCTTTTTTGGAATGTCCCTGGCCTGCTCCCAGTTCCTTATTTTCAAGCAAGACCTGTGAATTATAATGGATTTCATGAGAACCCTCCGTGGTTTCTTCTTCGCTTATAAAACTGATTTCCTGTTTGTTTTTCTGTGCCCATTCAATAATCCTGCTCTTAAAATCGGATTCCTTCCCGGCCAGCCTTTCAAGATCCACATATTGCTTCAGGACTTTTCTGATCACATATTTTTTTGTCCGCACATAACCTTTGTCCAGGTATATAGCCCCGATCAAAGCCTCAAAAGCATTTCCCAGGAGGTTAATTTTGGATTGATCCGAATTGGTCCTGGACACCAGAAGGGCCGAGATTCCCAGGTTGGATGCCAGTTTGTTCAGCATTTTACGTTTTACCAGCTTTGCCCTCAGCTGTGTCAGAAATCCTTCATCTTTGTCAGGGAACCTGGTATACAAATAATCCGAGATAACGGCATCGAGGATAGCATCCCCAAGGTATTCCAGTCGCTCGTTATTGATCAGCTGTCCGTTTTTACAGGTAGTTGAAGCGGATTTGTGTATGAAGGCGATTTCGTATAAGCGCTGTTTCCCGGGAAGAAAACCGAGAATACGAACCATTTTAAAATAAAAATCCCTGCCTGACGAAAATATGTTTTTAACTAGATGGAAAAGGGATCTTATCACGAAGATCAGGAAATTTTCTTAAATATGACAGATGTATTATGTCCCCCGAATCCAAATGTATTGCTAAGGGAAACATTAACCTCCCGTTCCTGTGCTTTATTGAGTGTAAGATTAAGCTTGTTGTCCACTTCAGGATCAGGTGTAGTATGATTAATGGTTGGTGGAATGATGCCATTTTTGATTGTCAGGATGGCGGCAATTGATTCAACCGCTCCAGCCGCGCCCAGCAAATGGCCTGTCATGGATTTGGTAGCACTGATGCTCAGCTTGTATGCATGATCTCCAAATACTTCTATGATGGCTTTTGCTTCCGAAATGTCACCCAGGGGGGTTGCTGTGCCGTGCACATTGATATAATCCACCTCCTCAGGGGCCATTTTGGCATCTTTAAGGGCATGCTTCATAACCAGCTTGGCACCTTCCCCTTCCGGATGGGGGGCCGTTAAATGGTATGCATCGGCAGACATACCACATCCGACCAGTTCAGCGTATATCTTGGCTCCTCTCTGAACAGCATGTTCATACTCTTCGAGTACCAGTGTTCCGGCACCCTCGCCCATTACAAAACCATCCCTGGTGTGATCAAAGGGACGGGAAGCGCTTTTATACTCTTCATTATTTGTCGACATGGCCTGCATGGAATTGAACCCTCCAAAACCGCTTTCGATTATAGTTGCTTCAGATCCGCCTGCAATAAACATGTCAGCATATCCGATCCGGATATATGTAAAAGCATCTATTATTGCATTGGTAGATGAAGCACAGGCTGATACAGTGGCGAAATTTGGTCCGCGAAATCCATATTTAATAGAAATATGTCCTGCCGTGATATCTGCGATCATTCTGGGAATGAAAAAGGGACTGAACCGTGGTGTTCCGTCACCTGCTAAAAAGCTTTTCAGCTCGTTCTGGTAGGTAAACATACCCCCGATCCCGGAGGTGTAAATTACCCCTACCCTGTTCTTATCGATGCCGTTAAGATCGATGGCAGCATCCTGGATAGCTTCATCTGTAGCCACCATGGCATACTGAGCAAATGGATCAAGCTTCCTAAGTTCTTTCCGGTCAAAGTGCTCGGCAGGGTTAAAATTATTAACCTCACAGGCAAATTTGGTCTTGAATTTCTCCGTATTAAAACGCGTGATCCAGTCAGATCCACTCACCCCGTTACTCAGTCCTTTCCAATACTCCTGGATATTATTTCCAATGGGAGTTAAGGCACCAAGTCCGGTAACTACTACCCGCCTCAGTTCCATACCTGTAAGATTTGAAAAAAATTACTTAGCGTTATCTTCAATATATTTGATCGCCTCTCCAACCGTACTGATACTTTCAGCCTGGTCATCAGGTATCCCAATGTTGAATTCTTTTTCAAATTCCATGATCAGCTCAACTGTGTCAAGGGAATCAGCTCCCAGATCATTTGTGAAGCTAGCTTCGGC
>DAOWJB010000339.1 GCA_030640625.1 Bacteroides sp.
ACACCCTATACGGAAAGGTTTGCTTGTTGGGAATACCAGACCCATCTTAATCCGGATTCAAAAAATCCCGGTGCAGCAGAATTGAACAAAGCATACAAACACTGGCTAAAGCAACGGAACATTAATGACCTCGAACAATAGAGTGCAAAATAATAAACCTGCTGAGAATAATTACCACATTCAACAAATGATGAAAATGAAGGCCAATTCTTCCAATCAAATTTCCCGTCGCGAATTCTTCCTTCCATTTCTTGCATCGGGATTGGTCCTGGGAAGTTATCATCCACTGGGAATGCTCACATCCTGCACCGGTAACACTCCCTCCATCAGGCGTTTTCATGCCAGTATTTCATCCCAGATATGGGAGGCCAATCCTGACCTTCCGTCAATCATCAAAAAGGCAGGGATCACGGATATCTGGCTGGGAGCATTTTTTTATGGTAAATGGTATCGCCGGCCGGAAGAACTGCGGAAATTGTCCAACCACCTGGAGAATGAAGGATTTAATGTTCATATAATAAATGTCCCACTCGGACATCCCGGGGATGCCCTGGGCATGGATGAAAACACCGATTACCTGGCCACCCCACCCAACCACTGGAAAAATGCCTGCACTTTTAATGGACAGCTTTACTCCGGCACTTCTATTCACACTCCCGCCGTGCAAGAAAATGTAGAAGCTTTGAAAGAACTACGGGAATCAGGATTCAAGACGGTTTTTCTGGATGATGATTTCCGCATAGCCAGGATGCCGGGACATATCGGGGGCTGTTTTTGCAATGAATGCAGGGATGAATTCTTAAGTAAATATGGTTACGGTCCGGCCGACTGGAAGGACCTGATCGAATCAGTCGAAAACCGGAATCCTTCACAGGTACTGCGATCCTGGATTGAACATATATGTGAGATAGAAACCAACATGTTTACCACAATGCAGGAGGCAGTTCCCGAAATACAACTCGGTATCATGGCCATGTATTTTGGATCTGAAAAAGCCGGCATTGAGCTTGACCGTTATGGTGATGTCCCCTTCCGGGTCGGGGAATTCATGTTTGATGATATAAGCTTTGGCAACATCAAAGGCAAAACGGATGAACTGTTCAGCGTTTTATTCCACCGAAGATTCGTAGAACCGGACCTGGCCTATAGTGAAACAACAGCTTTCCCGGCCGATGCTCTTTCCGCCCAAAACCTGGCGGCTAAACTAAGCATCTCCCTCATTTCGGATGTCCGTAATACAATGTTTATGAGCGGACTGAAGCCCTACCCTTTCAGTTATTGGGATATCTTGGGACCGGCCATGCAAAAGAGTGCCCGGATCCATGAAGAATTAGCGGGACATAAACCTGCAGGACCATTCAAGCATTTTTGGGGTTGGGACAACAGGCTGGTGGGTACAGACAAACCGTTCAGTTTATTCCTGGCTTCCGGAATTCCATTTGAGACTGCAGAAACTTTGACTGCTGATGGCTGGATCTTTCTCTCTAATGAAGATGCCAGAGCCGTTGCCGAAAACAGACTAAAGGCAAAGGAGAAAAATCTTGTGATCCGCAATAACGCCAATATTTCAGGGGATCAATTTATTCCAATGGATGAGAACATGAGTGATCTTCTCAAATTTAAAAAGCAGATTATTCCAGGACTCAAAGACATTCCCTATGTGGACGGAGATATACCCGCTGTTTTTGCCTGGTACCCAACAACCCGGAAAGCATTGATCTGGAATGTTGAAGAAAAAACATATACATTTAATATCAAACGCAACGACAAAACTTTAAGAACAGTCTCTGTAGGTGGACTGGATGTTATGCTGATCTCGGATTTATAATTAATTAAAATGATAATGAAACAAACAGCTCAATTGATTTTGCTTATACTAATTGCCACCATGGCTTTTAGCTGCAAGACCTCTACGGTTCAGGTAGCTGACCTGAAGACAGAAGGATTGGTTGACCCACTGGGTATTGACCGTGTCAAACCCCATCTCAGCTGGATCATGGAATCTCCGGACAGGGGAGAAATGCAAACGGCATATCAAATACTGGTTGCCAGCAGCCGGGAGAACCTGGATAATAGCACGGGGGACTTATGGGATTCGGAAAAAGTGGTTTCCGAAGAATCTTTTGCAGTAGCCTATGATGGCGCAGAACTAAGCTCCGGTACAGAAGCTTTCTGGAAAGTGAAGGTCTGGGATGCAGGGGGACAGGAATCTTCCTGGAGTCCGGTTGCAAAATGGAGCATGGGTATTTTGAAAGCGGTGGACTGGAAAGCAAAATGGATCGGCCTTGACAGGGCCATCGGCACAGATAAACCGGATCAGATAAACCGGGTCCTATCCGCCAGGTACCTCAGAAAGGAATTCAGCATCGGGAAAAAGGTGAAGCGGGCTACTGCCTACATTGTTGGATTAGGCGTATATGAATTGTACCTGAATGGGGAAAAGGTCGGGGACCATGTGTTGTCCCCGGGACTAACTGAATACCCCAAACGTTCCTTTTATATTACCTATGACATCACTGACCTGGTCCTGGACGGAAACAACACTGCAGGAACCATTCTCGGTAACGGAAGGTATTTTTCACCAAGATTTAATGAGCCAACACCAACCGTCACCTATGGCTATCCAAAAATGTTACTCCAGATCGCATTGCAATATGAGGACGGTTCGGAGGAGATTATTGTGAGTGATGAAAGCTGGAAAATTACGACGGACGGACCAATCGTTTCAAATAACGAATATGACGGTGAGTTTTATGATGCCAGGAAAGAAATGCCGGGGTGGAATCAAAATGGTTATGATGATACAGATTGGATGCAGGCAGAGCTGGTGGAAAATCCTTCTGAAAATCTTTCAGCCCAGATGACTCAACCCATCAGGATTACCGGAGCCATTACACCTGTTGCCCTGTCAAACCCGGAGCCCGGTGTCTGGATTTTTGATATGGGCCAGAACTTGGTTGGCTGGACCAAACTTACGGTTCAGGCCGAGGCAGGAACAAAGACAATCCAGCGCTTTGCTGAATCACTGAAAGAAGACGGGACCCTTTATCTCGATAATATCCGGGGTGCAAAGGTCACGGACACATATATAACCAAAGGAGACGGAGTTGAAACCTTCTCACCCCGGTTCGTCTTCCATGGATTCAGGTATGTTGAATTGACCGGATTTCCCGGTACGCCTGAACTTTCCTCACTTGAGGGCAAGGTAGTGAACGATGATCTTCCCCTGGTGGGGACCTTCCAATGCTCGAACGAACTGATCAACCAGATCTATAAGAACGCCTTCTGGGGTCTTCGCGGGAATTACAGGAGCATCCCTACAGACTGTCCCCAGAGAGATGAAAGACAGGGATGGTTAGGTGACCGCGCTGCCGGCTCGAGGGGTGAAAGTTATATGTTTGATATATCAAAGCTCTACAACAAATGGCTGGTCGATATTTTCGATGCACAAAAAGAGACGGGGAGTATTTCAGATGTTTGTCCAGCTTACTGGCCCTTTTATAATGACAATGTAACCTGGGCCGGGACCCCGGTCCAGCTGGTGAAAATGTTGTATGACCAGTATGGTGATCCCAGGGTAGTTAAGAAATCCTATTCCTCTCTGAAGAAATGGATGGACCATATGATAGGATCCTATATGGCGGATGATATCATGCCGCGTGATACTTATGGGGACTGGTGTGTTCCGCCCATTGATCCGAAGGTCATCCATACAAAAGATCCGGAACGTCTGACGGCACATGATTATATAGGAACCACCTATTTCTGTCAAAAGCTGAAATTAATGGAAGGCTTTGCTGCCATGCTTGGGAAAACAGAAGATGAAAAATACTTCAACGAGCTTCACTCAAAAATGAAAGGTGCTTTCCACAAGAAGTTCTTCGATGAGAAAACACAAAAATACAGCAACAATTCAGCTACGGCTAATATCCTGGCGCTTGCCTTTGACCTGGTGCCGTCGGCGTATGAACAGATCATTTTCGATAACCTGGTTAAAAAAATTGAAGTGGAGCATCATTCACATATCACCACCGGCCTGATCGGGCAACAATTCTTTAACAGGACACTGACAGGCTATGGAAGAGCTGACCTGGCATACCTGGTCAATACACAAAAGGATTATCCCAGCTACGGCTATATGATTGAGAACGGTGCTACCACCATTTGGGAACTCTGGAATGGCAATACCGCAGATCCTGCCATGAATTCAGGCAACCATGTGATGCTGCTGGGAGATTTCCTGATCTGGTTATATGAAGATCTCGCGGGGATTAAGCCTGATGTAAGCAATCCGGGCTTTAAACATGTTATTATGAAACCTACCCTGATTGATGGTCTTGATTTTGTAAAAGCGTCTCATAAATCTCCCTATGGAATGATCATAAGTGAATGGAATGCCACCGATGACGAATTTGATTGGAATATAACAATTCCGGCGAATACCACAGCGACCCTTTATATTCCTGTGAAAGAAGTGCCTGAAATAATTGAAAGCGGCAATATATATGAAGTTCCGGAGAACATGACTCAAGATGGACTCAGTGAAATAAATATTATATCAGGAAGCTATCATTTCAAAAGCAATTTGAAATAAAAATGGAGAAATGATGAAATTAAACCACTTATTATTTCTGACTATATTGCTTTTTTGCTTCAATAGCTGTAATCAGACAAAAACGGGAGATGATTATCCTGCTGATTCCATGGAGTACCCGGAACGGGCATCTACACAAAGGGTCTCCAGCTTTGACCGTGATTGGGTGGACGGCAACATGGATGGCAAAAGGTTTGAACCGGGCCAGACCCGCATACTTGCAGACCTGGAAGGGCCCGGTCGGATCACCCATATCTGGTGCAGCGCCTTTGGTTATGAACGGGGTCTCCCGCGTTCTGTGGTATTGCGGTTTTTTTGGGATGGCAGCGAACATGCGGCTGTAGAGACACCTTTGGGTGATTTTTTCGCAGCGGGGCATGGTATGCGAGTCAATATCAATAGTTTACGCGTGGCCACATCCTCATTTGGCCGGGCATATAACTGCTACTGGAATATGCCATTTCGTAAATCAGCCCGTATCACCTTTACCAATGAATCTGAAAAAGACAGTATGGGCTTATACTGGTACATCAACTGGGAGAAAAGATCCGTCCCGGAAGATGTCCCATATTTTCATGCCCAGTACCGCCAGGAAAATCCTGTACAACCGGGGAAAGATTACCTGATAGCAGATATAGAGGGCAAGGGGCATTATGCCGGCACGGTCCTTTCAGTCCGGGCCAGCCAGCCGGGCTGGTTTGGTGAAGGGGATGACCGGTTTTATATTGATGGTGATACGATGCCGTCATTGCACGGAACAGGGACAGAAGATTACTTCAACGATGCCTGGGCATTCAGGGTCGTTAACCGTCCGAATTACGGAGTTTCAATATGGGAGGGTATGAACACCGGCAGCCAGATCACTGCTTATCGCTGGCACGTATCCGACCCTGTTTTTTTTAACCGGTCACTCAGGTTCACCATTGAACACAAGGGCAATACCTTTTATGAGGACAACTCACTTGCCGGGGCTTATACTGACAGGCGACCTGATTTCTATTCATCGGTCGCATTCTGGTATCAGCTGGGGGAGGCAAAAAGATTCTCTGAAATGCCTCCCGCCGCCGAAAGAATGGCGCCCGCTGAGCTGATCCAGGTAGATGAAACCCGGGCAGGAAGCTTGCCAGGGAATGCAGTGATACATGAAGACATTTCCTATACCAATCACAAGGGTTTGCATTTCACTCCGGCCCGCGAAGGGGAAGTATTCAGAATCCCTTTTGATGTGCCGGAAAGTGGCAATTACCTGGTATTTGTACGCGTCTGGCCCAGAGGAGATGCAGGTGTCTATGATTTTTACCTCAACCGTCAGCTCCTGGTTGAAGCCAGAGATCTTTTTGAGGAACATCATTTTGTCACCGACATTAAACTGGGGAACATGCACAGCTTGAAAAAAGGCACCCATACATTAAAGGCAGTTTACCGGGGAACCACGAATCCCGATGCATCTGGTGATCTGTTTATCGATGCTATTGTCCTTGAACCAGCGGGCAATTTTGAAAAAAAGAACACAGAATAAAAGGTATTAACCTCAGGCCTGCCGCGGGGAAAAGAGTTTCCGAGTTCGGCAAAGCCAATAATGATACATTTCACTTAATGATTAAAACAAAAACCATGAACTTAAAAAGTGTAGGAATCTTTTTTTTCTTTCTGGCTATTCTTTGTAATATCAATGTTTACAGCCAGGTAAAAATCATCTTTGATACGGATTTTGATTCAGACATTGATGATGTCGGCGCCCTTTATATGCTGCACACGCTTACCGACCAGGGCAAAGTCGAGTTACTGGCTACGATCCTCTCATCCACCCATTTCTGGAGTCCGTTTGCCCTCGATGCGGTCAATACATTTTGGGGGCGTCCTGATATTCCCATCGGCGCTCCGTTTATCGATGGTGTGAACAGAGGTTCGGTCTATGCTGAAACGATTGCAAAAACATTTCCCAATGATCTGGGACAGAAAAAGAAACTCGAAGATGCAACCGTCCTCTACAGGCGGATTCTGGCATCACAGGCAGATTCCAGCGTCACTATTGTCACCGTCGGCCATTTAACAAATATTGCGAAACTGCTTGAATCCGAACCTGATGAATCGAGTCCACTGTCCGGTAAAGAACTTGTTCGCAAAAAGGTAAGATGGTGGGTTGCCATGCTGGGACTGGGCATGGACTGGAATATGAAATGGGACCGCGATGCATCCAAAAAAGCCATTAACGGATTCCCCGTAGCTGTTGTGCAAACAGTGGACGGGCAGGAAGTAAAAACCGGCAGGGCAACACAAAAACTTCCGGACACCAACCCGATAAAAACGGTCTACAGATTATGGGAAAAGCATTACGGCGAGATCGACCGAAGCAGTTGGGATCAGATTGCCACACTGTTTGCCGTGGTAGGCGAGAGCGAATATTTCACTCTTGAACGGGGCGCCTTATTGTTTACTGATGAGGTAGGAGCCGTCTGGAATTCCAATGTAAAGGGGCAGGATTTTCGCTTGTACAATAAAATCCCGAATGAAGAATTGGCTGATATAATTGAAGAATTAATGATTCAGGACCCGAAGGAATAAACCAAATCAGACCAGAACTATGAAGGCATTAAAAGTTTTTTCTATCTCCCTTCTCTTTTCTATCATACTGTTTGCCTGCAACATGGAACGGCAGGACTCCTCCCTGAAAAGATCACAGTTCTCTGATCTGGTATATCTGACCGATGGTGTAAGTGCCCGGATTTCCAGTTGGGACACCACCGGGGGCAACCATGATTTCTACGTAATTGATCCGGGAGATACGCTTGTCCTGGCGGATATTGAGAATGCAGGCAGCATACGCCACATATATTTCAGTATCGCCCCTGTGCCGGGGTATTTAAGGAACCTGGTACTGAAAATGTATTGGGATGGGGAAGAATCTCCCAGCGTCAATGTCCCATTTGGCGACTTTTTTGGCCAGGGACACGAGCGTGAGAAATTTTTCCGATCTCTGATGGTTATTGTAAACGAGGGTGGAGGCGGACGTTTTGGAACGATCGGTTTTAACGCATACTTCCCGATGCCCTTCAGCCATGGAGCGCGACTGGAACTGGTCAACGAAGGAAAGGATCGTATTTCGAATGTCTGGTATCATATTGATTATGAAAAACTGAAGAAAGTCGGTCAAAATGTAGGCCGGTTCCATGCCCAATGGAGACATGAGAGTCCCACAACCGCTGTCGGAGAATGGAAAAACGTCGTTCTACACGACGGAAAAAATCCTGATGGCTCTGAAAACTATGTCATTCTCGATGCAGAGGGACATGGCAACTTTGCCGGTTACTTTCTCAATATCGATAATCAACAGGGTGATTGGTATGGTGAGGGGGATGACATGATATTCATTGACGGCGAATCCTGGCCCCCTTCGTATCATGGGACCGGTTCTGAAGAGATCTTCGGTGGAGGCGCTTGCCCGAACATTGAATATGCCGGACCTTACACCGGATTCTATATGATAGGAAATCCTGATTGGACCGGCAAAGTATCCATGTACCGGTTTTACATTGCTGATCCTGTCCGTTTCCGGAAATCCATCCATGTAACCATTGAACACGGCCATGCAAATAATATGGAGAACTATTATTCCACCACGGCTTTCTGGTACCAGTCAGAGCCCCATAAGCCCTTCCCGCCTCTTCCTGATGTAGAATCCCGGCATCCACGCATCAACGATACGCCCTTTGATAATGCCCATCAGGCACATTTGGAATACCGAAAGGCATTTAGGAGTGCTATGGCCTTACTTGCCGAAAAGGGAGTTCATGTACCTTTCTATCTCGACCTGGAGATAATAAAATACAGCATGGCGATCGAGGATGCCTTCAATAACCGTAATTATGACATGGTCATTCAGAAGTGCCGGGAGTGTATCAACTGGCTCGAAGTATACAAGGATCAATATAAGTGATGAAACGTCCTGAAAAGGTAAAAAATATTATGAAAAAAATTATCCTGCTGTCAATACTGGTGATAATGCCAATTCATGTTCTGCTGTCTTCCCGGGGAGGAAAAAGTAATGATCTTACCAAACAAACAGTCTACCTTGCTGTTGAAGACTCCATAAAACTGGCTGCCGACCTGTATCTTCCAGATGGACCGGGACCTTTCCCCTGCATTCTCGTTCGAAGTCCGTACAGCAAGGATGGTATTGGAGAATTTGGCGAAAAATATGTCAGACTCTTTTTAAGTCACGGCTGGGCTGTTATCATACAGGATACACGCGGAAAATTCGAGTCGGAAGGGATATATCATCCGTTTAAACATGAACGGCCTGACGGATTGGCCACGATTAAGTGGGTCCGGTCCCAGTCCTGGTGCAATGGCAAAGTCGCGGGCTGGGGTGGCAGCTATGTGGGTTATACACAGTGGGCCATTGCCGATCAGTTGGATGTTATTACACCTACCGTTACTTCGGCTAATATGTACGAATTAATTTACCCGGCAGGTATTTATTCACTGGCAACTGCATTTAACTGGGGACTCCCAAATGGTGCCAGGACATATAACACTGTAAACCCGGAGAAGATGGAAGACAGTTATTTCATTCTGCCCTTATCTGTTGCTGACGATTCGACCATAAAGCAAATAGACTTTCTGGACGATTGGCTGGCACATCCTCATGAGGATGCCTACTGGGGGGCAATGAACCACCGTTCTGTCGTTACCTGTCCGGTATATACCATTGCCGGATGGTATGATATTTTTTTAATGAGCCAGATCCGTGATTTTGAATCAATGGGACCGTACCGCCACCCTGAGAGCCGGCTTATTATTGGTCCCTATGCACACGGCAAAATTGCCATTGAAACGGATTTCGGAGAACATGGGGAACTCTCATTGCATGATGATGAAATGATGTCTTTTATCAAACGCCATCTGACTGATGACGCAGGAAAAACAGAGGAGTCCGATCCCAGAAAACCATACACCTTCTTTATTATGCACAGGAACGAATGGGTGGATTACGATCATTGGCCCCCCGAAAAGAGCATATCAACTCCTTACTATCTTAACTCAAACGGTGAAATAACACAACATCCGGACGATACTGAAAAGATTATTAAATACACATACGACCCGGTTGATCCCTTCCCGTCGATTGGCGGAACTTACCTGGGAGTTGGCGTGGGTCCTGCGTATCAGAATCCAAATACGGAACGTATGGACCAGATTGTATTTGAGAGTGAGCCATTGGAAAAACCACTTGTTCTGCTCGGCCCGGTTGACGCCACTATATATGCAGGCACGGATGCCCCAAGTACCGATTTCTTCGTCTCGTTGCAGGAAGTCCGGGAGGATGGAAAGATCATAAACATCCAGGAAGGAGGCCAAACGATTTATTCAGATGAGACGGGGAGTCCCCGGCCTCTGAGATTGGATATCTCCGTTTGGGCAACAGGGTACCAGATCGAGGCAGGCCATAAGATACGGGTTGTGATCACTTCATCGCTTTTCCCGAGGTATAACCGCAACCTGAATTCGGGAGAACCTGTCATCAAAGCACAAAATCCAAGGATCGCACATCAAAAAGTTTACTTCGGGAAAAAATATCCGTCGCAGGTACGACTTCCAGTTCTGGATATTGACTGAATATTTCAGAAACAGGTTAGAAACTCTTTACAACAAAAGTAGTATGAAACGACAAAAACTTGTTTCGTATAGACCAACAATTTGTTGATACCTTTATTGATTCATATCCCCGGGAACCAGAAGTTATCACTACCATCCTGAAGCCGGGTAGAAGGAACAAGCAAAGTGATGTTGCCTACATCAGGGAGCATTGGCCCAATACAATTATCATTGTCAGGGGCGACAGTCATTTTATTTTTAAAGATTTTATGGAATGGTGCGATGGCCAGCCCGAAATCGGTTTTATTACCGGGTTGTCCGGTAACAAGAAATTACATGAATTAGCAAGTGTGACTTATTAAAAAAATGAAAAACGAGCCAAAATATCCTATTTTTGGAGTTTATTAATTAATAGGCTAAAATTTATTGAATGAAAAAAATTGTAATAGTTACATTATTTATTTTAATGATATTCAACCTATGTAATGGTGGTGATAAACAGAAAATTATCCTGGATTGCGATCTCGGCGGTGATATTGATGATGCGTTTGCTGTTGCAATGATGCTGTCTGCTCAAGATGAGTTTGATATACTTGGTATTTGCATGGACTATGGTAATACAGAAGCTCGTGGCCGCATAGCATTACGTATGCTTTATGAGACAGGTTTGGACGATATACCGGTATATATTGGAAGAAAAACCGGAAACGGTGCGGTATCGCAGTCTGAATATGGTCAGGGATTCGATGAGATACAGCCGCAAGAGCAAGGTGCTGCCGATTTTATTGTGGAAACCCTGAATGCATACCCCGGTGAGGTAATACTGTTTACCGTTGGGCCCGTACCAAATATGAAGGATGTTATTGAAATAGATAATAAGGCATTATCAAATGCAAAGCATATCTATTCTATGTTTGGAGATTATCACTATGGGGCAACAGAGTGGAATGTTATAGGCGATATTGAAGCATCACAGGTGTTTATATCCCATATTGATAATAATATAACCTTATCAGGAGTAAAGGTTGCAGGTGCTATAAAATGGAACGATGAGCGATGCAAGCAGGTAGAGGAAAGAGATACTCCTTTAACCGATGCTTTAACAGAACTACTTCGTCTTTGGAGATCAAAAGACCCAGGAGAATGGAATACTCCTATCTTATGGGATTGTACAGCCATTGGCTTCGTTTTATGGCCTGATCTGTATGAAACACGTGAAGTATATATGTATGTTGATGATAGTGGTCATAACCTTATTGATGAAGGCAGAGATCCCAATTGTGAGATTGCGACAGATATTGATGTGGATGAATTCAGAAGACGCCTGATGGATTTGTATATGAAACAAAATTTTAGACGCTATTCTACAACCTCAATTCAGGAGGTTAAATAACTTAATCTGTTTTTCAATGTTCGTGAAATGAGCGTCCTTCGTGATTCACTTCAAAACCCGATAGTATATAGAGCGATAGCCACCACCCATATTTCGAGCAAGCCACAAGCGATAGCCTAAATTCTCAGTCGCAGATATAAACTTTTTATCCATGGGTTCGGGTGCAGTAACAACCGCAATCGCTTTGCCACCTGGTTCGGTTGTGGTCATCAACACCAATTCATCGCGAAAATCGCCGTATAAATCGGCAACCATCAGCAACCTGGCATCAGGAAAAGGATTCGGTTGCACTCCCGGCACTTCTAATACTTTTTTCCCGTCAAAGTTAGCAATCGTTTGGCCGTTATTACCCAGCAATTCCCGGGTTAAATCGCCATCCCATTCCAGGGGAGTCAAACCGAAAGGAAAAGGCTCCAGCAAAGCTCGCCCGTCTGCTGAAAAGAGAATCAAGTTTCGGTCATTATGTCCGGCCCGATTTGATACACATTCGATCCCCGCTGACCCGCTCCAGATGTCTGACGTCCAACCGTGATGCCCGTGAGTCCATCGAGGATCATCCTCCCGGTTCAATTTCCAGATGATCTCGCCTGTATTGGCATCTACCATATAAACACCTGCGTGTACACTTGATTCAACGATATAAAAAACCTCCAATCCCGGTCGCTCCGGCAGATAATCGTGAATAGACACGATATCCGGGTGTTGTTTATAAATAGACCATCGCAAAGAACCATCGTGATTGATGCAGGTTGTTCCATTAAAAACTTCCTGCTTACCGTCGCCATCCACGTCGGCTACTTCGATCTTGTGTCCGCCGCTGCCGTTAGTCGCAGCAAAGCTGTTAAATTGCCAGAGTTGATTCAAACGGGCATCGTAAGCTGTAAAAACTTCATTTTCATAAAGACCCGTTTGGGTAACAACAGCCGGATGGACTCCATCCAGGTAGGCAACGGACAAATGAATCCGGGTTGAAGACTTTTGAGTATCAGAAATCATATCCGGCCACAGCGTTTTGTGTTTCATACGACCTGTTAGTCCATCCAGGATAGCCACGTATACGGAATCGCCCATTTGAAGGCGAGTAATAACTTCCGCTTTACCATCACCGTCCATGTCCCACAGATTAAACGGAACATTATTTGCGCTACCATAACAAAACTCATGATAGCAAATATCCTTGCGCCACAACGAGCGTCCCCAGGAAGTAAAAGCTTCCAATTGGACAGGCAAACCAGGATCCTGCGACATTTCGCTGTTTCCGTTATCCATACGAACGAGACAGTCCATTGTACCATCACCGTCCAAATCGCCAAAAACAGGGACAAGAGTTCCCTGTTTATAAAGCGGTTCAAAAGTCGTAATAATGGATGAAGCGTCTTCAGTTATAGTAATACTAACCCATTCGGAACGCCTGCCTTTTTGCCCGTTTTTATCAAAAGGTCGAACGTAATAATGATATCTTTTACCCGTTGCCAAACCTTCATCGATAAAGGTAGTAGATTTGTTTACCGGCGTTTTTGTAACCCGAAACCCGGCGTGATTTCTGCTTGACGCCCGGTAAATGTCAAACCCGGTTGACTTTTTATCTGAAGCGAGCAACGCCCAGCTTAACATGATTTTTCCATCTCCTTGCGACACGGCACACAACTTGCGGTGATGAATACTCCAATCAGTGCCTTTGGGCTCTCGTACCGGACGAAATCCAACATCAGGATGCCGGATCCCGGGAGACAAACCGAGCTGATATCCGCACTGAAGATATTCTATACCCCTGGCCCAGGAACCACCCATAATTATACCCACGAGCAAGACTGGGTTTTCGATACGATATTGGTATCGCATCATTGCCGGATCGAAGTTGTATCCCGTCATATTCCAAACGTTGCCGGACATGCCATATAGCCCGAAGCCATTTTTCGCTCCCCATGTGGCCGGCTTTAAGTATTCGTCCCATATATCAAAGGATCGCTCGTCACCGGAATTAAAGTTTGCTTTTCCCTTTGGATGATCATTACCCCACGGATACTTTTTACCTATGCTCCCACCCCGTGCCGCATATTCGAATTCGACTGTTGTAGGCAAACGATAAATACGTCCATCCTTCTTTGACAGCCACCTTAAATACTCATCCACATCCCTGCGATTCACATAAATAACCGGAAGGTCCTCCTTGCCAGCAGGAATTTTACCATCCATCCAATACAAAGGTGCAGGATAGCCGGTTTCCCTGATAAATACACCATATTCTGCGTTTGTGATTGCATGGTCGAGGATTTCAAAATCTTCAATCCTGACTTTTGGGCGATTTTGATCGGAACAACCAATCCCGGGTGAAAACGTATTTTCCCTTATGAGAATGAAACCTTGTGGAACAACATCAGCACGTGCCCATGGAATGGCGAGAGTCAAAAACAAGATGCAGCAAAAAAAGTATTTCATATTTTGAGGTTTGTTTTCATTTTTGCAAAATAATCCTGTTAAATAAGTATTTTACCGATTTTAGGAAGTCAAGTTATACTTTCTAAATGATTTGTTGCATCAAATAGTACAAAAGTATGCTCATTTGATGTATTGTCCCACATGCATATAATCCCTATTTTAAGATTTCGTTTTTCCCTGAACACTTTATCATTAACCAGTCTCCCAAAATGGCATATCATTTCTACCATAAAAAAATAACTAAATCAGAAAAATTTATATATTTGATAATCAACTATTTGTGATATTGTTATATGAGAGAAAAGACCGGTAGTGGTCCTATGAATGGGTAGTACTTTCCCCCATAACAATACAATGTGGGCCGGATTAAGCATGAGGTTGCTTGACATTAACGGGCAGGACCTGGAAAAGTAGAATTGATTAAACCTGATACAAAATGAAAAAACTCATTCAGTTCACACAGCGATCATACCGGTTGTTTTTGCCGGTAATTTTCATTCTGTTGATCATCGCATGTAAAGGTGTAAAACATGAAAAGCAGTCCCCGGATATGCAGGATGTTGCCCAACTGCTTGTTGATCAGGATGCTTTCGACGACATCAGCAGCCTGCCACTGATCCCTTGTGAAACCAGCACTGTTTACCGTGCAAAAGAAGGTGAGTGGCAGTTTAACCTGCATTCATATCTAACCTATTACGATGATAAATTCTGGGCCATGTGGTCTTCAGGACGAATCAACGAGGACGATCGCGACCAGGTCATCCATTATTCCACTTCTTCCAATGGCCATAACTGGACCATTCCCGGGATTATCACCAGTTCACCCGAGGCTGCGGACGGACTACCCGGGTCGGTTGTCGCACGCGGATTATTTCAGAGTAACGGCAAACTCTGTGCACTCGTCGCATACATGGACCATGTAATTATTTCCAGGGATGTGTATAAAAAAGGCTGGGCGAATCTGAGACTGATGCGCTTTGAATGGGACGGTGAAAAATGGCTTGAAGGCGGGATCTACCTCGACGATTGCATGAACAATTACCCGCCGTGCCCAATCAAGGACCGGTTGTTTATGACACGGCGCGATGGTCAATCCCGAAAAGTTTATACAGTGCTTTCCAATACTGTTAAAGGTGAGCTGTGGACCTCAACAGCATTGCCAGGCGAACCGCCTGCTGACCGCATGGGTGAACCAACCTGGTACATCGGGCCTGATGAGGTTGTCCACATCATATTTCGCGATATGCGGCGTGAAGGATTCTTATATCATTCAACCAGTCTCGACGACGGTGTCACATTTTCGGCTCCACTTAAAACAAACTACCCGGACACACCCGGTAAAAGTTTTACGGGACGCCTTTCGAGCGATGAATATTATTTGATCGGCAATCCGGAAAAAACCAGGGATCCGCTCGCAATCACATTCAGCCGTGACGGATGGTCTTTTATGAATGCAGCCCTGCTGCGCCACAATGCACCTGACTTGCGTTTCCCCGGAAGGGCAAAGAACAACCGTACCTTTCAATATCCGCATGCCATTGAGCATGATGGTTCGCTCTGGGTTATATATGCGACGAATAAGGAAGATATCGAAATTTCAGAATTTAAGTTAAGAGATTTACAAAAAGCCGCCGGCCTGAAAATGAATCAGAACAGTTTTTAATTTATACTAAGAAGGACAATAAAATGGTCAACGTGTTAAAAAGAAGGAAATACAAATTTCAGCTTAGCCTATCGGTCCTGATAGCAATTCATTTCATATCCTATTCGCAGTGGAATGTAAACAGTAATTATTGGAGCGGTACCGATGCACTGGGTAGAAAAACCACGACGGCAAATGAAGCAGGTGCAGTAAGAACAGGAAAATATATCGGGATGTTTTATTTCACCTGGCATACAGATGGGATTGCCGATTTTGACCCGGTACTCAATCTTACAGAAATACTAAATGAATATCCCGAAGCCATTGATGACTTTAATCATCCTGCATGGCAGGGAATTTCACCTGGAGTGTATTTTTGGGATGAACCATTGTTTGGCTACTACAGGACGACAGATGAATGGATTTTGCGCAAACATGCAGAAATGCTCGCTGATGCGGGGGTTGATGTAATTTTCTGTGATGCAACGAACGGGAATTATACCTGGAAAAGTTCCTACTCTGTTTTATTAAAGGTTTGGGACCAGGCCAGGAAGGACGGGGTTAAAACACCGCAATTTGCCTTTCTGCTTCCCTTTGGACCGACTGATGGGGCTCAGGAGTCCATCTCTGAGATTTATAAAGATTTGTACCAACCCGGACTCTATCAGGATTTGTGGTTCATGTGGAAGGGGAAACCGCTGATCATGGCTTATCCTGAAATGCTGAATGCAGGCAAAGAGGGTGATGCCGCAGGATTGAAGTTCAGTGCCAGTTCGGCATTTACCAATATCGATGTTACCTGTCCCAGCTGGTCTAATAATATCGGAAACCTGACATTCTCCCTTTATGGATGGAATACAGACTACCCGACCTCTGTAGCCCAGGATCCTCTGGCAAAAAAGACTTTTGTTGATTTCAATGATAATGCTAAGTTAAATCTTGAATTCGACACCCTTGATGCAGGTGACTATGTCTGGGAATTAACGAATGGAACTGAACAAGTCGGTGTCTGGAAGTTTATCGAGGATACAGATTCTACCACCAGTTATTTCAATAAGGCCGTTGTGGAGGGCGATTATGAGTGCCAGATAAAATATCTTACTCAAGCTGAATTTACCCCACTCACTACAGGTAGCTTTGTTGACCATGTACCTGTTCAGATCAGTGGCGGGATTGACGAGTCATTACTCGACAGTATCAAAAGCTTTTTCACTTTCCGCCCGGGTCAGGGTGATTATGTGACCGGACCAACAAGAAATGATCACTGGGGCTGGCTGGAATCATATCCCCAACATGGATTTGTCGGATCGGCATCAGCAGGGTATGAACAGGTCACCGTGGGGATTGCCCAGAATGCGAATGATGTTAGCGGCGGAAGGTGTGCCTCATTCAATGCCCCGAATACCTATGGCCGGAGTTATACAAAACAGAACGGATGGGATACGAGGGAAAATTCATACCTCTATGGGGCCAATTTTGAGGAACAATGGGACCGGGCCTTTCAGCTTGACCCGGAACTGGTATTTGTGACCGGATGGAATGAATGGGTGATGGGACGGCACCAGAACTGGCCGGGTTGCAGTGGAGGGCCTCAGGTTGTAAATGGATTTCCGGATGCATTTGATGCTGAGCGAAGCAGAGACATTGAACCGGCGAAGTCCTGGGGAGAGAAGGGAGATGTATACTACATCCAACTCGTCAATAAAGTCAGAAAATTCAAAGGGATGGATATTCAGGATACAGCATCAGCAGAAAAGTCCATTAATATTGGCACCCTTGATAGCTGGGATGGGGTAAAGCCTGAATTCCGGCATTACCAGGGTAATACTATTCACCGTAACCATAAAGGGCATGGTGATAGCCTTGTATACACAAATACAAGCGGGAGAAATGACATTGTTCTGACAAAAGTCGCCCGTGATCAGGAGAACATCTTTTTTTATGTGGAAACTGCAGACACAATGACCTCTGCATCAGATTCAAACTGGATGAGATTGTTCATTGATATTGACAGGGATAAATCAACCGGATGGGAAGGATATGACTTTCTGTTGAACCGTGAGAGTCCCACAGACTCAATCATTGTTGAAAAAAGCCTGGATGGTTGGAACTGGACTAACGTTGGCTCCGCTGCCTGGTATGCCGATATTAAAGCAATGGAATGGCAGGTTGAAAAATCAATACTCGGAATTCCTGATGATGCTGAACTCAACTTCGAGTTTAAATGGAGTGATAATATGCAGGAAGAGGGGAATATAATGGATTTCTATGTAAATGGTGATGCAGCCCCAGGGGGGAGATTCAATTTTGTTTACATAACGGATCTTACCTTATCCATCGATCACCGGGAAGCAAAACCGATTGAGTCTTCACTATCTCAAAATTATCCAAATCCTTTTAAAGACAAAACAACGATAGAGTTTTCACTACCTTCGGCCATGCATGCCAGGTTAACTGTCTATAATGTTATGGGACAGAAGGTAAAGGTTTTGTTGGATGAAATTGGGACTCCGGGCATAAACAGAATAGAATGGGATGCGCGAAATGAGAATGGAGTTAGAGCAGATCCAGGCATTTATTTCTACAGGCTTGAAACGGAGAAAACAGAAATCCAGACCCGCAGCATGATGTTATTCAATTAAAATTCAGGAGGCAACCATGGTTAACAGATCCTTTATTCAATCAATATTGCTAATGCTTATCCTGACTATCTTGATGGCAGGATGCAGCATCAATCCCGGTAAGGAGAAAATTGTTGTGCTCACCTTTGATGATGCTGTGAAATCGCATCTGACATTTGTGGCCCCGCTTTTAAAAGAGAAGGGATTCGACGCCACTTTCTTCATTTCTCACGCATGGATGAATGATACCGTAAATTTTTTAAATTGGGAAGAGGTCGCCGAGATCCACAAAATGGGATTTGAGATCGGGAACCATAGCTGGACTCATATCCCGCTGCATTCACCCGAGGCGATAGACGGGATGGAGGAAAACCTGGCAAAAGTGGATTCCGCCCTCCATGCAAATGGGATACCAAAGCCGGTCAGTTTTGGTTATCCGGGCAACCATTATAGTCCGGGTACAGCCAAAAAAGTCAGGGAACTTGGATACCGGTTTGCACGTCGGGGCATGCAGCCCGAGATCCCTTACGGAGAAATTGCTCACGGACCACTCTTCGATCCGGATAAACATAATCGCCTGGTCATTCCGACATCGGCAGATGCCTATCCGGAGTGGACCCTGGAATACTTCAAAACCATTATTGACAGAGCCGAAGAGGGAAAAGCAATCATACTCCAGTTTCATGGTGTCCCGGATATAGCCCATCCTTGGGTTCATTCAGACCCTGATAGCTTTGCCCTGTTCATGGAGCACCTGGAGGAAACCGGATACAAGGTCATAGCCCTCAGGGACCTGGATAAATATTTTGATATAGGAGAAATTGAAGACCCGGCATTAAATTACACCTATGCAGCCCCGGGAGAATATTAAACGATTTTAGCTCAACATTGCCATTAAATAGTAAAATACTGAGTCCGCTAATACTCCTTATCAAATATACCTGCTACGAATTGGATATATCCAATCTTATGAATAATTTTTGGGGCGGTAAAGAAAGGCAGTGGAACAAGTTACCTCTCGGAACACTCAGATGAATTCTCTTTTACGGTAGACGGGGTGCGAGTCAGTGGCAAGGACCCCTGGCAGCTATCGGGATTTTGTTCCGCATCCGATGATCTTCAGGGATCATGGGCCACGGTTACCCTGGTTAACAACAGCCGGGATGATCTGAATATTGAGAACCTGGAAATCCAGGACA
>DAOWJB010000007.1 GCA_030640625.1 Bacteroides sp.
ATCCCATTTTTCATAGGAGAATCTGTAAAAGTAATCGATGGACCATTCAACAGCTTTACAGGGGTTATAGAAGAGGTGAATGATGAGAAGAAGAAGTTAAAGGTCATGGTAAAAATATTTGGACGAAAGACACCTCTCGAGCTGAGTTTCATGCAGGTAGAGAAGGATTAGTAATATTAATTAAAGAATTTGTCAGCTGTAGAATTCACCTGATGCTAGGTGGATACGCTTCCATATAGTAGGCAATATTGTTGATTAACCGGAAATCGTAGATTTTTAATTATGGCGAAAGTAGTAGCAGGATTAATCAAGTTACAAATCAGGGGTGGAGCAGCGAATCCATCTCCTCCTGTCGGACCCGCACTGGGTGCCAAGGGAGTAAACATCATGGAGTTTTGCAAACAGTTCAATGGACGGACCCAGGACAAAGCGGGTAAATTACTTCCGGTAATTATTACCGTTTATGCTGATAAATCTTTTGATTTTATTGTTAAGACTCCTCCGGTTGCTGTTCAATTACTTGAAGTAGCAAAAACTAAGAAAGGTTCCTCAGAACCCAACAGGGACAAAGTTGCCACTGTATCATGGGAGCAGGTTAAGAACATTGCTCAGGATAAAATGGTAGATCTTAATGCTTTTACTGTTGGGTCTGCCATGAGAATGGTTGCGGGAACTGCGCGCAGTATGGGAATCACTGTTATGGGAGAATTCCCATATAATCTTTAATCTCTAATAAAAATGGCAAAACTGACAAAGAACAGAAAGCTTGCTGTAGAGAAAATTGACGAAGGTAAACTCTATGGGTTAAACGAGGCTGCCAATTTGCTTAAGGAAGTTACAAACACCAAGTTTGACGCATCTGTGGATATTGATGTCAGGCTGGGCGTAGATCCCAGGAAGGCAAACCAGATGGTACGTGGTGTAGTGACGCTTCCACATGGTACCGGGAAAGAGATCCGGGTACTTGTACTCTGTACACCAGACAAGGAAGATGAAGCAAAAAAAGCAGGCGCGGATTACGTCGGGTTAGATGAATACGTTGAAAAGATACAAAATGGTTGGACGGATATGGATGTGATCATTACCATGCCTCCCGTTATGGGCAAGGTCGGTAAACTGGGTAAGATCCTCGGTCCCCGTGGACTCATGCCGAATCCCAAAAGTGGTACGGTAACCATGGAAATCGGGAAAGCCGTGGAAGATGTCAAGATGGGTAAGATTGATTTTAAGGTTGACAAATTTGGCATCATTCATTCCAGGATCGGTAAGACATCCTTCAATTCTGAGCAAATTGTAGACAATGCAAGG
The DNA here is from genome assembly GCA_030640625.1 of Bacteroides sp. Lineage (GTDB taxonomy): Bacteria > Bacteroidota > Bacteroidia > Bacteroidales > SM23-62 > SM23-62. The sequence continues at coordinate 1,309 of DAOWJB010000007.1, forward strand.
GAATTCATCAACACGATCGTTAAACTCAAGCCGACAGCAGCCAAGGGAACTTACGTTAAGAGTATATTCCTTTCCAGTACGATGAGTCCGGGCATCAGGATTGATGCCAAATTAACGGAAGAATAATACAGCAGCTGAGATTAATGAATCCGAATGAAACGTCCCCTGCTTGCGGGGGTAAGTTACACAAGACAAATGAAAATTATTTAAGATTCTTGTGAATCATGAGAAGAGAAGAAAAAAATGCCATCATAGACGGTCTCACAGAGCAGATTAACAATGCCACTCATTTTTATCTGACTGACATATCAGAACTGAATGCTGCAGATACTTCCTCACTCCGGAGAAAATGTTTTGAAAAGAACATCGAACTGGTTGTTGTGAAGAATACATTGTTTAAGAAAGCACTGGAGAAGTCTGAAGGCAATTTTGAATTACTCTATGATATTTTGAACAGCTCAACATCTGTGATGTTTTGTGAGACAGGTAATATCCCTGCCAGACTCATCAAGGAATTCAGGAAAGCGCATGAGCGTCCGGTACTGAAGGCCGCATTTGTTGAAGAATCAATATATCTGGGCGATGAACAACTGGATGCATTGTCATCCTTCAAGTCGAAGACAGAACTTGTCGGGGATGTACTTGTGTTACTCCAGTCACCTATGAAAAACCTGCTGTCTGCATTGCAGTCTGGAGGTAATAATCTGGCAGGCGTTGTACAGACACTTGCTGAAAAAGAAGGATAATCAAAATCATTTAAATTTATAGAAAAATGGCAGACCTTAATGCAATTGCAGATCAATTGGTAGAATTGACTGTAAAAGAAGTAAATGAACTTCTTGGCGTATTGAAAGAAAAGCATGGTATTGAACCTGCAGCTGCTGCAGTTGCAGTAGCCGGTGCACCCGCCGCTGGTGGGGAAGCAGGTGGTGCAGAGGAAAAGAACGCATTCGATGTGATCCTTACCGCACCTGGTGGAGCAAAACTGCAGATCGTTAAACTTGTTAAGGAACTTACCGGTCTTGGCCTGAAAGAAGCCAAAGGAGTTGTTGATTCCGCACCTGCCCCGATCAAGGAAGGTATACCCAAGGATGAAGCTGAAAATTTGAAAGCGCAATTGGAAGAAGCTGGAGCAGAGGTTGAACTTAGATAGCATCTTCTTATTATTTTGACAATCGGTTTAGAATCCCAAGACAGGGCTTCTAAGCCTTTTGTTATATTCAGTACTAGTATATATCGTTCTTTAAATTTTAGATAAATGGCCGCGAATAAAGTAGAAGAAAGAATTAATTTCTCTGCCACTAAGAACCAGCTTCAATATCCTGATTTTCTGGGAGTTCAGCTAAAATCCTTCAGAGAGTTTTTCCTGATGGAAACTACTCCGGAAGACAGAAAACAGGAGGGCTTATACAAGGTTTTTAATGATAATTTCCCCATAACGGATACGCGTAACAATTTCATCCTGGAATTTCTGGATTACCAGGTCGATCCTCCCAGGTATTCCATCGATGAGTGTATTGAACGCGGTCTGACCTATAGTGTTCCGCTCAAGGCCAAGCTCAAACTGTATTGTACAGATCCGGAACATGAAGATTTTGATACAGTCATCCAGGATGTGTATCTGGGTACCATCCCCTACATGACAAAGCGTGGATTGTTCATCATAAACGGAGCTGAACGTGTCGTAGTTTCGCAGCTGCACCGGTCCCCGGGAGTATTCTTCGGACAGAGCGTCCATGCCAACGGGACCAAATTGTATTCCGCCAGGATCATTCCTTTCAAAGGGTCCTGGATCGAATTTGCAACAGACATTAACAATGTCATGTATGCTTATATCGACCGGAAAAAGAAATTGCCCGTGACCACATTGCTCCGGGCCATCGGTTATGAAGGGGATAAGGATATTTTGGAAATCTTTGACCTGGCAGATGAGTTAAAGGTTTCGAAAACGGGACTGAAAAAGGTAATTGGCCGGAAACTGGCAGCCAGGGTGTTAAAGTCCTGGGTTGAAGACTTCGTCGATGAAGATACCGGTGAAGTGGTATCCATTGAGAGGAATGAAGTGATCATTGACAGGGAAACCGTCCTGGAAAATGAACATATCGACATGATCGTTGATTCAGGGGCCAAGACCATTCTCCTGCATAAGGAATCCATGAACCTGGCTGATTTTGCCATTATATACAATACCCTTCAGAAGGATCCCTGTAACTCCGAGGAAGAGGCTGTCCTGCATATTTACAGGCAGTTACGGAATTCTGAGCCACCAGATGAAGCGACCGCAAGGGATGTCATTGACAAACTCTTTTTCTCTGATAAGCGTTATGACCTTGGACAGGTTGGCCGTTACAGGATCAATAAAAAACTCGGGCTCTCAACGGAGATGGATGTGAAGGTTCTGACCAGAGAGGATATCATAGAAATTATCAAGTACCTGATCGAATTGATCAATTCCAAAACCGATGTGGATGATATCGATCACCTGAGTAACAGGCGTGTGAGGACCGTTGGTGAGCAGTTGTCCAATCAGTTTAGTGTTGGACTGGCACGTATGGCCAGGACCATCAGGGAGAGGATGAATGTACGTGATAACGAGGTTTTTACTCCGGTTGACCTGATCAACTCGAAAACCCTGTCATCGGTGATTAACTCATTCTTTGGCACCAATCAGCTTTCACAGTTCATGGACCAGACCAACCCGCTGGCTGAAATGACCCATAAACGGAGAATGTCGGCACTGGGACCCGGTGGACTATCACGGGAACGTGCGGGCTTTGAAGTGAGGGATGTCCATTACACGCATTACGGACGCCTGTGTCCCATTGAAACACCGGAAGGTCCGAATATCGGCCTGATATCCTCACTTTGTGTGTATGCCAAGATCAATGATCTCGGGTTTATTGAAACACCTTACCGGAAAGTTTCCGAGGGACAGGTAGACCTGACAAATCAGGGTGTCCTTTTCCTGAGTGCGGAAGAAGAAGAAGCCAAGATCATTGCACAGGCCAATGCACCCATTCATGACGACGGAAAATTCGTCAATCCAAGGGTGAAGGCAAGATATGATGCGGATTATCCACTGGCTGAATCCGGGACGGTTGAACTAATGGACGTGGCTCCAAACCAGATCGCCTCGATCGCCGCTTCCCTGATCCCGTTCCTGGAACATGATGATGCAAACAGGGCATTGATGGGTTCGAATATGATGCGTCAGGCGGTTCCACTGGTAAAGCCTGAAGCACCTATTGTTGGCACCGGGATCGAGGCCATTGTGGCCAAAGATTCCCGCTTACTTGTTGTTGCAGAAGGCGATGGTGTGGTTGATTTTGTTGATTCCAATGAGATCGTGATCCGTTATATCCGGACCGATGATGAGAAATTCGTCAGCTTCGATGATGATATCAAGCGGTATAAGCTTCCGAAATACAGGAAGACGAACCAGAATACCTGCGTAAACCTGAATCCTATCGTCATGAAGGGCCAGAAGGTGAAAGCCGGACAGATCCTGACGCAGGGTTATGCCAGTGAAAATGGGGAACTGGCTCTCGGCCGGAACCTGAAAGTGGCTTTCATGCCCTGGAAAGGATATAATTTTGAGGATGCCATTGTCATTTCAGACCGGGTGGTCAGGGATGATGTTTTCACCTCGATACATATCGATGAATATCTGCTTGAGGTAAGGGATACCAAAAGGGGATTGGAAGAGCTGACTTCTGATATTCCGAATGTCAGTGAAGAAGCAACCAGGAACCTTGATGAGAACGGGCTGATCAGGATAGGGGCCCATGTAGAGCCCGGTGATATCCTGATCGGTAAGATTACCCCGAAAGGGGAATCTGATCCTTCCCCCGAGGAAAAATTGCTGCGTGCCATTTTCGGTGACAAGGCAGGTGATGTGAAAGATGCTTCCCTGAAAGCACCTCCCTCCCTTGAGGGGGTTGTTATTGACAAGAAGCTTTTTTCCAGGTCAATGAAAGACCGGAAATTCAAACAGGCATCCAAGCCCATTCTTGACAAGATAGAGGAAGAGTACCTCAAGAAGATCGATGAACTGCGCAGCAAACTGATCGATAAGCTTTTTGTCCTCGTGAATGGAAAGACTTCACAGGGAGTTAAGGATTATCTAAACACGGATGTGGTTCCCAAGGGCACCAAATTTACGCAGAAGCTTCTTGTGGAGATCAATTACCTGGCGGTGAATCCAAGTAAATGGACCACCGACAAGAAGAAGAACGAGACCATTCGCACCATCCTTCATAATTATACGATCAAATATAAGGAGATAGAGGGTTTCTATAAGCGGAAGAAGTACAATGTTACCATTGGAGATGAGCTACCGACAGGGATCATTCAAATGGCAAAGGTCTATATTGCCATGAAACGGAAAGTGAAAGTAGGGGATAAGATGGCCGGAAGACATGGTAACAAAGGTATCGTAGCAAAGATCGTCAGGCAGGAAGATATGCCATTCCTGGAGGACGGGACACCGGTCGATATCGTTTTAAATCCACTGGGTGTGCCTTCCAGGATGAACCTCGGGCAGATCTATGAGACAGTGCTCGGCTGGGCCGGACAAAACCTGGGTATGAAATTTGCCACGCCCATTTTCGATGGTGCCAGCATCGAACAGATAAATGAGTATACGGAGCAAGCCGGGGTACCCAAGTATGGCAAGACTTACCTGTATGATGGTGGTACCGGTGAGAGATTCGATCAGCCGGCGACGGTGGGCGTGATCTATATGCTGAAACTGGGGCATATGGTGGATGACAAGATGCATGCCCGTTCTATCGGTCCCTACTCATTGATCACCCAGCAACCCCTTGGCGGGAAAGCACAGTTTGGTGGACAGCGCTTTGGGGAGATGGAAGTATGGGCGCTGGAGGCATTTGGTGCAGCCAATATATTGCAGGAGCTGCTGACTGTGAAATCAGACGATGTCATCGGACGTGCCAAAGCATACGAGGCCATTGTCAAAGGGGAGGCCATGCCCTTGCCTGGCATCCCTGAATCACTCAATGTTTTGCTGCACGAGTTAAGAGGACTCGGCTTAAGTGTTAATCTGTTATAAAAAAAACTACATATGTCCCTGAAAAGAGATTCAAAGGTTAAAAGCGATTTCACAAAGGTTACTATCGGACTGGCATCTCCCGAAGAGATCCTTGAAAAGTCCAGTGGTGAAGTATTAAAACCCGAAACCATCAATTACCGGACTTACAAACCCGAACGTGACGGTTTGTTCTGTGAGCGGATTTTCGGACCCGTAAAGGATTACGAATGCCACTGCGGAAAATACAAACGCATCCGCTATAAGGGGATCGTCTGTGACAGGTGTGGCGTTGAAGTCACCGAGAAAAAGGTCCGCCGTGAACGGATGGGCCATATCTCCCTGGTGGTACCGGTGGCTCATATATGGTATTTTAAATCCCTTCCGAACAAGATCGGCTACCTGCTTGGATTGCCTACAAAAAAGCTTGATTCGATCATCTATTACGAACGGTACGTGGTGATTAACCCGGGCGTCAAACTGGCTGACGAGGTCAATTACCTGGATTTCCTGACAGAGGAGGAATACTTGGATATCCTGGATTCCCTTCCAAAGGAAAACCAGTTCCTGGATGATGACCATCCGGATAAGTTTATTGCCGATATGGGGGCGGAAGCATTGTTTTCACTCCTGGAAAGGATCGACCTGGATGATATGTCTTATTCCCTCAGGCATAAGGCCAATACGGAAACTTCGCAACAAAGGAAGAATGAGGCCCTGAAAAGACTGCAGGTGGTTGAGGCATTCAGGGCTTCCAAGGGTACTAACAAGCCAGCCTGGATGATTGTCAAAGTTGTCCCGGTCATTCCTCCTGAATTGAGGCCTTTGGTACCGCTTGACGGAGGAAGGTTTGCCACATCCGACCTGAATGACCTGTACCGGAGAGTGATCATCCGGAACAATCGCCTTAAAAGACTGATCGAGATCAAGGCCCCGGAGGTGATCCTCAGGAACGAAAAGAGAATGCTGCAGGAGGCCGTTGATTCCCTGTTCGATAATTCAAGGAAGGCCAATGCCGTCAAGACGGAAGCCAACCGGCCGCTGAAATCACTCAGTGACAGCCTGAAAGGAAAGCAGGGCAGGTTTCGCCAGAACCTCCTGGGGAAACGTGTTGATTATTCAGCCCGGTCGGTGATCGTGGTCGGACCAGAATTAAAATTACATGAATGTGGCCTGCCGAAAGATATGGCAGCCGAATTATACAAGCCATTTATCATCAGGAAGCTGATTGAGCGTGGAATCGTCAAGACCGTCAAATCAGCCAAGAAAATTGTTGACCGGAAAGACCCTGTTGTCTGGGATATCCTGGAGAACGTTCTGAAAGGCCATCCGGTGCTACTGAATCGTGCCCCAACCCTTCACCGGCTTGGGATCCAGGCTTTCCAGCCTAAACTGATCGAGGGGAAAGCCATTCAATTGCACCCGCTTGTATGTACGGCATTCAATGCTGACTTTGATGGAGACCAGATGGCGGTACACCTGCCACTTGGCAATGCTGCCATCCTGGAAGCCCAGATGTTGATGCTGGCCTCACATAATATTCTGAACCCTGCAAATGGTGCACCGATTTCGGTACCATCACAGGACATGGTTCTTGGCCTGTATTATATTACCAAGTCCAGGAAAGGAACGAAAGAACATCCGGTGAAAGGGGAAGGATTGGTATTTTATTCACCCGAAGAAGTGAATATCGCCTTTAATGAAAGGAAGGTTGACCTGCATGCCATTATCAAGGTCCGCCTCCGCAAAAACGGTGATGCGGATGAAAAGGAGGAATTGATCGAGACCACTGTGGGCCGGGTAATGTTTAACCAGTTTATCCCGGAAAATGTTGGCTTCATCAACGAATTGCTTACTAAAAAATCCCTGCGGGATATCATTGGAGATGTACTGAAGAAAACCGGTACGGCCGCCACAGCGCAGTTCCTGGATGATATTAAGAGCCTGGGCTATGAAATGGCCTTCAGGGGTGGATTATCCTTTAACCTCGATGATGTAATCGTTCCGTCGCAAAAGACAGAATTTGTGGATGAAGGTTACCAGCAGGTAGATGAGGTGGTGAACAATTACAATATGGGATTCATTACCAATAATGAAAGATATAACCAGATCATTGATATCTGGACACATACCAATGCCAGGCTGACCCAATCCCTGTTGAAACAGCTGAGCTCTGACAACCAGGGATTCAATCCGGTATACATGATGCTGGATTCAGGAGCCCGGGGATCGAAAGAACAGATCCGCCAGCTTTCCGGGATGAGGGGACTGATGGCTAAGCCCCAGAAATCGGGAGCCACCGGTTCAGAGATTATCGAAAACCCCATTCTTTCTAATTTTAAAGAAGGACTCTCTGTACTGGAGTATTTCATATCCACGCACGGTGCCCGTAAGGGATTGGCAGACACGGCATTGAAAACAGCCGATGCCGGTTACCTTACCCGCCGCCTCGTAGACGTTTCCCAGGACGTGATCATATCTGAATTTGATTGTGGCACACTGAGGGGAATTCTGGCCACCGCCATCAAGAACAATGAAGAGGTGGTGGAATCCCTTTATGAAAGGATACTCGGACGCTCAACGGTACATGATGTCTACCATCCCATGACAGGTGACCTGATCATTGGTGCTGGAGAGGAGATCACAGAAGAGATCGCCAGACTTATAAATGATTCCCCCCTTGAACAGGTCGAGATCAGGTCAGTATTGACCTGTGAAGCCAAGAAGGGAGTCTGTGCCAAATGTTATGGAAGGAACCTGGCCACGGGGAAAATGGTTCAAAACGGTGAAGCCGTCGGTGTGATCGCGGCTCAATCCATCGGGGAACCAGGTACTCAGCTTACCCTGAGAACCTTCCACGTGGGTGGTACCGCTTCCAATATTACATCTGAATCAAATGTGATCTCAAAATATGACGGAATTGTGGAGATCGATGATCTGCGTTGTGTCGAAAGGGTTGAAGACGATGGCAAAAAGTTGGATATTGTCATTGGCCGTCTGGCAGAAATGAGGATCATTGACAAAAATACCAAGATACCCCTGACCACTCATTCCATTATCTACGGTTCTAAATTGTACGTGAAGGAAGGAGCGGAGGTCAAGCGGGGTAACCTGATCTGTGAATGGGATCCCTACAACGCGGTTATCATTTCTGAAAGTGCCGGTAATGTTGCATTTGAATCCGTTATCGAAAGTATTACCTTTCGTGAGGAATCTGATGAGCAGACCGGTTACCGTGAAAAGGTGATCATCGAGACCAGGGACAAGACAAAAAACCCGGGTATCAAGATCATGTCAGGCAAGAAAGACGTACTTAAATCCTACAACCTGCCTGTGGGTGCCCATATCATGGTGAATGAAGGGAATAAGGTACTGACCGGCGATATTCTGGTGAAGATCCCGCGTGCAGTTGGAAAATCAGGAGATATCACGGGTGGCCTGCCCAGGGTTACCGAGCTTTTTGAAGCCAGAAATCCTTCGAATCCAGCAGTCGTTTCTGAAATTGACGGTGAAGTATCATTCGGGAAGATCAAGCGGGGTAACCGTGAGATCCTCATCAAATCCAAAGCCGGAGAATTGAAGAAATACCTGGTGCCATTGTCAAAGCAGATCCTGGTCCAGGAAAATGATTATGTAAAGGCTGGCACACCCTTGTCAGATGGTGCCATCACGCCGGCTGACATACTTGCCATCAAGGGACCGACCAAGGTGCAGGAGTACATTGTCAATGAGGTACAGGAAGTCTACAGGATGCAGGGGGTTAAGATCAATGACAAACACTTTGAGGTCATTGTCAGGCAGATGATGCGCAAGGTGGATATTGAGGATCCGGGAGATACCAAATTCCTTGAGAAACAGGTAGTTGATAAGTGGGGATTCATGGATGAGAACGACTGGATCTTCGGTAAGAAAGTAGTGATTGAGCCGGGTGATTCGGAAGCATTGAAGGCCGGACAGATCATTACCGCACGGAAACTCAGGGACGATAATTCCTTGCTGAAGAGAAAGGACAGGGCACAGATAGAGGCCAGAGAAGCCATTCCTGCAACATCCAACCAGATCCTCCAGGGGATCACCAAGGCTGCCCTGCAGACAAAGAGCTTTATCTCAGCTGCATCATTCCAGGAAACAACCAAGGTCCTGAACGAAGCTGCCATATTCGGCAAGGTGGACGGACTGGAAGGGTTGAAAGAAAATGTGATCGTGGGTCACCTGATCCCCGCCGGAACCGGCATCAGGGATTACCAGAGACTGGTGGTGGGCTCACGTGAGGAGTATGAGGCATTGGTTGCTGGAAAACAACCCATTGACAGTTCAGAGGTAGCCGAGGAAGACAAAACATTATAGGCGCTTAACCCATGGAAGACAAGAAGAAGCAAGCACAAAATCAGATCAACATCGAGCTGAAAGAGGACATAGCCCAGGGTGTGTATTCCAACCTTGCTGTTATTACCCATTCCAGCTCTGAGTTCGTGATTGATTTTATCCGTGTTATGCCTGGAATACCCAAGGCTGATGTTAAAAGCCGGATCATCCTGACACCCGAGCATGCCAAAAGGCTGATGCTTGCCCTGCAGGATAATATTGCCAAGTATGAGACGGTGCATGGGTTCATTAAAAAAGTAGAAGGTTCGGGTGTACCACCTATTCCAATGAATTTTGGTGGACCCACAGCCCAGGCGTAATTATTTGTATAGCAGCTACATGAGGGTTCGGTCTGTAGGCGTGGACCCTTTTTTTATTATTGTTTTTTGATAAGTCAAATATGTGGCGGGTTATCGGAAAACTTTTATATTTGTCAGGTTAATAAATTCATGCTCATGAAATTGCTTGTCTGTATTAGTAATGTTCCCGATACAACTACAAAAGTGCGGTTTGTAAATGACAATGCTGCCTTTGACACAAACGGGATACAGTGGATTATAAATCCCTGGGATGAACTAGCACTCACCAGGGCGATGGAACTCAGGGAAGACCCATCCAGCTCCATCGAAAAAGTGACTGTGATAACTGTTGGGCCAGCAGCTGCTGAGCCTACCCTGAGGAAAGCGCTTGCCATCGGGGCAGACGATGCCATCCGGGTGGATGCAGAAGG
>DAOWJB010000029.1 GCA_030640625.1 Bacteroides sp.
ATCATACTGGCAACAGATGGTGATTTCAATATTGGGGGTTCAAGCAATGCCGAGATGGAAAGGCTTATTGAGAAAAAACGTGAAAACGGAGTATTCATGACCGTTCTCGGATTCGGCATGGGCAATTACAAAGATGATAAAATGGAGATCATCGCCGATAAGGGCAACGGAAATTATGCCTACATCGATAATATCCAGGAAGCAAGAAAAGTAATGGTAGCCGAATTCGGCGGAACACTCTTCACCATTGCCAAGGATGTGAAATTCCAGCTTGAATTCAATCCTGCAAGGGTCAAATCTTATCGACTGATCGGTTATGAAAACCGGCTGCTCAATGATGAAGATTTCAACGATGACAAAAAGGATGCCGGGGAAATGGGTGCCGGACATAATGTTACCGCCCTTTATGAACTGATCCCTGCCGGATCAGATGAAAATACCGGAAGCATCGATCCGCTGAAATACCAGCGAAACAGCAAAACGGAAAAGCCTGATCTGAGTGCTGAATTACTGACTGTAAAGCTGCGTTACAAGCAGCCTGATGGAAAAACATCCACTTTATATGAAGAACCTGTCCAGGGAAAGCTTCTTGGTAAAAAATCAACAACGGAAAGCTTCAGGTTCTCTGCCGCCGTTGCTGAATTCGGTCTTATCCTGAGGGATTCTGAATATAAGGAAAATGCCTCGATCGAACAGATTATCAGCCTTGCCCAGAGTGGAAGGGGGACTGATCCGGAAGGTTACCGCGGAGAGTTTATCAAACTGGTCAGGACCGCCGGAACCCTGATCGATATGAGGGCTGAAAAATAAATTTTAGGAAGAAATAACCCCTGATCATTATATTAGAACCCGGTCTCTTGGCCGGGTTTTTTTATTTTCCTATATTCATCAGTTAATTCCATCATTATGAAAAAGACCGATCCTTCACGCAGAAAATTCCTGCAACAATCTGCCCTCGCGGCAGCAGCCATCACCATTATCCCCAGGCATGTCCTGGGAGGAAAGGGATACATTCCGCCCAGCGAGAAACTTAATATTGGATTCATAGGCACCGGAAGACAAGTTTCCGGTATTTTTAAGCGATTTGCAGCATTACCGGAACTACATATACTGGGAGGATGTGATGTGGATCAGGATAAACTTGGCAGGTTTAAAAAAGCAGTAGATGATTACTACAGGAAAGAAACAGGAAAATCGGATTACAGTGATTGCAAGATTTTCTCTGACTACCATGAGCTGATCAACCTGGAAGAAATTGATGCTGTCATAGTCGCTACACCAGACCATTGGCATGCGATCCCGTCGATCGATGCCATGAAAGCAGGTAAGGATGTTTACTGCGAAAAACCCCTGGCACATACAATCAAAGAAGGCAGGAAGATGGTTGAAGCCGTCAGCAAGTATGGAAGAGTACTGCAGACAGGCAGCATGCAACGATCAAACGATGATTTCAGACATGCCTGTGAACTGGTACGCAATGGATATGTCGGTCAGATCAGCCAGATAATTGTAAGTGTTGGTGATCCCGCCATCGCCTGTGACCTTCCGGGGGAACCGCAACCGGACCATCTGGATTGGGACCGGTGGGTAGGTCCGGCCCAGATGAGACCCTTTAACAAGATCCTGGCTCCCCCATACGGGCAAAAGGAATGGCCCATGTGGCGCAAGTATCGGGAGTTTGGCGGTGGAATCCTGTCAGACTGGGGCGCCCATATGTTTGATATTGCCCAGTGGGCACTTGGAATGGATGAATCGGGTCCCGCTCAGCTTATCCCACCCGAAGATCCTGCAGCCACCCGTGGGTTGAAAATGATCTATGCCAATGGCGTGGAAATGATCCATGATGATTTTGATAGGGGTTGGGCAGTGCGGTTTATGGGATCGGAAGGGGTCCTGGATGTCAGCCGTAGCTTTCTTGACTCAAAACCTGAAAACATTGCTGTTACCGAGATCAGTGCAAATGACACCAGGTTGTATGTCAGTGAAAATCACTACCAGGACTGGGTAGATGCCATTAAAAAAAGATCAGTACCCGTGACGGGGGTAGAGACTGGCCACAGGTCTGCATCTGTCTGCAATCTTGCCAACATTGCTTATCAATTGCACCGAAACCTCGAATGGGATCCTGTAAAGGAAAAATTCAAAGGAGATGGTGAAGCCAACAAGTTAAGGACAAAAAAATACAGAAAACCTTATACACTCTGATTCAGCAAGCGGTACTATTTCTTGCGGCTTACATCGAACCTTTTCCCGATGGTAATTCGGAATTGTTCTGTGTCCAGCTCCACTTCATAATCTTTGTACTTGAAACTGCGCCATATGATTGATCCCATGGCACCCACATAGAAATGTTTGAATTCATAACCCAAGGCTGTCCGACCGAGAACCTGCCAGGCGGCCTTGTTGACGATCCCTGATCCACCATCCAGTGTTCTAGCAGCCAGTCTCCGGTAGCCTATCCCGGGTGTTAACTGGAAATTAATAAAAAAGTTCCCTCCGATAACGAATGTATGCTGGTATCCTACCGAGATTCCGATTGAGGTGGCATCAAATTCCTTCAGGTCAAAATCTGAACGGATACTGTCTGGCATTTCGACAGGCAGGAAACCATTTTTCGACCTGACCATATCATGGTAAAAGAATATACCGGTCGAAAAGCTGCCTGCACTCCGTTTCTGAATCTCGTTTCTCAGGTAAGCAGCTTTATAGGAGAACTTTTCCCTGTTGAAAAGATAATAACCATTTCCTCCAACAGAAAATATCTCCAGATCTCGGACATGTGGATAATTGGGTTTATCCCAGTCGATGAAATCATCCGGGTTGGCCATATAATAACCCTTATACCACTGGATGAAACCATCCAGCCCGATGCGTTTCCCGTAAAAGCTTGCCTGCATATCAAACCGGTTTGTCAGGCCATATTTATCAATGCTTGACTGGCTTAATGGACGGCCAAAAGCAATGCCCAATCCCAGGGATTTATAGTTAAACCCTACCCCAATATTGGTATTCCCGTTGGGCCGCATAATCATCCTTCCATTAGGATTTATAATCTCCAGTGAATTGTATTTGGTCAGGGTATAAAGCCGGAGGGTAAGCAGATTCGTCAAATCCTCAATATACTGGTTGGAAGAATCCGGGGCATTCTCATCTTGTGGATAAACATGGATCGCCCATCCAATCAGCAGAAGAAAAATCAATTGTAAACGTTTCACCAAAATAGATTCGAATAATATTCAAAAATAAGAAAAACAAAACCAATCCCGAAGATCGATCAGACAAACATCCTGGTTGGATTATTTCGAATCTTGACCTAATTAATTATCTTTAAATCCTTGTATTCTATATCACTTCCGGGAAATGGAATTTATGCGAGATTTATTATTGGTTTTGGGAGGCATTTCTCTTTCCATTGGAATGCTCTCTCTGATTGCGGGGATTTACATCAAATCCTTTAGAATATATTTTTACTTTGGGGTCTTCAGTATTGGTGCCGGCATATATTACCTGATTTACACCCAGTATGTACCAGGTGAAATTCAACCATTACTCCGATTTTATATTTCTGCTGCAGCTGTTTACTATATCTTCTTCCCTTTGTTTATCTCAGAGTTTACCAGATCCCGTCATAAGACTGCTGCAGTCATCCTCAGTTTGACAATACTTGCAGGATACGTGGTTTTTCTTTTCACTGATTTACATAGCGATTCCCTTACATGGCAGGTGATTGTGCATGCCGGAAGCATGGGCATTGGTGCTTACGGAATATATAATGGATGGAAAATGATCCGCTCATCCCGAGTTTCGGGGATTGTATTTACTTCCTCCATGGTCATTTTTCTGTTGTTCCTTATCGATGAGATAATGGCGACTTATCTTGGGTTTGCTCTGATCGCCAGGATAGGCGGATTCCTTCAACCTTTAGATTTTTATCCCATGCTTTTCATTGTCATTATGACTGGAGTACTTTTGCAGGACCTTGCCATGAAATACCATCTTCAGAAACAGGTAACACAAAAGGATAATAAATGGGCTACCCTGATGAATAATGTCGGGCTCATTGTTATAGAACTGAACCCGGAAGGAAGGATTGAATATGTCAATTCACATTATGAAACCCTGACCGGATATACCAGGAAGGAAGTCCTCGGGAAAAGCTGGTTCGACCTGATGATTGCAGCCGATGAACGTAAAATGCTGGTCAATGTATTCCAGGAAGAACTGGAAAAAGATATCTGGTCTGAATACCAAAACCGCATCATTTCAAAAAATGGACACTCTCTGATAATAAACTGGAGTAACCTCCCTACCCGGGATGAGGATGGTAAAGTCATTGGCGTACTCAGCATAGGGTTTGACCAGACTCGTCAGCAGGAGCAGATGAATGAGATCAGCGAATTGAAAAAACAGCTCGAAAAAGAAAACCTGATGTTGCAGGAAGAGATCTCGCGTAGGTCCGGGGGACTCAAAATAATTGGCGACAGCACTTCCATCAAATATGCCATCAATAAAGCCATCCAGGTGGCTCCAATGGATTC
>DAOWJB010000114.1 GCA_030640625.1 Bacteroides sp.
CAGAGCGTATCAGTCTTTCACGGATGATACCTTTTACGGCTTCCTGGATGCGGTATTCAAAATCTAGGTCGAAATGGGGGGCCGGACTCTCAGTAATTCCGTGGACCGAGTGCAGGTATTGTGATCCGGCCAGGTCGTTCAGAGATTTTCCGATCAAGAAGATCATGTCCCCCTTCTCCTTGAAGTCAAGCGACATTCTATGCTCCTTGTCCCTGACAATCCCGAGCATGCCAATCACAGGTGTCGGAAATACCGGCTCTGTTTTTCCATCAATGCTGGCCTGGTTATAAAAGCTAACATTTCCGCCGGTTACGGGTGTGTCAAATTTCCGGCATGCCTCACCCATGCCTGTTACGGCTTCTACAAACTGCCAGTATACCTCCGGGTTATACGGATTCCCGACATTCAGGCAATTGGTTATGGCCACCGGCTCACCTCCGCTGCAAACAATGTTCCTGGCCGCCTCAGAAACGGCTATCATGGCTCCTTTCTTCGGATCAGCGTGAACATACCTGGCGTTACAATCACACGTTAATGCCAGGGCCGTGCGGGTCCCTTTTATATTTACCAGTCCGGCGTCAGAAAAAAAATTCGTAGACATATTGTTGGTCCGGACCATGGTGTCATATTGATCTGTCACCCATCTTTTTGAGGCAATGTTCGGATGCCTGATCAGCTGGCAGGAAACATCCCTGTAATCTGCTGGTTCCGGTACATCATCAATGTTGAATTTCTGGTATTCCTTGTAGTAGTCCGGTTCCCTGTATTCCCTGTCATACACCGGTGCTCCTCCTCCAAGTACGAGCGAATTGGCCGGCACTTCGGCTACCAGTTCATCACCCATATAAAACTCCAGCTTATCCTCAGGAATGACCTCTCCAATGATCTTGCAGTTCAGGTCCCATTTATCAAAGATGCCCTCAACAATAGATTCCTTTCCCTTCTCGACACAAACAAGCATTCTTTCCTGGGATTCCGATAGGAGTATCTCCCAGGCCTCCATGTCCTGCTGCCGGAAGGGCACCTTTTTAAGATCGATCCGCATCCCGTTCTCCCCCTTGGCTGACATTTCCGAGGTAGAACAGATGATCCCGGCTGCACCCATATCCTGCATCCCGACAATGGCTCCACTTTTGTTAAGCTCAAGTGATGCTTCCAGCAGGAGCTTTTCCATAAAAGGATCCCCTACCTGGATAGATGGTATATCATTCGCTGAATCTTCTGTGATATCTGCCGAGGCAAATGTGGCCCCATGGATCCCGTCCTTGCCGGTGGATGAACCAACAATGTAGATCGGATTACCGTTCCCTTTGGCAACCGCCGATATCATCTCTCCCTGTTCCATGATCCCGACAGACATGGCATTTACCAGCGGGTTGGTATTGTAACAGTCATCGAAAAACACTTCCCCGCCTACCACGGGAACCCCGAAAGAATTCCCATAATCGCCAATGCCTTTCACCACTCCCTTGATCAGCCATTTTGTACGGTCCATTTTCAAATCACCGAACCGCAATGAATTCAACTGGGCTACGGGACGTGCCCCCATGGTAAATATGTCGCGGTTGATCCCTCCTACACCGGTTGCTGCACCCTGGTATGGTTCAATGGCGCAGGGATGGTTATGTGATTCTATTTTAAAGGCACAGCCAAGTCCGTTTCCAACATCCACGAGGCCTGCATTTTCATCACCTGCTCCTACGAGCAGATTCTTTCCTTCCCTCGGCAGGGTTTTTAGCCATTTAATGGAGTTTTTATACGAGGCATGTTCAGACCACATCACAGAATAGATAGACAATTCAGTAAAATTTGGTGTCCGTCCCAAATAATCTTTGATCATCTCAAATTCCTCAGGGGTAAGGCCAAGATCTTTGGCAGTCTGAACAGTCACATCCATGGAAAAAATTTTTGGATTTACAGGGGACAAAGATAATATTTAATGTCAGAATCGGTTCACGTAGCCAATATGGATTTTGGCATTCCCGATGTTGATGGGATTGTCAAATTGTTTCCCCAGGGCATAATTCAGGGAAAAGATCCCTGCCCTGGTCTGAAGGTTGATGCCAGCCCCGAAACCCAGCGGAAAATCAGCGACAAAATCATCGATCAGGGATTTCTCATAATATCCTCCGTCGACGAAAAGAAAAACACTCGAATTCCGTTCAAAGAGAAAACGTGTTTCCAGGGTACCCAGGCTGTAAAACGAGGCAAATATTGAGTTTTCATCCACTCCCCTGAGTGTCCCCATACCGCCAAGCCTGAAAAGTTCGTTTAAGAAAAGGTCTTCGTTCCTGATATAGCCGGTCCGGCCTGCCAGGTGCACAGTAAACCTTCCTCCGAGTGGCTGAAAAAACCCAACATCCGCCGTCCCTTCCACCTTGGTCGAGGAGGCCCTTACCGACTCGTAGACCTCATCGGGCAGGGCCGGATTCTGATGTATCTTTTTGCTGCCGATCCCGAGACGGGCATGAATATCCCATCCCTTCAAAGGATTGAAATAATAGTCCAGGTTGTTAAACTGTATCCCGAGTCCGTATAGACTGCTGGTAACATCTGCATAGGGCGGGAGGACCACCGAATTTTCAAGACCGTAAGTACTGAGGAGTGATGAATTAAAATAATCAAAAAACGCATGGAAATAATTGGTCCCCCCAAGGAAAAACCTCAGATCAAGTACCGGATTTACTGAAAAAAAACTGGTATCCTGTTTCAGGAGGGAAAAATCAAGTCCAATGCCAATCGAAGAGCGGAACAGGTATGGCCAGGAAAAACTCAGGTCAAGCTCCTGGCTCAGGGGCTGAAGGGACCGCCAGGCAATATAAAAGTGCTCCCCCTTCCCGAATGGATTGACCAGGGAAAGATGCAGGTCACCTGTCACGAGTAATTTTCCGGTTTGTTCATTGTTGGGCAGGATCCCGATAATCCCGTTAAACTGGTTGGCCCTGGCTTTTTTCAGGTAAGTATATACATCCACTCCTCCCTTAAAATACTCCAGTTCGTATGGTTTGATCTCTTCCAGGAAGGCAGTTTCCCGTATGCGGTTTGAAATATTCCTGATCCGGTCCTCCTGGTAAGCATCCCCGGTTTCAATGGCGGTCAGTTTCTCCAGGTAGACAGGATCAATCTTAACCTCCCCCTTAATATGAATGGTATCGATCTGGAAATATCCGTTATCTTCCACGAGCAGGTCCCCCGAAATCACCGGCCCGTCCATTTGTATATTATATATATAGATAGTGGCAAAGGGATAACCATTATTCTCATGATACTGCACAATCTTCTCCTGGGCGGATGCAAGCCTCTTAAAACTCACAGGTTTTTGGGAAAAGGCCCGCCTTCGGACACCCGCCTTGCGCAAGACCTTGTCATCGATTGAATCCAATGACAGCTTTCCCCATTCGAACCTGGGACCTGCATAAAAATATGCCGAAACCTGTAGTGAATCAAATACAATGCTGTCCACCGAAGCCGCCAGGTAGCCCCCCTCCCTGGCATCCTGTAACAGATCTTTTAATGCCAGGTATGTTCCCAGGGAATCTGATATTTCCTGCGGCTTACCGGGAAAGAATTTCAATTTTTCCGCCCCGGTAGAATAAACCTGCAGACGATAGTTTTGAGAACAGATCATTCCGGGAACTGCAAAAAGCAGCATCATATATAGGATAAGCCTGGCCAATTAGGAATATTTGTTAAGTTTCCCCATAATAACGGTCCTGTGGTGTGATTATTTTTCGTTTTTTTGTAACAACATACCCACAACAACGTCATTACAAAATAACAAAAAACCCTGCAGCATGAAGAAACTGACCCTGGCCTTATTCATTCTATCTCTTACACTCATCCCCGGATTCAGCCAGGGACTTAACATTCCGGCGAAACACTGGGGCATAAGCTTCGGGAATTCCACACAGTTTAACGGGCTGCGGTTCAACCTTGTAGACAAGGACATTGAAAGGATCAACGGGATCAATGTCAATGTTTGGGGAGCCAAAGACAATTCCCGGCAGACTGGAACGGTGAACGGGATCAGCATCGGGATCCCGGCAGCCATGGGTACCATGAACAGGAATGGCATTAATTTAGGGATCTTTGGGACAGGCGCAAAAAATAATCTGAAGGGGATTAATATCGGTGGACTGGGAGTCGGTGCAGGAAATAACCTGCACGGGATCAATATCGGTGGATTGGGTGCGGGTGCCGGAGGTGATGTCAAGGGATTAACGATTGGTCTCCTTGGAGTGGGTGCAGGAGGCGACCTGGCGGGCATCAATCTTGGCGGACTCGGGGTTGGTGCAGGGGATAATGTGAAGGGAATTAATTTCGGGGGACTCGCAGTTGGTGCAGGGGGAACCGTCAGCGGTATCAGCCTGAGTGTCCTGGCCGTCGGTTCAGGAGAACATGTACAGGGATTAAGCCTGGCAGGACTGGCCGTTGGTGGACCGAAAGTGACGGGTGTGCAGGCTGCCCTGGTCATTGGAGGAAAAGAGGTAAGAGGGATCAGCATTGCCCCTGCCTATTTCAAGATAGAAGGCCTGGACGGCTATATGAAAGGACTCTCAGTCAGTGTATTTAACCATGTACAGGGAGAAGTATTCGGCGTTTGTATCGGGATCTTCAACTATGCATATGCTGTGCACGGATTCCAGCTCGGCATCCTCAACCATGTAAAAAGCAATCCCAAAGGCCTCCGCTGGCTGCCCATATTCAATACCTCTTTCGAATCTTAAGGGAAACGGCCGGCCAATATTAGCGCTCGATGCTCAGCTTGTCTACCCGTCCTCAGCTGCCTTTCTGGGCCTTATGTAAATCCAGTAAACCAGGTACAGGAGTCCCAATATAAGCACGGGAAATGCAACGTGAACTAACGGACCCATCTCATCTATTATCCCGACCTCCGTTAAATATATTATCGCAAGGTAATATATAACCAGCAGCAGTCCTGTGATTAATTTATTCTTCCGTGAAAAGACAGCAGCAGCCAAAAAGACTATAAATAATAAAATCAGATACAGGTATGGTCCACTCACCCATCTGTCAGGTGGCAACTTCAGGAGACCGCCCGTTACAACAATGATGTGGATGGCTACACCTGCCAGGATAGAGAGACGTAATAAAAGTTTCCATTGCTCATGGGCCCTGGGGCGGGGATCCCGGCCCTTTCTATTGGCGTAGAGTACATAGAATATACCCATCGGGAGGGCCGGAAAACCGAGAATCAGCACCAGGGCTGCATCCTCCCAGATGAAGTTGCCAAGGAATACCTCGATGATATACCATGCAATAAACATATAACCGGCTGTCTTCTCCCTGAACCAGGAGTAAATAAAAGCAACGATATAGAAAAGGAAGAGTAAGGGTACGGAGAGGTCGCCGAAATTTTTTATCTCAATTGGGAATGCCTCATCAATGATAAAAATAATATAGAAGACAGTAAATGTTACGGCAAAGGCATACAGCAACCAGGGCCTTTTGAACGGCCAGATGCTGCCGGTGGTAGGAGATTGTGGTCCCATGTTCGACAGGTTTGGGGTTTGTACTGGTGGAAATACTTATTAATAAAGATAGTGAATAATAATCCCGGAGACAACATCATGAGGAGTAAGTAGGGCTTATCGTATAACTGAAAAAATTTGTGAATGCCTTTTCATTCCGGATGCCAGGATAAGGTAATAGCTCCCTGTTGCAAGATCCGATAAATCAAGGCTCAGGCTGCTATCCCTGATGGGAGGTTTATCTTAAGTGTCCGGATATGGTGCTGATCTTTCTGATGGATTCCTCACTGGTTCATGAATCCCTGCCTGCGGATCACCTCCAGGAACTGTTTTGAGAAATGAATATTATCCTTGCGTGTGTACCGGTTATCGGTGAAGACCTGGGCCAGTGTTTCCTTTTGATTGATCTCCAGGAGCTCCCTGGTCAATTCGGAACCTTCCCGCTCAGCATAGATCCGGTCAATGTCCTTGTCGAGGTAATCCTGGTAGGTATCTTCATGTACCACTGCCTTCATGGGCAGCCTGTCCGTCAGACCGGGTTCCTCATCCGGATAGCCCAAAACCAGGGCGGCCACCGGGACTACCCCGCCGGGCAGGTCCAAAATCTCAATGATCCTGTCAGCCATGTAGGTGGCTGTCCCCAGGTAACATATCCCCAGTCCGTTTGCCTCAGCCGCCAGTGCCACATTCTGTGATGCCAGCAGGGCATCAATGGCGGCCGTAAAGAAGGAGAGATAATTGTCATAGCCAGGATCTGCCTTGCGCAGCCGGCACCATTTGTTAAAGCGGTTGAAATCTGCACAAAAAGTAATATGCACCGGTGCCTGAAGCACCATATCCTGCTTGAAGTGGGCTTCCCATAGCTGTTTCCTGATCTCCTTGTCTTTCGTAACCACCATGCTGTAAACCTGCATGTTGCCTGTGGTCGAAGCCCGGCTCCCGGCCTCAAGGATCTTGTCCAGTATCCCGCCCGGCACGGGATCATTCTTGTATTTACGGATGGACCTGTGACTGAATATTGTATCTAACATCTCCTATCAATTTTAAAAACAAAGTTCGTTATCCTCTGCTTCTGGACAATGATAAAAATTAGTTTTCATCATTAATCAGTGAAATTTTGACCGGCAACCTCAATATTAATCCTTAAACCAATTTACGATGAGAAGAACCATGGCTTTTAGCCTGACCTTGATCGCAGGCCTGTTTTTCATGGGGTGGATTTACCCCCAGACCCCAGTCTTTATCAATGAGATCCATTATGACAATGCCGGCGCCGATCTAAACGAAGGCGTTGAGGTAGCCGGACCTGCCGGTACCGGCCTTGGTGGATGGAAGCTGATATTTTATAACGGCAACGGCGGTGTTGCCTATGACTCGGTGGACCTGTCCGGGACCATCCCCGACCAGCAAAATGGTTTTGGTACCACCTGGACGGATGCGCCGGGCAGTATTCAAAACGGACCGGATGGCATTGCACTTATCAATTCCTCAGGGGAAATCATCCAGTTCCTGGGTTATGAAGGAAGTTTTACATCCACCGAAGGCCCGGCAAAAGGATTGACCAGCACGGATATCGGGGTGGAGGAAAGCGGGGGAACCGAGCCGGGCCAATCCCTCCAGTTATCCGGTGAAGGGGGAGTGTATGAAGATTTTTCCTGGATGGCAAATATTACAGCTACGCCAAATGCAGTCAATGCATCGCAGGCCTTTGGAACCCAACCACCGGGAGATACAATCCCACCTTTCTTTACAACCGGCTATCCCAGAGCGGTAAATATCATGGAAGACCGGTTTGATGTGCTGCTGAATCTCTCCGAGGCCTGCACCGTATATTATTTAGCCCGGAAGGGCAATGATCTGGCCCCGGACAGTTTAGATGTGCTATGCGGGGATACCCTGATGGTAGCCAGGTCAGGAATAGATTATACCATTCACATTGATACTGCAAGTCCATCCTCCACCTATGACATATATTTCCTGGCCGTAGATAATGAAACGCCCCCGAATGTCATGGATTCCGCCTTTATGCTCCAAGTAAATACAACAGGCGACAAAAATCTCAGGTTGGTCAGTCCCCAGGCAAATGATACTGTTTATGTTGGGGATAGTGTAAGCGTTGCCTGGACCTCAGCATATATTGACAGCATACGGATCTCATTGTTTGCTTTCTTGGGAAATGGATGGACAGATTTAACGGGTGAGGGAATTCCTGCTGCAGACAGTACCTGGGGATTTCATGTTCCGGCTGACGCGGGACTTGATTCCATGATCCTGAGAATAGCAAATGCGCAGGACTCCAGCCTCCATTTGGAAAGTGGTGTATTCTACCTGGCAGATACGATTACTCCCAAGATCATCCGTCTGTCCCCGCCGAACCATTCGACAGGAGTTCCCCTCCTGCCCTCGATGAAGATTGAATTTGATGAGCGGGTTTATCCGGGGTCCGGCAACATACGGGTTCGTGGTGAAGACGGAGGCATGGTTGAAAACATAGATGTTACCGGGGAATCCATTAAGTTTGATACCGGGACATATTCGGTTCATATCATGCTTTCATCATCCCTGCTTTTTTCAGGCAAATACCATATCCTTATTGATCCGGGTGCGATCAGGGATTACCAGGATAATGAATTTGGCGGATTCTCCTCAGATACAAACTGGATATTTACCACAATTCTGCCAACAGGGGGAACCGGTCACAGTACATGCTGGGACAATCCAGCCGAAAACCGGATCAGGATTTATCCAAACCCGGCAGAAGGATGGATTACCCTTGAATGGAACGGAAATAAACCAACCAAACTTGATGTTGAGATAATTGGAATGAATGGAAGGACAGTATTCCGGAATTCATACCCTTCAATCATCGAACTGCATAAAAGAATAGAGTTGCAGCATCTGGTGAGCGGAATTTACATGTTGAGGATCCGCACGGAAGAAGGCATATCTGTAACCTGGCTGGTAGTTCAATAAGTCCATATATGATTGCTTGAGAGGTGAGAACATGACAATTGGCAGTTTTTATTTCTGAAAAACTTGCTTTATTGTATGTTCAAATCTTAAATGCTATTATCATGATTAATAAGAAGATCAGAGTAGCCAGGCACCTGGCCTGGCTACTCGTACTGGCGGCAGTCCTGGTACCGGACCTCCAAGCCCAGAAAAAGAACGATGAGGATGTAAAAAGTGATTCCCTCAAAAGCAGTACTTTCTCCGGCCTGAAATGGAGAAGTATCGGACCGGCCATGACCTCCGGCCGGATCGCTGATTTTGCAGTGAATCCCTGCAGTCCGAAAGAATATTACGTGGCCGTTGCTTCCGGGCATGTCTGGAAAACCGTTAACGCTGGTATTTCCTGGAAACCCGTATTCGACAATTACGGCGCTTATTCAATCGGCGTTGTCACCATGGATCCGAACAACCATAATGTGATCTGGGTCGGAACAGGTGAGAACAATCACCAGCGTGCCCTGGGTTACGGGAACGGTGTCTACAAATCAATGGATGGTGGAAATTCATTTAAAAATATGGGATTGAAAGAATCACGCCAGATAGGCGGGATCGTGATCGATCCCAGGTGTTCAGATGTAGTTTTTGTAGCTGCTGAGGGTTCTGTATGGGGACCGGGCGGGGACCGTGGTCTTTATAAGTCAACAGATGGTGGCAAAAACTGGAACAAAGTGCTTGAGATCAGCGAAAACACAGGCATTAACAATGTGGTGATGGATCCAAGTCGTCCGGACATCATGTATGCAACTGCTGAGCAGCGACGCAGGCATGTACATACAAAGATTGGCGGCGGACCCGAATCAGCCATTTATAAATCAACCGACGGAGGTGAAACCTGGAGAAAGATCATGGAGGGCCTTCCCGAAGTCCATATAGGTGGAATGGGTATTGATGTCTCTCCTGCCAACCCGGACGTAGTTTATGCAATCGTGGAGGCTGCAGAAGGGAAAGGTGGATTTTTCAAATCCACCGACCTTGGTGAATCATGGAACAAGGCGAGCAGCCACCACAGCAGCGGACAATATTATAACGAGATCGTATGTGACCCGAAAAATGTGGATGTGGTATACTCAACTGAGACCCGGAGCAAGGTAAGCCGTGACGGGGGAGCCACATGGACCTCCCTGGGCCTCGATGGCCGACATGTGGACGATCATGCCCTGTGGATCGATCCTGCTGATACGGAACATTTACTAATGGGCGGTGATGGTGGCATCTATGAATCCTTTGATGGGGGAGTAAAGTGGGATTTCAAAGCCAACCTTCCCGTGACTCAGTTTTACCGGGTAATGGTGGATAATGATTTACCATTCTACAATGTTTACGGAGGAACCCAGGATAACAATACACTTGGGGGACCCGCAGAAAATACCAGCTCCACCGGTGTTACCAATGAGGAATGGAAAGCCATTAAGGGCGGAGATGGTTTCTGGATAGCAGTGGATCCTGAAAATCCCGATATCATTTATTGCGAATCCCAGTATGGCAATATGTCCAGGTACGACAGGAAAAGCGGCGAACAGATCAGCATCAAACCAAGTCCAGGCAAGGGAAAAGACACCTACAAATGGAACTGGGACACCCCCTTGATTATCAGTCCCCATTCAAACACCCGTCTCTATGTAGGCGCCAATGTGATCTTCCGCAGCGACGACAGGGGAAACTCCTGGAAAGTGATCAGCGATGACATCACTGCGCAGACAGACCGTAATACCTGGCCTGTCATGGGACAGTACTGGAGCACAGACGCTGTGGCGAAAGATGTTTCCACTTCCCTGTTCGGCATGGCCGTATCCCTGGTGGAGTCCCCTGTTAAAGAGGACCTGCTGTATGTCGGCACGGACGATGGTGTGATCTCCATCACGGAAAATGCAGGGGAAAACTGGTCGCAGGTGAAATCTTTCCCCGGCGTGCCTGAAAATACCTATGTCAGTGATATCCTGGCCGACAAATTTGATGAAAATCTGGTCTATGCCACTTTGAACAATCACAAACGTGACGATTTCAAGCCCTATGTAATGAAAAGTACCGACAAGGGTAAAACCTGGACTTCTATCACCAATGGCCTGCCTGAGAACGGAAGTGCCTGGACCATTGAACAGGATTATGTGAACCCGGACCTGCTGTTTGTAGGCACAGAATTCTCAGCATTCTTCTCCATTGACGGCGGTGAGCAATGGGTCCAGCTGAAATCCGGATTACCGGATATTGCGGTCAGGGATCTTATGATACAGCAGCGGGAGAACGACCTTGTTATGGCTACTTTCGGGCGCGGTTTTTATGTCCTTGATGATTATACGCCACTGCGCAAGTTCAAAAAAGAACTTCTCGAACAGGATGCTCATATCTTTCCTGTTTCAGATGCTAAAATGTATGTTCAGACAGGTGGAAAATACGGACAAGGATCTAATTTCTATGCCTCGGAGAATCCTCCCTATGGAGCAACGTTCACCTATTACCTGAAAGAGGTACCTCAAACACTGAAGCAAATACGCCAGAAGAAGGAGGAGAAGCTGTTCAAGGAAAAGCAGCCTATTCCCCAGCCAGGTATTGAAGAACTTAAAGCCGAGCAGGATGAAATAGCTCCTTACCTCGTATTCAGCATTAAAGATGCTTCCGGTATGGAGATCAGGAAGCTAAGCAAAAAGGTTGGCAAGGGGATCAACCGGATGAATTGGGATCTTAAATATCCCTCCCTCAGACCGGTCAGTAACAGGATTGAAAAATTCACCCCGGTGGCCTCCGCAAGCCCTGAAGGTCGTGGCAGAAGAGGAGGTGATGGCAGCATCATGCCAGTCATGCCGGGTACATACACAGTCTCGCTTTCCATGGTCACACGTGATGGAGTAAATGAACTGGTAGCACCGGTGGAATTCAAAGCCGAGGCTCTTGCAATTTCAACACTTCCAGCCGAAAACAAGAAGGAACTGCTTGATTTCCAGTCCAAGGTTACAGCACTGGCGAGCACCATGACTGCAGCTGAAAATTTTGCAGCTGACCTTCAGAAAAAAGTAGTACTTATCAGGCAAACCCTTCATAACACCCCGGGCACTTCCGGGGAATTAATGAAGAAAGCAACGGAAATCAATGAGAAACTTGAGGATGTGATCTTTGCCTTTGAAGGTCCGGAAGCCAAAGCCAGCCGTGAGGAAATACCTCCCTATCCCATGCCTCTGAACAGGAGACTGCGAACTCTTGTCTATGGCCATTATGCTTCAACATCAGGTCTTACTCAAACAGAAAGAGACAACTATGAGATTCTGAAACAGGAATTACAGCCTGTACTCGAACATTTGAATTCAGTCAACGAAGAAGTAAAAGCCCTGAATGCCGAACTTGACGAAATCGGGGCGCCATGGACACCTGGAAGGGTTCCCGCATTGAAATAATGGTCCCATTACTAAAAAAATAGTTAAAGAAGTGATTTATAAAGGCTATCCGGTATCCGTCAAAAGCCTGTCATGGCTGCCGGATAGCCTCCTCTGACCCAAGCTGTTAACAACTTACTAACATCCCCTTATAAAAAAAAATTGTAACTTTATCATTTCACATAGAGAGAGAGATCTCTACGAAATTGAAACAAGCTTGGGTTTTATTCGTTATACAGGTTATAAATAAAAATGAAACCCCCAGCTGGTTTCAGGATGTGAATTAATATTGAAACAGATGAAAAAGGCAAAAGTTGTATTGGTTCTTGTCGTTATTGCACTGGCGATAGCTTCCTTCTCCTGTAACAGGAAACTTTGTCCTGCTTACGCCAAGGCTGATACAGAGCAGGCTCAGAGAGGGTAATGATAACATTTCCTGCTGTGTACTAGTCTTTCTTTTACAGAGCAGGCAATGTAAGCTGGTTGAATTTCCTTATATTTACACCGCGGGGCATATAGATCGATCTGATGTCCCTTTATTATAAAAAATAGCCCGGTCTCAATTCCCCTAACAATTATTTCCTGTTTACGGGCGTTATTCAATTCACAGGCGTGTAAATGAAAAAATGGATCTTAGGAATATGGTTATTTCATCTTGTCGGTGGTTTCCTCCTTGCCCAAGGTGAATTGAAGGAGCAACCCCGGATTTTCTACAGGAATGAAAAATCGTTTGGCATAAGCCTTAACACCAATGGCATAGGAATTAGCGGCCGTTATGCCAAAAGGATCAATGCCCGGAATAAGACCATTTGGGAGATCGACGGGGCAAATATTAAGCATCCCAAGGAAGTCAGGATAAGCAATGCCTACTATAACAATCGAAGCTTTGTTTTCGGCAAGACAAATTTATTTCTAAACCTTCGTGGAGGCTGGGGAAAGCAGCATGAAATGTT
Organism: Bacteroides sp.; assembly: GCA_030640625.1. Lineage (GTDB taxonomy): Bacteria > Bacteroidota > Bacteroidia > Bacteroidales > SM23-62 > SM23-62. The sequence continues at coordinate 12,823 of DAOWJB010000114.1, forward strand.
CCGGAAAGTCGACCGCGGTGGAATATCCATCCGCAGGTACTTTACCTTTGGTCCGGTTATAGGCTTTCTCAAACCCATTTATTATGAAGTATTTAAGGCCGGAGGAGGAGGAATGAACGATTATTATATTACAGAAGAAAAATTCGATCCTTCAATCCACTCGGGGTATATTTATGGCAGGGCTTCATTTTTCAAGGGAATTGATGAGACTTCTGTGGTGCCCGGGATCTATGGCAGGTTTGGAATCTCATTCGAATACAGCAAAAGTGACATCACCATTCATGCCATTGAGACGGGTGTCAGCCTTGATCTGTTCCCCAAAGAAATGGAGATCATGGCTACTGAACATAATAGTTTTTATTTCTTTACGCTCTTCGTAGCCTACAGGTTTGGTAAGGTTGTGGATGCCAAAGGGATCATCGATGATAATGATCTCGGCTACTAAACCCTGATCCCTCTGAAAGATTTCTCATTTTCTTCATATGCAACTATTGAAGAATTGCCCATTAATATGTATGTTTGCATCTCGAAAAAAAATTAACCAATTAATAGAATGAATCATGGCAAAAATTAAAGTTGCAATCAACGGCTTCGGCAGAATTGGCAGGATGGTATACAGAATCGGGCTTGATCATCCGGAGCTTGAATTCGTTGGCATCAATGACCTGACCGACACCAAAACACTTGCTCACCTTTTAAAATATGACTCCACCCAGGGCAGGTTCGAGGGTGAGGTTTCTTACGATGATGAATCCATCATTGTCAATGGAAAGAAGATCAAAGTGACTGCTGACAGAAGTCCCGCTTCCATCAACTGGGCAGAGACTCCTGATGTAGTTATCGAATCTACCGGCGTTTTCAGGGAAAAGGAAAATCCAAAAGGAGGTTATGGCGATCACCTCAAAACGGTGCTAAAAAGGTTATCCTCACCGTTCCTGCCAAAGATGAGATTGACAACATGATCGTTCTTGGTGTGAATGATGACGACCTGAGACCCGAAGATCAATGTGTTTCCAATGCATCCTGTACAACCAATTGCCTTGCACCGGTAGCCAAGGTATTGAATGACAGCTTCGGTATTGAATCCGGATATATGACCACCATCCACTCTTACACAAATGACCAGGCGGTTCTCGATGCCCCTCATTCAGACCTGAGGAGAGCACGGTCAGCTGCCGTTTCCCAGATCCCGACCACAACGGGTGCTGCCAAGGCAGTAGGTAAAGTTATTCCTGAACTAAAAGGTAAAATGGATGGCCTTGCTGTAAGGGTCCCCACACCTACCGGATCACTGGTTGACCTGGTTGTTGTACTGAAAAAGGAAGTCAGCAAAGAAGAGGTAAACGCTGCCATCAAGGCAGCTGCTGAAGGCCCTATGAAAGGGATCCTTGAGTACACAGAAGACCCGATCGTTTCCGCGGATGTTATCGGCACAACTGCTTCTTCCATTTTCGACGGACTCAGCACCATGGTGAATGGGAAAATGGTAAAAATCCTTTCCTGGTATGACAATGAGTGGGGTTACTCCTGCCGCGTCGTCGACCTGATCCACAAATTATTCTGATACAGAGATTCATAATATCAAAGGAGCCGTATCATAATATAGTGATGCGGCTTTTTTTATTTTGGTGAGGATATTATAACACTGCTGCATATTCCGCTTCGCGAAACACGTAAGGCAGCTAATATAATATCCTCACCAAATAACCAAGCAGACTCATAATATTTAAGGAAGTTGTCTCATATGGGACAGCTTTTTTTATATAATTAAATTCGCTTACGATCCATTTAAACCTGTTTCAAATGAGACTTTTCATTGCATCCGTATGTTTCATTCTCATTTCTGTATCCTGCTGTTCAGATCATGCCAACAAGATCTCCCTGACGCTTGAGGAGGAAGAGAGGTGGTGGGTCGGCGTAATAACAGATTCACACCTTTTCCCCTTGAATAAAGATTCGGTGTACACATTTGACTTTTATGGCGATACCAGGGGTAACCAGGGACAACCTTTATTGATTTCAAGCAAAGGAAGATACATCTGGAACGAGGAACCATTCAACTTCAGGTTTGAAAATGGAAATTTGACAGCAGAATGTAATCTGGCTGAATTCCAATCAGGGAAGACGGGTACTACATTGAAGGAGGCATACCTGCATTGCAGCCAGCAATTCTTTCCACCATCGGGCAAAATCCCGGCCGGGGAATTATTCACTTTGCCACAATTTAATACGTGGATAGAATTTACCTATTATCAAAACCAAAAGGGGATCCTTGAATATGCCAATGGAATAGTGGAAAATGGATTCGATCCAGGTGTCCTGATGATCGATGAAGGCTGGTTCAAGACTTACGGCAACTGGGATTTTGACCTGGAACGTTTTCCAGATCCAAAAACCATGATGAAAGAATTGAAAGAATTGGGGTTCAAGGTGATCCTCTGGGTTTGTCCTTACTATTCACCTGATGGTACTTTCTGGAAGGAACAATGGTTGGATTACGGTGAGAAAGGCGATACCATCTGGATAGTGAATGCCGAAAACCCGGCCTTCCCGGCAGTTATGCAATGGTGGGATGGGTTCAGCAATGTCATTGATCTTTCCAATCCCAAAGGATATAAATGGTTTAAGGCACAGCTTGATTTCCTTGTCGATGAATATGGGGTTGACGGATTTAAATTTGACGGAGGAGATGCCATCCACTATACAGACAGCCGCTTCCTTTCGAAAACCAGGTCTTACAATAAGGATATAACTCCGAATGAACACTCCGAATTATTTGTGAGACTGGGACTCGAGTATCCCTTTAATGAGTACCGGGCTTCCTGGAAAATGGGGGGACAAGCCATCGCCATGCGTCTGAGAGACAAAGAGCATCATTGGGAGGACCTGTCCAAGCTGGTTCCCGGAAGTATTAATCAGGGTTTGATGGGATACCCTTTTACCTGTCCGGACCTGATTGGAGGAGGGGAATATCTTTCCTTTAGCAACCTGGAAACCATAGACCAGGAGCTTATTGTCAGGGCAGCCCAATGCCATGCCCTGATGCCCATGATGCAATTCTCGGTAGCCCCCTGGAGAGTGTTGAGCAAAAAGAACCTTGAGATTTGCGTTAACATGGCCCACCTGCATGTCCGGATGGGTGAGGAGATCATCGCCCTGGCCAAAGAAGCAGCCAAAACAGGTGAACCCATTATCAGGTCCATGGAATACTCCTTTCCCGGAAACCATTATGCTGATATCACAGATCAGTTCCTGCTTGGCGATCAAATCCTGGTAGCGCCGGTAACCGAAAAGGGTGCTGTGAGCCGGGAAATTGAGTTTCCTAGAGGAAAATGGAAAGGTGATGATGGCACTGTGGTGGAAGGCCCCATCAAACTTGAAGTAGCCGCATCCCTCGAAAGATTGCCCTGGTACCGTAAAATTCAGTAATTATAACTGCCTCACCTTGCTTTCAAAGCAATTACCATCTAATGTCCGTAACGGATATTTTTAAAACATCATACTGTCTTTATGAGGATAATAAAAAAAACGCCTGCATTTTGTGGTTACTGCCACAAAATTCAGCGTTGTTTTATTATCCTCGGGAAGCTATTAGGAAAGCCGTTTTACTTAATATCCGTTACGGGCATCAGATCATTTCGTCGATCTCGCGGATCTCGAAGGGAAGGTCAACCGTATTCTTATAATGTTCTCCCAGATCTTCGATAGATTCATCATCGGTCTCAAAGCACCAGATGATCTTGATCAACTTGCCTGCCTGGGCTAGTTTATGAAGGCGTCGCAGGAGTTCGAGGATATATTTGGAGGATCCACTGTTGACATACTCAAGCCTGAATTCAAGGTTGGTTTCATTACTTGTCTCATCGAAATACTCCTCCATCCATGTCATGATCTTTTCATAAAATTTATCCGGATCCTCGGGGATGGATCTCCCTTGCATTAAAAAATAACCTGAGCCGGCGTTGAAATTTATGGATGGTGTATTAAAAGTGGGATTGATCTCAAGGTTTTTCATCAGCTTGTTGTTTTCACAAATCATTATTCATAATGCAAGGCGAGTATGGGATCCAGTTTGCTTGCCTTCTGCGCAGGATAGTATCCTGAAATAACACCTACCACGAAACAGAGAACCACACCAAGGATGATCCAGGGCCAGGGAACAAAAAAGGAAGTGCCGACGATCATACTGACCATATTCCCTACCAGGATCCCGAGAATAATCCCTATAATGCCTCCCATCTGCCCGATCAGAACGGATTCAAAAAGAAATTGTTGCTTGATGGTGCCTGCCTTGGCCCCAATGGCTTTGCGTATCCCAATTTCACGGGTTCTTTCAGTGACCGAGACGAGCATAATGTTCATCAGACCAATGACTGCTCCGAACAAAGTGATAATACCAATAAGCGTTGCCGCAATAGTCACAAATTTCAGGTTTTCAATCATCATATTTGCAATAGTGTCACTCTGGTTAATATGAAAATCTGATTCATCTTTTACATCCAGGTTTCTCACCTGTCTGAAAATACCCTCGGCTTCCCCGGCAGCAGCATCCATAAAGGTGCCATCCGCCGGTGTTACGTTTATGGAATACCTCATATTGGGCCTGGAGAAATACTGCCTGACATTCGTATATGGCAGAATACACAGACGATCCCCGCTTCCTCCCATGGACGATCCCTTCGCTTCGAGAATTCCTATTATCTTATACCTGCCATTGCCAATGGTTATAACCTTATCGAGGACCGTTTCATTTTTCTTAAAAACTTTGCTTATAACCCCCTCCCCTACCAGCGCATAGTTCCTGTTCATCTCTACCTCCTGACCGGTGAAATTCCTTCCTTCGGCAATTTCATACCCGGCGGTGTTAAGATAGTTCTCATCTGCTCCGATAACGGTAACATTGGGATGGGTCTTTTCCGACTTGTATTTAACCGTTCCGATGCCTGTGGCACGGGTAAAGATGGATACCTCGGCTGGAAATTTAAAGGTTTTCTTGAATTCACGGGCCTGTCTGTAGGAGATGTAATTATAATTCCTTCTGCGCTCCCTCTGTCCGCCGAAATGAACATTGATCGATCTGCTTTCTATGGAAAATGTATTTGCCCCCATTCTTGAAAATTCCTCCGTTATGGAATTCCTTATGGCATCAATGGCCGTCAGGATACCAACCAGGGCCATTATTCCGAATCCAATGATCAGCATGGTGAGGATGGCCCTGAGCATATTGGCCCGGATGGAACGCATACTTATCCGAAGGTTCTCTGTATAAAGATGTAAAAGTCTCATAAATTCCTGACAGTTAATGCCCCAGACTTTGTGTCAGTCTGCATATTCATTGCTAAAAATACGAATTATTAAATAAAAGCTTTTGTTTATATTTTAAAATGTCTTTTGGTTGTTAAATTTGTTTATCTTTTGTAAAACTTAATATTTAAATCAGCCATGATATTTGACGTAGACATGATCCGTACGGTCTACAGGCTCCTCCCGGAAAAGGTAGACCATGCAAAACAAACATTGAACAGGCCCCTTACATTGACCGAGAAGATCCTTTATGCACATTTGGATTTGGACCAGGAATTCAGGGATTTCAAGAGAGGCGAAGATTATGTTTATTTTAATCCTGACCGGGTTGCGATGCAGGACGCAACTGCCCAGATGGCACTGCTGCAGTTCATGCAGGCTGGCAGGGACAGGGTGGCTGTTCCATCCACTGTGCATTGTGACCACCTGATACTGGCAGAGAGCGGGGCAGAAAAAGACCTTAAGAGGGCAAATGAAATGAACCGGGAAGTATTTAATTTTCTTGGTTCGGTATCAAATAAATATGGGATTGGGTTCTGGAAACCCGGAGCAGGGATCATCCACCAGGTGATCCTGGAAAACTATGCATTCCCAGGAGCCATGATGATCGGTACCGATTCCCATACGGTGAATGCTGGTGGACTGGGGATGGTGGCTGTCGGTGTGGGAGGAGCAGATGCCGTGGATGTCATGGCCGGTATGCCATGGGAGCTCAAATTCCCAAAATTGATCGGGGTAAAGCTGTCCGGTAAGTTAAGCGGGTGGACTTCGGCCAAGGACGTTATTCTGAAAGTGGCCGGTATATTGACTGTAAAAGGCGGGACCGGATCTATCGTTGAGTATTTCGGAGAAGGAGCCCAAAATATTTCTTGCACCGGAAAAGGGACCATCTGTAATATGGGAGCCGAGATTGGAGCCACCACATCGATCTTCGGTTACGACCGGAAAATGAATGAATACCTGGCCGGAACGGGCAGGGAAGAGATCGCTGAGGCAGCCGATCAGATCGCAAATTACCTGACAGGTGATCCGGAGGTATATAAAGATCCCGATACCTATTTTGACCAGGTGATAGAGATCGACCTGTCAACGCTGGAACCCCATGTCAATGGACCGTTTACGCCCGATAAGGCCTGGCCCCTGTCAGCATTTGCCCGGGCGGTTAAAGAAAACGGATATCCGGAAAAACTGGAGGTTGGACTCATCGGCAGCTGCACCAATTCATCCTATGAGGATATAACCAGGGCAGCATCTGTGGCCAGGCAGGCACTGGACAAGGGATTGAAGGCAAGGTCGGAATTTACCGTTACACCCGGATCAGAAATGGTCCGCTATACCATGGAAAGAGACGGCCTGCAAAAAGTATTTGAAGATATAGGCGGAGTTGTGCTTGCCAACGCCTGCGGTCCATGTATCGGACAATGGATGAGGCACAATGCAGATAAACTGGAGGAAAATTCCATCATCACCTCTTTTAACCGGAACTTTGCCAAAAGGAATGATGGAAATCCAAAAACCCATGCTTTCGTAGCCTCCCCTGAAATTGTTACTGCCCTTGCCATAGCGGGTGATCTGACTTTTCACCCGGTCAAAGATTCACTGATCAATGACAAAGGGGAAGAGGTTTTCCTTACCGAGCCTGCCGGATTGGAAATGCCACCGGCCGGATTTGCGGTTGAAGACCGTGGATATGTGGCACCCGCAGAAGGCAGCTCGGGCGTCGAAATTACCATAAAGCCGGACTCAGAAAGACTACAGATGCTCACAGCCTTCAGTCCCTGGAACGGAGAAGATCTCAAAGACATGAAGCTGCTGATCAAGGTCAGTGGTAAATGCACGACGGATCATATCTCAATGGCCGGACCATGGCTCAGGTACAGGGGGCATCTTGACAATATTTCCAATAACCTGATGATTGGAGCGGTTAATTCCTTCAATGAAGAGGTAAATAGCGTTATAAACCAGCTCTCCGGCGATCCCGCACCTGTTCCGGATACTGCCAGGGCTTACAAGAAAGAGGGTATCAGCAGTGTGATCATTGGTGATGAGAATTATGGAGAGGGTTCATCCAGGGAACATGCAGCCATGGAACCCAGGCACCTGGGTGTGCGCGTTGTACTGGTCAGGTCCTTTGCCAGGATCCATGAAACAAATCTGAAAAAGCAGGGTGTGCTTGCGCTCACTTTTGCCGACAAGAATGATTATGACCGGATCCGGGAGGATGACAATATTGAGATCAAAGGCCTTGATGAGTTTTCTCCTGGCAAACCCTTGCTGCTGGTTCTTCATCATGCGGATGGCAGCAGGGATGAATTTCCCGTTA
>DAOWJB010000264.1 GCA_030640625.1 Bacteroides sp.
GCTGTTTGGCAGTTCTTCCTGCAGTGATTCAGCTAGTTTTGTGGTAAAAAACCGGTCGCCTGAGGTGATGGCAATCCTGGTTTCTCCGAGCCGGTACCGAGTGCTTTGTTCCAGGCTGAATCTCACTGAATCCCCCACGATCAATCCCCCGGTAAGAATGGCCGTACTGATAGCAACACCAATGGCCACCGTCAGGTTATAACGCAAATAATGGAGAAAGCTCTTGATCGCAAAACGGATGCCGGTCATTATTCAGTTATCATGTCAAGTTTGCCACTCTTTAACCTGTATATTGTATCCATTCTCCTGGCCAGTTCAGGGGAATGGGTAACCACCACAAGTGCGACCTCATCAGTCCTGTTAAATTCAAGAAGCATGTCAAACAACTGATTGGAATTTTCATAATCGAGGGAACCAGTTGGTTCATCGGCCAGCAACATAGCAGGATTGTTGATCAATGCCCTGACGACAGCAGCACGCTGGGATTCGCCGCCGGATAACTCCCGGGGTTTCTTATCCCGGTGATCCCAAAGGCCTGTCCTTTTTATCAATTCCTCTGCCCTGTCCCCAGCTCCCCCTGCGTTTCTGTTTGGAAGAGTGGGAAGGAGAACATTTTCCAGAAGCGTAAACTGGGGCAATAAATGATGCTGCTGAAATACAAATCCCACGGCTTTGTTTCTGAATTGCTCCAGCTCTCTTCCCGTAAGCCTGGTGATATCCTGGTCCAGGTACAGCACCTGGCCCTGGTCCGGCTTATCCAGTGATCCGGCCAGGTTAAGCAAGGTCGTCTTCCCGGATCCGGAAGGTCCGGTAACCGCAATACTTTGTCCCTTTTCAATATCAAGGCTAATATCATTAAGTACGACCTGGTAGGTTTCAGATTCTTTCTTTCCGTAAGCCCTGGAAATATGCTTGAGCTGCAACAACATATCAGGATAACTTTACTGAATTATAAACATCAATCATTTTGCCCGCCTGCTTTTTAAGGTTGAAATGATCGTCAGTGCCCTGCCGGGCATTCAGGCTTTTTTGTTTGAGTAATTCTTTGTCTTCAAGGATCTTCATAAGTGAATCTGCCAGATTTTCAGGGGTATTTTCCTGGTATGTAAAACCTCCACCAGTGATCCCTATGATTTCCGGGAAAGCTCCCAGGGCAGGCTGTACTACCGGAATGCCTGAAGCCATTGCTTCCAGCAGGTACAATCCAAATGCCTCTCCAAGGCGGACAGGTACGGATAGTACCGAGATCTTTTTAAAGAACTCCATTCTGCCGGCATTTACAAAATCTTCATGGAAATCAACATATTTCAGGAGTCCGGCCCTGGCAAGTTTCTTCCTGTTTGATTTGATGAATTTTGCATCGTCTCCCGTGGAACCACCAGTCAGCACCAGGCTCACATCTTCAAATCCATTCTCTTGTTTCAACAGCAGAAAAGCATCTACCAATATGTCCAGCCCGTTCTCAGGATTCATTCGAGAAATAAATCCAATGTTCCGGCCTTTCGATTCTACTGTCGATGAGGGGTAATCCGCCAGGCAAACACCCAGATGAATCCTTTTTACCTTATCTGCGGGCAAATTCATTTTCTCCTGCATAACCCCGCCATAAAAATCACTCACAGGAATGAATAAGTCCACCTGTTCGGCATCTTCCCTCATTAATTCCCAGGCCCTGTCCCTGAAGGTGGGTTTCATCACATCCACCCAGACATTCTCATCCTGCAATGAGCAGACAATCGGAACATTAAGCTTTTCCTTTATACGCCCTGCAAGTCCGAGCAGCAATGCATTGGAAAGATGAATAATATCCGGCTTGCAATGATCGGCTATCCAGGTTACCATCCGGTCAAGTTCCTCACGCTGCTCCCCATGTTCACCCATCAGCATGGATACGGTCAATTCTCCGAGTCCTTTTGCCCTGGTGGATCCGGACATCCGTGCTGCAAGCTTCAGCATGGGTTTGGAATTCATCAGACGGTCAAACCAGGCCGGTGCTTTCCGCAGAAACGGGTATAATTGTTTGAGGTAAATGCTGATAGCACCGTAGAAAAGGGGGATATTGTTCATGTCATTCTCATCTGAGAACAATGGAAGGTACATGGGGATCTTTACAACATTGTGCCCCAGGTCACGCACGGCTCCCACATAATTGCTGTCACGCAGGCAGTTGCCACAATAAAAACTATCTCCCGATCCAGGTATAATATAAAGTATGTTCATTTTCCAAAACAGTAAATATAGCCATCTGCAGCAGCAATATAAAATCGCCCTTCTGTGACGGCGGGATTCCCGGTAACTGCACTGCCCAGCTCATAGCTCCACAGGGAATTCCCCTTATTAATATCCAATATGTGCAAATCACCCCGCATGTTTGCAATCAGTACCCTGTTTCCGGCTATGACCGGTGATGCATTGATCCTGGATCCGCTGTTGAATCTCCAGACCAGATCACCTGTGGACCTGTTAAAACAATAGGTATACTTATCTTCGTTCCCTATAACAGCTACTTCCCGGGTTACCGAAGGGGATGCCAGAAACGGGAGACGGGCACGGTCATTCTCCCAGGTCCAGATAATTTTCTCTTTGTCCAGATCAACGCAGGAGAATGTCCCGTCATGATCGCCTAAAAATGCAATATTTTTTGAAATAGCCACGGAACTAGCGATAAAAGTTGCAATATCTATTTTCTTTTCGAGATTGCCCGTCTTTATTTCCACCACATGGAGAAAACCGTCACAACCCCCAAAAATAGCTCTTCCCTGGTAACAGGCCGCTGCCCCATTGATAAAATTATCCGTTTCGTATTTCCAGATCAGCTTGCCTGTACCGGCATCCAAACAATACAGATAATAATCATAGCTTCCGAAAACGATCACGGGCCGGTCCCCTGTATCCCAAATATTAGGGGAACCGGATATCTGGTTCTCAGCCTTGTAGGACCATTTCTCCATTCCTGTTTTAATATCCAGGCAATGCATTGAACCATCCAGATTGCCAACGTAAACAGCTCCCTTGTAAAGCAATGCCGGTGCTTCTATTCCATTCCCTGTTTCAAACTTCCACTGCAACTGCCCTTTCAGGTCAAGGCAGTAGACAGATCCATCCATAGATCCTGCCACCACCCGGCCGCTGGCTGATACAGGAGCTGATCTCAGGTCATCCCCCACATGGTAGGACCAGAGCAACTTCGGTTGATCAGGAAGGCGATTTGAAGTGATACCGCTCAGGGCGGGGTCACCCCTGAATATATACCAGTCGCCACCCGTCTGGCCAAGAACAGACTGGCTAAGCAAAATCGATAATATCAGAAATCTTGCTGTCATTTTAATGCTAATGCTCCAGTGGGACATGCCATTGCTACCTCTTTGGCTGTTTCGCTCAAGTCAGCCTCTAAGCTCTCATCAAAAGGGATGCCAATGCGTACATCAAATCCACGTCCGATGAAGGTAAAACCATATTTTTCCTTATGCAAGGCAGTCAACCTCACACATATCCCGCATTTAATACATTTCTGTGGTTCATAAATGATGGCATCATGCACAAAGACCTTGGTGACCGGTTTGAATGCATCTCCCTTATATCGCCGCTGGTTTGCTGCATAACGATCAGCATGGATCCTTAATTTGCATGTATGCAGATCCCTGCAATCACAATGAAGGCAGCGGCCTGCTTCTTCCTGCATTTCCGTGTGATCAAAGCCTTTTCCTTGTCCCGCAACCGGTTCCATACGTTTACCGGGATGTGATTCTTTCAGGTATTCACCAAATTCCTCCTCCCGCAATTTACCAAATCTGGAATTAAACATTTTAGGGTATCCCTTGACAGCCTCCCCGGACAAATACTGGTGAACACTTGCTGCTACTTCTTTGCCATGGCCCACAGACCTCACTGCAGATTTCACTGACCTGACCACATTACCTATGGCAAATACCGGGGGATGGGATGTTTGGTAAGTTGATTTATCAATGGTGATACCATTTTTACCGGATTCAATATTCCAGGAGCGGATGCCATTTTCGATTTCTCCGGTTGCGACAACGATGGCATCGGATGATCCCAGCAACTTCTCAAACAGATCCTTATCAACGGCCATATTGGTTTTTAACTCTATGCCTGTATCCAGGATTTGTGAAATCTCCCGGTCGAGGACCTCCGGATATGAATCATCCATCACTTCAGCCAGGTGGAGCAATCCCCCTGCTCTATCACTCTTTTCATACAGTATGCATTGATAGCCAGCCCGTTGCAAATAGCAGGCAGCTGAAAGTCCCGCAGGTCCCGCACCGATCACTGCCACCTTTTTATTTCCAATGGCTTTTTTCAGTGCCTGTTGATTGACGGTTTTTGCAGATACATGCTGCAGGTTTCCAATATCCCCTGCATATCTTTTCAAAAGACAAATGGATACCGGCTCATCAATGGTTTTCCGTCTGCAAGCGCCTTCACAGGGTGCGTGGCAAATACGGCCGAGGATGGACGGAATGGGGATATCCTGCTGTACAACCTGAAGTGCCTCATCCACCTTTCCTTCTCCCAGCAACCTGTTCATCAGGGGGATGTTCATATGGGCCGGACAGGCCAGCTGGCATGGGGCCTGACAATCACCGGTGTGGTCACTAAGCAGTAATTCGAGGGATGCTTTGCGGGCCTCAAAAACTTCCTCATCTCCTGTAATGATATCCATCCCCTCCTCAGCTTTGACCGAGCAGGATGCCAGCATCTGTCCACTGTCCCTGCTTTTGACCATGCATACCATGCAGGAAGCAAAATGATCCAGTCGGTCGTCATAGCACATGACTGGTATCTCCACCCCGGCCTTTTCCGCTGCCTGCAGGAGCGTGGATCCCTCCGGCACCTTTATATTTTCGCCATCTATTTTTAAACTGATCATCTTTATTGAACGCTTACTGCCCCGGCCGGGCACACCTGCCGGCAGCTGTCACATTTGATACACTTATCCTGCTGGATCTCATGTTTTTCATGGGGACGGAACTGTATGGCATCGGCCGGACAACTCTGTGAACAGAGGGTACATCCGATACATTCATCATTTATTGAATAAGAGATCAACTCCTGGCACCTGCCCGCAGGGCATCTTCCTTCCAGATGCGCCTCGTATTCTTCCCTGAAATAACGGAGGGTTGTCAGGACCGGATTGGGGGCCGTTCTGCCCAGTCCACATAGACTTCCCTTCCTGGTCAAACCGGCCAGCTCTTCAAGCTTTTCCAAATCCCCCTTCTCACCCTTTCCTGAACATAATCTTTCCAGGATATCGAGCATCCGGCGGGTCCCTATCCTGCAGAATGTACATTTCCCACAGGATTCTTTCTGGGTGAATGACAGAAAATATTTGGCTATATCAACCATGCAGTCTGTTTCATCCAAGACAACCATACCGCCGGACCCGATCATGGCTCCTGCCGCTGACAGGGATTCCAGATCAATCGCTGTATCTGCCATGGAAGCCGGGACGCAGCCGCCTGATGGGCCGCCTATCTGAACAGCCTTAAATGCCCGTCCACCAGCCACTCCCCCACCTATCTCCTCCACAATTTTTCTAATGCTTATGCCCATGGGTACTTCTATCAACCCACCCCTGGCCACCTTCCCGGCCAACGCAAAGACCTTGGTTCCCTTGCACGTTGCAGAACCAATTGCATTATACTTGTCCGACCCATTGCGGATGATGTAGGCAATCTGGGCAAAAGTCTCCGCATTATTGACCAGTGTCGGGTGACCCCATAAACCTTTTTCAGCCGGGTATGGCGGCCTGAGCCTCGGGAATCCGCGATTGCCTTCAATGGAAGCAATCAGGGCAGTTTCCTCTCCGCATACAAACGCCCCTGCCCCTTCGAATAAATTCAAATCAAAAGAGAAGCCCGATTTCATGATGTTCTGACCCAGGTAAGCTTTTTCCCTGCAAACCTGCAAGGCTTGCCTGATACGACTTACGGCCAGAGGATATTCCGCCCGGATATAGAAGTATCCCAAGCTAGCACCCACGGCATAAGCCGCCATAATCATCCCTTCAATGATCCTGTAGGGATAGGACTCCAGCAACATCCTGTCCATAAATGCTCCCGGATCACCTTCGTCTCCATTACATATGATGTATTTGGTGGGTGCATCCTGCCGGGCGACGGCTTCCCATTTCTCCCCTGTTGGAAAGCAGGCTCCGCCCCTGCCGCGTATGCCACTTTTCTTTATCGACCGGATCAGTTCGTCAGGGGACAGGTTTCGAAAGACATTACCCAGGGCGGAAAATCCTCCCCTGTGTATATACTCGTCAATGTCCAGTGGATTAATGATGCCACGGAATTCGGTGGCGATGAGGACCTGGTGTCCCAGGAAGGAGGAGACCTGCTTTTCCCTGACATCCAGGTGATACCTTTCAATGCCTTCCCACTGGCCATCGTTCTGAATATTTTCAATGGTATCGGTGAGTTTGTTCTGGATGCGCTTCAGGAGTCCAGGTGGACTAAAATGCTTATTGATGATACTTTTGACTTTATCCGGACTAACCTTCGCATAGAGGGTCGGCTCCTTCTGTGCCGGAACGATCTCGACCAGGGGTACCTGGTGGCACATCCCAACACAACCAACATGTTTCAGGTTAACATGCAAACCTCTTTTTTGTACTGTCTCCTCCACAGCCTGCCTGATCTTATCGCTCCCACTGGCTACACAACAGGATCCCAGCCCGATGCGGATCTCTCCGTCAATCTCCTTCCTGTCCATTGATCTGATCCGGGATTTTCCCGTCGGGCCCTTGCTATTCTCAAAATCATGCAGGATGTCACCCACCTTGTCTGAGGCTACGTGACCATAGGTGATATTGTCTACTTGTACCACGGGAGCAAGGGTGCAGCATCCGAGGCAGTTTACCTTTTCAAGTGTGTACTTGCCTGCGGAATCAGTATGCACATCATCACCCAGCTTCAGTTCCCTTCGAAGGGCATCGTAAACAAGTGCAGAGCCCTTCACGTGGCAAGCTGTTCCGACACATACCTTAACCATGTGTTCACCCACGGGTTCCAGCCGGAACTGTGAATAGAAGCTGGCGACACCCAGGATCTGTTGGGTGGTGATGTCAGTCATTTCACATACACTTCTCAAGGCATCTTCCGGCAAGTAATTGTACTTCTCCTGGATGGCCTGAAGGATGGGAATGACCGATCTTTTTTCTGTCCCGAGACCGGCGACAATAGATGCAATATCCTCTGTATGTATATCTATTTCGTTTTTACTCATTACCAATGCAATACAAGAATTTTTCTCCCCGCAGGTAAAGCCTGCCTTCTGAGAATGCCGGGCTTGCAAATACTTTTTCACCGAGGACCGGTGTGCCCAGTTTCTTCACTTCTTTGCTGATGCTATAAATATGCATAACACCATCCATATCCATGGCAAATAATTTCCCATCCGCAACCATGGGTGAGGCATAGAAACCGTGGTCTGCTTCTTCTTCCCAGTATTTTTCTCCGCTGCGGGCATCATAGCAGACCAGTACCCCATAGCTGGTGCCTATAAACAGGAGTCCGCCCGATACAACTGGACTGGCAACCTCGGGCAGGTATTCATCATCTTCCCAGACTACCGGCTCAGCTGCAGCAGGATTTATAGCTACGAGCCGTGCATATTCATTGGCCGCATAAATAAGGCCTTCACCATAGGCCGGGGAGGGTCCCACCTCTCCCATCATACAATCAACTGACCATAATTCCTCACCGGTATCAATGCGATAACCTGCAACGAGTGGTTCAGCTGAAAGGACCACTTGCAAATCACCTCCAATATTTGCAATGATAGGAGATGCCCAGGATATGCCAACCTGCCTGGCCGTTTCCCATTGTGTATTACCCGTGGCAGTATCAAGGGATAACAGGCGCCCCCCTTTGTTGGAATCATACTGCACCAATAAGTGATTATTCCAGACGATGAGTGAGGAAGAATGGCCATAATGATTATCCGGAACACCGAGGTTCCTGGCCCATACCCGGGTGCCTGTCATGGTAAATGCAATGATATCTCCGGTAGCGAATATGGCGTATACGCGGGTGCCATCAGTCGCAAGGGTTGGTGCCGACAACCCGGTATCTTCGGTTACCCTTGGAGGTGCAGTAGGCGAGCCCGGGATATCCTTCACCTCTTGCTGCCAAAGCAATGCCCCGGAGGAAGCATCAAAACAGTAAACAATTCGTATGCTTTTGTCTCCACCGGCAATAAATAATTTATCCTTCCACAGGACAGGGGAATTGTACCCGGGTTTTGACATTTCTGCTTTCCATATGATGTTTCTTCCCGAGGGGCCATCCCAGTCCACCGGAATGTTTTTATGATAGGAAACACCATTGCCAAATGGTCCCCTGAAACCGTTATGATTTGCCCTGGCAGTTACTGCACCAGTCTCACCGCTGGCTTCCTCTCCCATTGCAGCAGGGAGATCTCCTGCTGTTGTGGGCTCTTCTGCCACCTGGGTATCCTGATCTGCATCCGGACTTTCTGTGATCGCTATCACCTCAATGGACTCATCAGCTGTTCGTTCACTATCATCAACCACCCCCGAAGCCTGGTAGAGTCTGATATGGTCATTTACGGCAAACGAAGCCAGGAAGGCGGTAAGCATTATCGCCCCTCCGGCGATTAAAATCCAGCGCTGGGAAATGGTCCTGGCAGTCCTGTCACTGACCTGTGCAACATCAGGTTCCGTGATACCGGCTTTGCTGGTAAAATAATAACGCAGGGCAAACACCCACACAATGGATCCCAGAAGTAGTAAATAGCGGCCGGTCTTCACTTGCCACTGGCTGGTAAAAAACGCTTTTCGGGCCAGCAGATCGAGGCTTCGGATCTCTTGCTTAAGATCTTCGTTATTGGGCTCATCTTTTAACCGTTCAATAAGCAGCTCCATGGATTCCAGTTCCAGGGGATCATTTGCCTTAAGCTGGTAATAATTCAGCAGCAGCAGCATCGCAATGATAAAAGAAAAAATGGAAGCTACGATGGCCGTATTGGCAGCTAGTTTTATTTTATAATCCTCATTCATTTGTTTCAATTTATATGTCGATATCAGTTCTTAACCGGACAATAATCCATACATCTTCCACAGCTGAAGCAATCTCCCCTGTCTGGCTGATAGTCCTCCCGTTTTCGAAATACCACCTGGTTCAGCAGTGTAATGCCGATCACAAGCCCGATAAATCCTCCCATTATCCATCCGCCGGTCCGGAATTTCTGCTGGATTATCCTGGCTTCCTCAACCAGGCTATCGAGGGTTTTCCCCGAACTTAAAAATATCTGTATATCCAGGTTGTCAGGATCATTCACCAATTCAGGATGATTGATCAGCAATTCAGACAGATAAACATCCTGATGCACCCTGGACAGGTAGTTATAGGATTTTGACGCTATAAATCCGCCCATCAGAACCCAAAGGGGTATTAGCAGAAAATAAATGATGAATTTCCGGTAGTTACGCCGGGCCGGATCCGGATTCTTTTCTTCCGTCGGATGGTCTATGGCATCAAAAGGGCAGGAACTGGTACACAGCTTACACCGGATGCAGTCGGAAGGAGTAATCCTGAGATGCCATTTGGAGAACCTGGACATCCAGTTCAGCAATACACCATAGGGACAGAAAAATCTGCAATAGGGCCTGGCTACAAACATTCCCAGCAGCAAAAAACTGATGCCCAGAACCACCATGTGATAGGGAGCATCCAGCCTGAAGATCCCCACGAAGGGATCATAACGGCAAATGATGAATTCAGATCCTGTAACTGCAAACAAAACTGCCAGTCCAAGGTAAATTACCGGAATAATCCCGGCCGTCTTCCTCAACCAGGGTGGAAGAGAAATGGGTTTGATGATAAGCAGGTCCTGGATGGCACCAAGGGGACAGGCCCCGGCGCAGAATGTCCTTCCAAAAAACAGGGCAAAAAGCAGGGGTAGCAGGAAAAAAGCCAGGGCAGTTATGGAAATGGAATAAGCAGCGTCACTGAGGGAGAGGGCCACATTCTGGATGGCCCCGATGGAACAGATACATCCCTTCCGGTAAAATCCAAAATAGACAAGGGTAAAAACCGAAAGCCATAGAATGCCTCTCCGGGAACGGGATTTCAGGGCAAACCATGTTGCCAGGGACAATACGGCCAGGAGCACCAGGACATCCATATATTCCATGGCCAGTCCCCTGGGTTCTGGAGTTGTTGGACTGGGCTGGACGTAACCGGTCTCAAATTCTGGCTTGGGAAAACGCTGCTGTGCCGCCATCACCTGTGACAGGATGATAAAAATTCCAAATAATAATATTTTAACGCGCTGACCCATTAATCAGGAATCTGTTGTTCTTGTAAAAGTGCCCTTGATCAAATATGGTGTATCGGCAGGCACTCTTTTGATGGCTTTGGAGGGACATACCCGGGCGATGGAACATTCATTGCAGTTGCGGCAGAGGTCATGCCGTATCTGCAAATGAAGGGAACCGTTCCCGAATGAAGTACAGCCTTTGACACATTTGGCACATCCAATACAGAGATCCTCATCAATCTCGTATTCAAAATAAGGTTCTTCAATAAACTTTCGTATCAGGGCAGCAGTGGGACATAATTGATTCTCTGCACCTGTATCCAACTTGACCGCCCCGGGAATAAAGTAACCTCCGCAAAGATCACAATAGCCGCAGAGGTCATATGCATGAACACATTTTACTGCAGATGGATTACGAACACATTCTGTAGCACAACGGCCACACTGATTACATTCGAAAGGATCTATCTGCCAAACCCAATCCTTTTTTGTTCCGTTTTTCAAAGCGAGACCCCCAATGCCCCCAACCGACACAACGAGGGAAGCACGGATGCTGCTCTGGATAAAATCCCTGCGGTTAAATGTTTTCTTCTTTTTCATCTGCTTTTGATTTGTTTGCCTCCGGCGGGTTACAAACCCGTTTCAAACCACATCCGGCACAGTTTGAATCGTCCTTACAATAACTCCGCAAGGTAACCCGGCGAGACTCGATCAAAAATCCACCGGCTGCCAGCAGTATGATCAAGATCAACCATCTGCCTGTACCCCTTATGAATTCTAACCTTGTCATAATAGCCTATTTTGGTTCAAATATCCGGATCAGGTTTTTATCATAATCCAGTGCATAAATGATCCCCTCCTCATCTACTGCCACATCCGGTGCCTCCCCGTCTTCCCGGAACTTGTCGGGAGGTGCCACAACAGTGGACAATTCCCCGGAGGGTTCATGTATCTTGATGCGAACCACACCCTTCTCGCTGGTAACAAAGGAGCCGTCCGCCATGATATCAATATGAGCAGGATTACAGCAGCCACCGAATCCTTCGATCTCGCGTGATATGTTCTCCAGGAATGATCTCAGGTTGCCATCATCAGTGTAATTCTCAAGGGAATGTTTTCCTGGATTCACCACCCATAGTTCGCCATCCGGACTGACACCGAGATCAAAATAGGGACTGGGTATAATGAATCCGTGATTCCCTTCTATCCTGGTCTTGCCTTCAAATGAATCAACATATTTACCATCAATTGTGTACCTGTGAACCGCTCTGTTCCCGGCGTCAGCTACAAAAATTGTTGAATTTTTAACAGCCAATGCTGTAATAACAGCCCGCTCATCCAGGGGTTCGCTCCGCCATATCTCCTCCCCTTCGGGGGATAACAGCGCTATTGAATTCCGGAAGCCGACAATAATATCATTCGTGGCAGTTACCTCCAGGCATCGGGCCTGCTCCGGCAAGGGTTCCCTGAAGTACTGCTTCCCCCCGTAATCAAATACCTGTAAAAAATCATCCGCCACCAGGAAGATCTTTCCGCCAGCCACAGCTATCCCTCCAGCCTGCGCTGCATCGATTTTATAGTTTTTAGTTTCCTTGTATGTGATCAGGTCCGGATCTACTGACCTGATGCCGTCAATATCCAGTTCATAGGGATTTCCAGACATGCGGTCCGGTCTGGTGGACCTGAAATCTCCAATCACAATCACCAGGATGACAACTATGATCAGAGACAGGAATAAATAAATGACTGTCTTTTTCATTTTATAATTCTTTAGGCTTTAATCTTTATACATACCATCCTTTTTGAATCTCTCAAAACCAAATACCCATCAGCAATGGCTAATGGGGCCCATGCATCATGCCCGTCGAATATCTTTACCTGGTCCATTTGAAGATACTTACGAACGCTTGGCCTTATGATGGTCAGGGTGCCATCATCACTCAGCAGGAAGATCTTGCCGTCTGCAATCATATAAGGCCCAAGTCCGAACCGGCTGGTTTTGCCACTTGACCAGATGATGTTGGTGCAATCATCGGGATGGACACAAACCAGCTGGTTGCGCAATGTTGCAGCATCCTTGGGCAGCACGGCAAGTAAATGATTTTCAAAAACCAGCGGGGTCTGCTGTTCACATGCAAGTCCATCTTTCGGCTTGTATTCCTGTAAGACCTCGGCGGTATATTTACCGTTTTCCACCCCAAGCTGTAAAACCATGCTACCTGCCCCGTAACCAGCCGTAAGGAAGATCTTCCCATCGGGTAGACAGACAGGTGAAGGAGCAACAACTGAATGATTCCATTCGGAGGAACTCCAAAGAACCGTCCCTTCATCGGGTCCGTCTGCAGCAATCCCCATGACACCACCTACAGCACTGTAAACATACATCCTGCGTCCCCCGAATGTATATGGCATGATGGATGAATGGGACATTTTCCAGCCCAACTCGTTCGGGGTTTCCCACAGAATTTCACCCGTGGCGCAATCTACCGCGATGATCATTGCCTTTCCTCCGGTGGCCAGGATGGCTTTACCCTTATCTATCAGGGGACATTGACCGGTATACCAGAAAGGGATCTCCGTTTCATAATCTTTCTCGATGTCGAGTCCCCATAAAAAATCACCATCCTCCCGATCCAGGCACATCACATGTGAGCGCGGACCAATGGTCAGTATGAAATCTTTGGTCACAGCCGGTACGGTTCTTGACATGCCGTGATTTCTTTTCACATTGATGCGATACCACCTGCGCCAGATTTCCTTTCCATCGGCCAGAGAGAAACACCGGAGCATGTCGGCACGTTTTCCCTCATCATAATCCAGCAGGTAAACGGTCCCTTTATAAATGGCCGGTCCGGCATGTCCCTCACCCAGCTCATAAGACCACAGGATCTCGGGTGCCCGGCCATTGAAACCATCAATCAGTTTTACCGGTGATTTGGAGATATTGTCAAAATCTATCCCCCTGAACCTGGGCCAGGTTTCTGACAGGGCAGGCGGCGCCTCACCAAAACGTTCGAAATGTTCGCCTATATTAATTACTTCAAGTATGGAATCTGCCCGGCTTACACGGTTGTCGGTCCCCGGCAGGCTCTCTGTCAACTCAGAGACCGGGTTTTTTACTATCCACCAGACAAGAACCGTAAGTACCGCAGCAATGAACAGCACAAATACAATCGTTTTACCGGAGATTTTAGGGGACATTTTCTGCTAATTATCAACGACCACTGGCCAGTTTCATCCAAACATACAATAATAACATATTAAATCAGCAGACACCAATAAATAAGCCTTCCACAGAGGTAATTTGGAATGATTCAAAAAAACCTTATTTCACCAGATGACGGTCTGCAAAATCCAGGTATTGCTGCCAATCAAATTTTGTGACATTATGGCCTCCACTGCGGACATGATAACCGATCCTCGTATCATTCACGGGGGTATTTATCTCCGGTGATTCAAAGTCAAGAATGGTTGGATTATACAGGTTATATACCCTGGCGGCATGAAACCCGGAAAGGTATTCACCACGGGGATCGGCCCATTGATCTTCCGCAGCACTGGCAATATATACAGGACGGGGAGCCATAAGGGCTATGAGCATATGCTGGTCAACAGGCAGGTCACTGACCCTCGTGTTATAATCATGAAAATTCCGGCAAAACCAGTGGGGAAAACTTGTGTTGATGCGCGCCACAGTCTCTCCAAACTCCCTTCTGGAAAGCGCCGCTCCCCCACATCCCGAATTATTTGAAACAATCATTGCAAAACGCTCATCAGAGGCACCGGCCCAGAGGGATGTTTTCCCCAGGCGGGAATGACCGATAACGACCACCCGTGAAGGATCGATGGCCTCCCAGCTAACAAGATAATCCATCGCCCGGCTGAGTCCCCAGGCCCAGGCAGCTATGGATCCCCACTCATCATCTTCAGGCATATTTTGTCCAGGGCCATAAAATAGCGGATGTACCCCGTTTTGAAAAGAATCATCATAATCAGGGTCAATATCACCATAATAGATGGTGGCCAATCCGTAACCACGCTCCAGTATCATTTTAACCGGCCAGCGGGAAGCTGACATCCCCCTTGAACGCTCGTTGGCCTGATTGTTCCTGACCATGGTTTCTTCCCGGTTCCTTACCCAGCTTTCAGTAACAAGAATGCCTGTATCTGGATGTATCGTATGATTGCCATTGAAATTACACCCCTAAAAACAGGGACCGCCGCTTTTGCATCTGCC
>DAOWJB010000141.1 GCA_030640625.1 Bacteroides sp.
CTACAGAGCCTCCATGGCGGCAGACCTGATGAGGGGAATCAAGCAAAAGAACTTCCTTATCATGGAGCAAACAGCAGGTCCAACAGGATGGGGTGTATTCTGGCGCAATCCCAGGCCCGGAGAGATCCGGAAGATATGCTATCAGCAGCTGGCCCATGGTGCTGACGGCCAGATCTGGTTCAGATGGAGAACCTGTACGGCAGGCAGGGAGCAATACTGGCATGGTTTACTGGGGCATGACGGGAAGCCGCTCAGGAGATACAATGAAGCAGCACAGGTGGCAGAAGAATACAGGAATCTTGAGAAATATCTCAGGGGTACGACCGTAAAATCAGCTGTGGCGATCATCTATGATTACCATTCCATCTGGTCTCTCTGGGGTCAGACAGGATTCGATGGGAACAATGTGCAGGATGCCATTGCCAGGTATTATAACGCATTTTTCAGAGCCGGTATCAACGTGGATCTTGTCAATACAGATACGGACCTGTCAGTTTACAAGCTGGTACTGACCCCGGATCTGATCATTCTTCCGGATAAGCTGGCTGAAAAACTAACTGCATATGTTGAGAATGGAGGTGTACTGATGGCAGATTGCCGCACAGGGGTGAAAGATGAGCATAACCTGGCTTGGGAGAGGACCCTGCCCGGGGCACTATCCCCGGTACTGGGAATAGAGATCGAGGAGTATGGTTCCATTACCCCGGATTTTTCTTATAAGATGAACAGCGACCAGCTCTTTGATGGTTCTATGACAGCAACCCACTACATCGACTGGATAAACCCGAAAGGGGCTGAAACAAAGGCCAGTTATGATCAATGGCACCTTGATTCATTTGCCGCGGTAACGAGGAATGAATATGGCAGGGGATCGGGGTGGTATGTAGGCACCATCGCAAAAGAGGAAGCCTTTTATGACGCGCTTGTCGACGCCATGCTCAGGGATGCAGGTATTGAAAAGATATTGGATCTGCCAGCCGGTGTGGAAGCTTCCTTACGCCAGGGAAGCGATAACACACTTCTGTTCCTGATTAACCACACTGAGGAGAAAAAGACCGTCAGGGTCCCTCAGGGAAAAAAGGAACTGATATCAAATTCAATAACCAGGGTCGAGCTTGTGCTGGACAGGTACGAGGTGAAAGTGATCGAACTGTAATAAGGCAGAAAAAATCTCCAGTTGATAACTAACAACCCGAATCATGAAAACTAAAACACCCTTATTCCTGATGATAGCCCTGGGCATTTTCTTGCTGTATTCCTGTCAGCCTGAACCAGCGTATCAGGCCGAAGGTGAATGGCCTGTGCTGAAACACTATGATCAGGAACATACCTCAAAGATTGCCATGCCAATAGGCGGCATTGGGACCGGTACCATTTCTCTGAGCGGGCGTGGGGAACTTATCGACTGGGAGATCATGGGCCGGCCTGCCAAGGGGTTCAATCCCTCGATTGAGGGGGGCAATGCACCCTTTTTTGCCCTGTATACAAAAATTAAGGACCAGTCCCCTGTATCACGGGCATTAATGGGTCCCATGGATGAATCTTTATATGAAGGATCACTTGGCAGTGCTGCACAAAATCACGGACTGCCGAGGTTCCGCGAATGTTCATTCGATGCGGCTTATCCCTTCGGCCAGGTCAATCTTTCAGATGAGGACCTGCCTGTAAATGTCAGGCTGAAGGCATTTAATCCCATGGTTCCCGGAGATCCCGAGACCAGCGGCATTCCGGTAGCCATTCTTAAATATGAGGTATCCAGCAAAGTGGATGATACGGTAGATATATCGATCTGTGGAACCATGCATAATTTCATCGGCATAAACGGATCGGAGGTTCACCAGACCTGGAGCGGCGAGTGGCATCCGCATGGAGCAGATCATAATGTAAACAGGTACCGCTCTTCTGCAAATGTAAGTGGGATAATGATGACCTCTGAGGGTGTTGCTCAAACCTCTGAAGCATGGGGATCCATAGTCCTGGCCACTACTGCAAATGAAGGGATCTCCTACCAGACCGGTACCGGGCCAGTGGGATGGGGATCACATAAATTGAGGTTCTGGGATGATTTCAGCAGGGATGGTAAACTGGATCCAATGGATTATCAGCCGGAGGAAAACATGCCAAGGTTAACCCTTGCCGTGTCTGATAAACTATTACCGGGTGAAACAAAGGAGATGGTTTTCCTGATCACCTGGCATTTCCCGAACCGGCCTGCCTGGCTCAGCTGGGACAGGGAAGATACTGCCAATATTCTAAACAACTATTACACTGCTCAATTTGATGATGCCTGGGATGTGGCAGAAAGGGTTGTCCCGGATTTAAAAGAACTGGAAACCAGGACACTGTCTTTTGTAAACGCATTCTGTTCCAGTGACTACCCTCCGGAGGTTAAAGAGGCTGCCCTGTTCAATACCAGTACACTCAGGACACAGACC
>DAOWJB010000202.1 GCA_030640625.1 Bacteroides sp.
CCGACCGGTCATCAGTCCCGCCCTACTCGGCGTACAGACACTTGCCGCCACATAGAAGGAGGTCCACCGCTGTCCCTCACTGGCCAGCCTGTCAAGGTTCGGGGTTTTGATGGTGGGATGCCCAAAGGCGCCTATGTCCCCATATCCAAGATCGTCACAAAAGATGACAACAAAGTTGGGCAGCTTGTCCTCCGAACTGGGATTACACGATGACAGCAGGAAAACAAGGACAATCAATGAGAGAACGAATTCTTTTTTCATGGGGCGTATGAATTTTTCAAAATTTAAATGATTTGTTTAATTAATTTTGTTTAATTACTGGTTATCAACCATTTAGTCTATTTACCGCAAGTGCATATGCACCCAGGGAAATGGCCCTGGAGGCTCCCAGGCGGCTGATTCCTACTGCTGTTTTTGGTTGGTCATCATAGTAAACTGATCTTCCCGTTCCGGGTATGCTGATTTCTCTCCCGGATTTTTCAATAAATGCCTTTTGATCCTTTTCGTCGTCCAGGTAGTATGCTTTTTGGATTAACCTTATTTCCGGATTTTCTTCAGGAAATTCAAAATGGCCATTCAGGGTTTTCATGGCAGATGGCATAAAATACCTGGCCGCTCCCGTGATGCCTCCTCCCAGCACAATGACCCCATCTGTAAGGGTGATCAGGTTGGCCATGGCATCTCCCAGGTGCTTCCCCATCTCCTTATAAGCATTCAGGGCTGCCTCTCTGGATCCGGCCTGCCTGCCATCGGCGATATCAAAAATATCTTTGGGAGTAAGGTCCTGCATGTTCGCATCACCTGTGTATTTAGCGTAGTTTCGGATCACGGAACGGATACTTACTGCTTCTTCCGCACTGCGGTCAGGAGAATGACGGGTAGATAGCAACCAGACCTCTGCCACCACAGAATTGTCTCCTATCATGAGCTGCCCGTTGGTGTAGATCCCGGCCCCGAATCCGGTCCCCAGTGTCAATCCCACAAGATTCTGATACCGCCTGGGATTAGCTTTCTCCTCAAGCATCCGGTTGATTTCCGGCAGGAATCCTCCCAATGCCTCCCCATAGGTGAACAAATCTCCGTCATTATTGATAAAAACCGGCAGCTGGAAAGCTTCTTCCAGGATGGGTCCCAATGGTACCCCTCCCTGAAATCCGGGCAGATTCGCCAAATCGCCGATGATCCCATGCGGATAATCCGCCGGACCCGGAAAGGCAAAACTGATGGCAACTGCCTGATCTTTAAGGTTCTGCTGGATTTCCCTGAATCCTTCCTTCATGGATGCAATACATCTCTCAAGATCCTCTCCATAGGAAGGTTTCCGGACCGGTTCCACGATCTCCTTCCCTGCCCTCTGGGCGGAAAATACAAAATTCGTGCCTCCCGCATCCAGCGTCAGCACGGTTCTTTTATCATTAAATAATGTCTGATCCATAATATTGATATTTAAGGTCTTGAATGAGTATTTACAATTTTTTGATCACTGCGATCCAATGTCCCTCTCCGGGGCAATTAAGTTCAATCGCATTATTGCCCCTGACACTTTCTATTTCTGACCATCGGGCCTGCAGCATCTCACACCACTCTATACTGGCTTGCCCCTGCATGGCCGAGATGTCCAGAACGACCGAACCACCTTTTGGAAAATATACGACGTATTCCCGTCCTGGAAGAGCCATGCAATAGGCTTCATCCGGTTCACGCTCAGCCAGGAGTTCATTCAGCGGGCCGGCCTCTAAAACATTCACTTTGGCTGAAAGATCCCGCATGCTCCGTATTACACGCTGAGCCTTTTCGTTCAGTCCCTGTCCACTTGTTGGACGATGAAACCTGCTGGAAGCACAGCCCATCAGGACATTCCGGATGAATGCTTCAATGCCTTGCTGGGTGGTTTTATGTCTACCACCATCATTCCCATATACTTTCACATTTGTCAACGGCCTGAGGTAACCCAGCTTTTCCAGCTTTTTCATCTGATTTATCCCATTTTCCCAGTGACTATCTCCCGTCTGGTGATTGTTTTGTGAAATGTCTGCAAAAGCATAAATCTCCGGATGGTGCAGGGTCTCAAAGTGCTGGGGATGTGACAGGTCCCAGGCATCCCACATTTCAGTGGTCAGTACTTCCTTGTCAGCAAGCTCTGCCTTCATCTTGATGTATGCTGACCAGAACCTTCCCCAACTGGCCGTTACAGAGGTTTCATTGTCCATACAATACAATACATTCCCGTATTGCAGGGAATAAGACAATAGTTTGTCAACGAAACGCTGCTGATAATTCATCAACCGGGCATTATTGTCCATTTCAGGTACGGACCAGAAAAAGGGATTACCACGGAAAATCGGATGTGTGGGAACGGATGTATGAAGCTTGGTCCTCACAGAATCGTAATTCCTGTTATTCTTCGGATTAAATGGATTGACCTCCCAATTATCCCGGTAATAATCAAAGGTTGCCCAGAGCTCGATCTGAACGATGATATCCCGTTCTTTACAGGCTTTCAGAAAATGATCAAATCGATCCCAGTATGCATCGTTCCATTTGTTAAGGTCATACACCCCGTCTTCCTGCCTGTGGAAAGCCCAGAGGTTACCCTCGTCACGGCTGGACATGGTGTTTCGTACATAGTTGCCGCCTGATGCCTCCAGCAGGTCAAGGTGCTCTTCCAGTCCCACAATCTGGAACAGGTTATCATCAACCGTCCCCCCCAGCAGCAGCAGGGGTTCTCCATTGTACTCAAAATACGTGGGGTATTGTTCACTAACTCGAATCTCCTGTGCTGAAAGTTCTGTGGACAGGACGAGAACCAGGAGGCTGAACAGGGCGGGCAGGATAATGTCTGCTTTCTTTAAATCCATGGTTTTTAAAATGAAGTAATACTTATTATATCTAAAAAATAGTTGATCTGCATCATTTTTTCAAATTCCTCCATTGCTGCCCCCGGCAGCATTTCGTGACCTCCTTCAAATATGGTCAGGTGAACAGACTGAAAAGACTTTCGATAATGGACAAGGCGCCCATCCAGAAAGTCTGCGGGCTCTTTAATCAAAGGCTCAAAAGTACGCTTTGACAGCATGAAGGTTATATCCCTCTCAGGTACCTGGGCATGTTCAGGACCCTCCAGGTCTTTTATGAGTTTGTTGTAAAAATGGATGGATTGGGTTATGGGTACCGAACCGGTATATCCATCGTGTATTCCGCAATATATGTTCAGCAGGCTTTTTTTCCGGTACGCAACAGGAGTATCCAGGAAAAAAGGAGAGCGACGTCGTGCTTCATCGACATCCAGTATTGAGTCTTTGCTGCTGGTACACTTAAGAATTTCTCCTGCATATTTCAGATCACGGCTCCGGCATGACCAATACCAGTCCACCATGTTGCTGATGGGCACCCAGGCCGAGAAGCTCCGGATATCCAGTGAGGTTTTCATATACATCAGCAGGGTTGCGTAACCCCCACCGCTGGAACCGATCACATGGATATTTTCCGGGTCCACATTCCCGTGTTTCATCGCATACCGGACCGCATCCTCAATGTCAGGGATCACCATCTCACTACCGCAGGCCTCCGGCCGCTTGTTTTTTCCCCGAAAATCCGGGTGAATATAATTCCAGCCCTTTTCATGGACCATGGCTGCCAGGGGATCCTTCTGGCTGTAATCCCCGCTCCAGGTATGTAGGCTGACGATAAGTGGCTGCGGCTTTTGAGATGATAGGGCCGGACAGAATATGGCCATCTGCTGGCTTGAATCCACGGAACAAGGTATGCTTACTTCGCGGAAAGTTTCAGGCCATTCCCCATCAGGATCTTTTCCCTTAATTGAGCTGTCAGCAGGTTCCGGTGGTAAACCTTTCAAGTAGTCCATGATTGCATATGAAACGGCCTTTCCAAAGGCTCTTGCATTGTCTTTAGAAACCGGTATTTCCAACACGTTGGCGTAAGGGAATTCCAGTGTGGTTGACAGGCTGATGTTCTCCATCGTGGCGGCCCACTGACTGAAAGACCTGCCCTTGATATAGCTCTTCCCGGTATTCCAGGCCGTCCCATAAGGCAGGAAATCCCCGCTTCGGAACTTAAGGTCACCTGTCGTATGATCCTCAAGTATTTCGCTGAACCGGACCTGCTCTGCCGCCATGCCAGGCTCTTCTTTACCGACCAGGTAGATCCATTCATGGTATTTCCCTTTGATCCAGGGACAATGGAGGTCCATGGCTATTTTCAGCTTGCCATCAGACCATACAGGAATTCCCTCCCTCAGGGCTGCTGTGGATGGATACAGGGATGGCCCCTCATAATCCCGGTTATGGTCCCTGGGTTTACGGTTCTTCCCCTGTTCCCCGTTCTCCACCCCGTCCTTGTCCATGAAAGGAATGATAAGAAACTCCACTTTCTCCCTCAGGTACGCCAGTTCCACCTCATTGAAAATGCTTTCAATGATGCCTTCCAGGACATAATTTGCCATCATTTCGCATGCATGATGCCTGGCAGTAATCAGTACTTTGGCAGCAGGTTGGCCCTTGGGAGGCCGTATGGAAAGCTTTTCAATGACCCGGTTTTCTGATGAGATGCAAAGAGTATCCCGGAGCAGCTGATCCCCGCTATTCAAACGGTCAACAAAGGCATCCAGGTTATTCCCGGTATAGGGGAAGGCAGTGCAGAACCAGGCAACAGTATCTGCCTCCGTGAATGAATAGGAAAATCCATTCTGGTGAACCTGATTTTCGCCATACCATTTCCATGTCTCATTGTTATTGATGCTGTAGGCCGGACCGAAGGAGGTAAACTGGTCATCAAGGGTGAATTGAAAGAACAGGGTTTCACCGGCTATATTTGAAGCCTTGAAATACCAGTAGAACCAGTTACCTTCGGTCTCCGAAAGATCCGGTTTCAGCCAAATGGTGTCACTGTGAGTCTTTACCACCACGATATTCCCTCCTGGAAAATCAGCGCTTATTACTGGTTCAGCCTGAGATAAGGCGGAAAACACATGAAGAAAGATCAATTGGACGAGCAGAAGGTTTCTTATCATACCCATAAAAATGTATTTATTTATATTCCAGCCAGGCTGTGGCACGTGTGGACTGGTCTGTCCTGAAGCGAATCCAGCGGGACTGAAAATTGTCAGGGAAGCGGTGTTCATATTTTTTTCCTGCACCAATTGTCACCCGCTGGTATAGCATCCAGGGACCGTATCCTACTGGATTTACCTCGATATCAAATGTGACTGGCTCGTTTGAATCATGCGAGAGGCTCAGGATTCGCTCATCGTAAAATCCTATCAGGTAGGGATCCGAAACTTCACCGGCATCTACCTCTGTATTCAGCCAAGGTCCTCCATGACCGGTGGGTTTGCCCAGTTTCCAGAGATCGTCGATCACTCCTGCCCATACGGCTGCCTGCCCGTCTTCCGAGACGATAACATGTTCATTGTTCCCTGCCCTTTCAGGCTGGATCCCTGTCATCACAAGCAAGCCCCGGTAGCTGGCATAGTCGTGGATACGGAAAGGATGTGAAGCAACAGGCCGGATCTTGGCAAATCCGTCTGCATTCTCGGCGGGCAGTTCATAGAAGGTCCCATGGCAGCTGAACAGGTCCCTCTCCGTTGCCACTTCCCTGGATATTCGTAATACCGCCCCACGCGTCAACCCGGAGAATTCCTCCGGTCCCAGGGGCAAACGCCATCTCCTGTGCTTATCATCTGTGATCAGAATGGAAGATTCCTCTATGGAGATGACATCTTCAGGAATGGCAAATTTATCGAGGATGAATTGATGGGTTCCGGAATCCTCTACCGGCATAAGTTCAAGCCTTTCATTAAGCTCATAATAACCTGTTCCGGTCTTTTCTGCTCCCTGGAAGTGCAGGACTGCGATTCCAAGGCTCCTTCTGTTTTCTCCCAGGCCGTAAAGCAGTCCACCAATAACTTCAGCCTCTTTTGCCATTGCCAGTCCACGGAAGATCCTGTCTGGTTCACTCCCTCTCTCCTCCATGTCTGTATAGCTGAAGTGAATCGTTACCATGGCAGATCTGTGAGGAATCACCCTGACCCATTCTCCGGCTTCCTCCGCTGAAAATTTTACCATGGCACTTCCATTCGGCTTTACGATAACACTTTTCAGTTCCTCCCAACGGCCATTGCCCTGTTTGTCTACCTCGAAACTGAAATTAACTGTATGCTTGCCTTCGATGTGGATCCAGCAGCAACGCCCGGACCAGCCCGTGAACAGGAAAGGGTCTGACGGGGTTCCAGCATCAATTTGTTCCCTCAACCACAGACTGCCTTCGGCCGTAGCAGGCCCCAGGCGGTCGGGCATGTCCAGGTCTGTAAACCAGAGGTTGGAATTGGATTGTCCGGGGCCACTGATGTTTCCCTTCACACTTCGCTTATTGAGGAATTCTCTCCGGGCTGAGTCATCACAACCGAAAACAAGCCGGCCATTCCACCTGGCAAAATCACCAATGACCTTCAGGTAGGCGGACCGGGGGCGAATACCTGCAGCATTATTCAGGGTAAAAGCTGGGGGAAATCGCCAGAACATCCCATGCATGGTCATGAGATAATCGGGATTTATTTTTGTGCCAATATCCCGGATCCTGGGCCATTCGGTATTCCATCCATGGGCCCCGTCATAACTATGGCTTGCCTTTGGGAGACGATAGTAACTCCATGCTGCTGATACAGCATCCCTTACACCCAGCAGAAGTGATTTATGATCCCAGCCCGTTACCCAGATGGGATCGGTCTCAGGATTGGGATTGCCATAAATTCCCCCCGGGCCAGTCACCTCTACAAACTGGTTTCGCCTGATCAATTTCCAATCATGACCGTCCCACTCCATCAATGCACCTGACTGTATATCGAAATGCTCAAGCGCTTCCGGGACCGCTTCACCGTTATTGGAATAAACACATACTCCCTGTCCCGAGTAAAAGCCTTTGCCATGCGCACCCGGCAAAAGTGATCCAAATTCTTCTTCATTCAGCTCATGGGCATCGGGATACAATGTTTTAATTTCCAGGGTATTCACATCCACTTCGTAAAATCCCTCTTCCATGGTGGCATAATAGATCTTTTTCCCCGGGTCAAAGAGATGCCGGGCATTTCCTGTATGCCTGCCAGGCATTTGCTCATAGGGGATCACGCGTACTTTCCTGTCTTCACCGATGGCATAGGGACCGATAAAGAGTTGTTTGCTTTCCTTGTGGATCATCCGGTTGGCCGGTGTACCTCCCACACTCTCGGTCCGCACGATACGCTCCAGCCTGGAATTAATCTCGTAGAGTTTGCCAGAAGAGCCGTAAGGATAGTGCTCTCCGTAAGAGACTACCCAGAGCCGGTCTGCCCAGGGCACAATTGCTCCTGTACCGCATTCTCCTTCCTCATCATAAGCAGCGAGGTGCGGAAATATACCGCTGACCTGGATGGCGTCCACATTCCATACATTCCGGATATCTTCCCTGTGCCGGCATTCCGTAAAGATCATCAGGAGGGGAATCAGCAGGCTTGGGATAAATTTTTTCATATGGCAGATTTTATATTCCACCCAGAACTACGAGGTTGTACCCCGTCGCTGACAGGAGCATATTGATCTTGTAAAAAGGGTGTTCATACCGGGATCTTGCACGCTGGCTGTCCCTTGCATTTTTATCTGCCCATATCTTTATTGTTCCGTCCGGGTAGTAACACAATAACTGTTCACCCGGCAGGTCCATGAAATGGGATGCCATGGCCAGGTAGCCTGTTTCCCCTATATCCCCTATTATCTTGCCGTGAACGTCGTAAATTTTCCGGTCGGCCTGCTCTCCGGAAGCGCGGGCGAATTCATGAAAGCCGTCTCCATCGAGATCAACGGGGATGGTGAGATAGGATGGAAAAGGCAATTTGACCGGATCGCCCGTGAAAGTCTCATATGCATATTCCACCACATTCATCCGGTAAAAACCCTGTGGACCAGCGGTTTTTCCACCGCGAGAGATGGTATAGGCCACCGAACCCCGATCGTCTGCCACCTGGGCCGTCCAGCCCAGATCCATGTGGCCTTTTTCCAGGTCATGCCAGACCCTTTCACCCCGGGCGTCGAAGAGTAGTACCCTGGGCTTTATGGATCCATCCTCACCGCTCTCACGGCAGGTATAGATGTACCATTTTTTCTCCCGGTAATTCCAAACGGGTTGAACCACGTCGGAATGGCCACTGTATAGATGAAGGTCGGCGATGAAAACATATCTGCCACTATCCAGGTTAATGCATCTTTCACCCCACATAAGTTCATCCGTTCCATCCAGGTCAATGTCGACAATGGGACACATATGACTGCCCCGGGCCCCCGGGTCTTTTTCATTGATCACCAGATCCCAGCGTTTTTCCATGCCGGGATTCCAGGCCTGGATCCCCATCTTCCCATAAGTGCCCTGTGCTGTCAACAATACAGGTTCCCCGCTGACGTGGCCGCCCATGATAAAATTCCTGAAGGTATGACTGAGTGTACGCCCTTTGACAGTATATGGCCAGGGATACTGTACGGTGGTATTGCCGGTGGCCGCATCGAGGACTTCCAGTTTCATATGGCTGTAAGCCAGGGGGTGATCCTTGTCGGTGTTGCGGACAAACCAGATCTCGTCAATACCATTCCCGTCAAGATCGAAGGGAAATACC